>NZ_QGSZ01000352.1 GCF_003857055.1 Micromonospora inaquosa | reverse complement strand
GTGGGTGGGTGTGGCGGATGGTGGCGGTCGCGGCGTCGGCGATCAGGTCCCCGACTGGCCGGTCGACGTGCGGGTGTATCCGTTGGTGGCTGGCCGGGCGGGTGTCGTCGTTCGGGTCGAGGGTCACCCGCCCGGCCAGGTACAAGTCGATCAGGACCGCGCCCGCGAGCCCGAGTGCGAGGGTTTGCCGGTGCACGTGGAGGTGTCCGGTGTCGTCGTCGTGGCCGAGGAGGAACAGGTCATCGCGCAGCGGCAGGCGCGGGATCGACGCAGTCATTCGAGGGCTCCTACCGCAGCCCAGCGGTGAGCCGCCGCAGCCGCTCGTGCGCCCCGCCATAGGCGGGTCCGGGGGCGGGGAGCAGGGTTTTGTCGACGGCGGCGACGACGGTGTAGTTGGGGTCGCACACATTGCCGATCGGCGCCCGCCCCGCCTGCGACACGAGCTGATACGCGTCCAGGATTTCCAAGCCGGTCAGGGCGCTGGCCCAGCCGACGAGGTCGTGCTGGGCGATGCGGTAAGCGTCCTCCAATGGACGGGCGCACCCGATCGTCAGGATGTCCCGGTCGGTCTCCAACCGCGGCCACCGCGTGCTGACGCCTTTGATGACGTCGATGGCGAGGGTGGTGGTCGTGGCAATCTCCACGCCGACGCCGCAGGCCTCGCCCTCGCCCTGGCGGGCGTGCCCGTCGCCGAGGGCCAGCATCGCCCCGTGGACATTCACCCCGAGGTAGAGGGTGGTGCCGGCGCGCAGGTGCGGGGTGTCGAGGTTCCCGCCGTGGGTGTCGGGCACGAGTGTGGATCGGGCCTCGAACCCGCCGGGGGCGACACCAATCGTGCCGATCATCGCGTCCAGCGGCAGGTCCACGCTGTGGTCGCTGCGCGTGGCCTGAAACCGTACGGTCCCGGCCTGCCGGTCGATGCCGTACACCCACACCCGCTCCTCCAGCGGAGGCTGCAGGGTGGCGGTGTGGGTGGTGGAGGTCAGTGCCCCGAAGTGCGGGAACGTCGAGGACACGCCCCAGTCCCGGGTCGGGGTGATGGCGGCGAGGTGGACGGCGAGGGTGTCGCCGGGCTCGGCGTCCTCGACGAAGAACGGCCCGGACACCGGATTGAGGTACGGCAGGCGACACACCTGCGACGGCAGGTCCGCCGGCCCCCTCACGAGACCACCGAAGCAGTCCTCCGTCACGACGGTGAACACGTCCCCGCCGCGCACGTGCGCCACCGGCATCCGACCGCCGAAGGTGTACGCCAGCTCATCTCGGGCGGGCCGGTAGGTAAACGTCTCCATGCCGGTCACACCCGCTCCACGTGACGCGCCTGCGGCTGCGCGGGCGCCAACCCCGACAGTGCCGGCCGGCGGCCCGACAGGTACAAGCCGGCCAGGACGATGATGCCGAGGGCGAGCCACGCCAGGCCGAGGCGCTGGGCGGCGATGTTGGCGTTGACGACCACCCACACCAAGATGGCGAAGCCGACCGCGGGCATGACCAGGTGCGCCCACCAGTTCCCGCTGCGCTCCCGGATGAGGTGATGCACCACGACCGAGACGTGCAGGACCAGGAACGCGACCATCGCCCCGAAATTGATCAGCGACGACAGCAGGGTGATTCCATCCGCCCGGGTGGCCATGTACAGGCCCAGCGCCAGGGACACCGCGCCGGTGAGCAGCGTCGCCTTGATCGGCACGTTTCGACGGATCGACACCTTCGCCAGGAACGCCGGCAGCTGCCGGTCCCGGGCCATCGCGTACAGCAGCCGAGACGTCGCGACCTGCGCGACCATCGAGTTCGGCAACCCCCACGCAATCGCCGTGGCCACCGCGCACACCGTCGCCAGCCAGCCCCCGCCGGCCACGGCGGCGGCGTCATAGAAGGCAGTGCCGTTCGGATCACCCTCCGCAAGAAGCACGCCGGGGTCGGGGACGAGCATCGCCGCCAGCCACGTCTGCGCGATGAACAGCACCCCCGCCAGGATCAGGACGGCGGCCATGGCGCGGCCGATCTGACGGGAACCGTCCCTGGTCTCCTCCGCCAGCATGGAGATCCCGTCGAAGCCGAGGAAGGACAGCACGGCGATCGACACCGCCCCCGCCACCAGCGACCAGGTGAAGGTGTCGGCGTTGTAGAAGGCGTCCCAGCTGAACCGGCCCCTACCCGAGGCGAGGGCCCAGCCGGCGACGGCCAGGAAGACCGCCAGGACGATCAGTTCGCCGACGAGCATCACCCGGGTGACGGCCGCCGTCAGGCGGATCCCGACCGAGTTGACGATCGTGTTCACTGCGACGAAGCCGAGGAGCCACAGCCACACCGGCACCGCCGGGACCGTGGCGTGCATCGCCACCGATGCCACCAGGTACAGCAGCCCCGGGACGAGGACGTAGTCGAGGAGGATCACCCAGCCGGCGAGGAACCCGACCGGCGGGCTGATGCCGCGGCCGGCGTAGTTGTAGACGCTGCCCGACATCGGGAACGCCTTCACCATCTGTGCGTACGAGAACGCCGTGAACACCAACGCCACCACACCGACCGCGTACGCCAGGGCGACCATCCCGCCGGAGCCGGCGTACACGTTGCCGAAGATCGCCATCGGCGCGATCGGCACCATGTAGACCAACCCGTACGCGACCAGATCCCGGAACCGCAACTGACGAGACAACTCCTGGCGGTATCCATAGCGGGCCAAATCCTGCTCGTACACAAATTCCTCCGCGGGTTTCAATAATCAGTGATTGGAATATTGCGTCTGCCAAATACGCCGACCGAGTGAAGCAGGCCATCGATGCACCTGCTCGTGGACAGGCCCGTCGGCGGGAGAGTTGCCGGCCGATCGACGCCAGCAGTTGCGGCGCGATGACCGAATGCGCCACCAGCGGTGGGATCAGCAGGAGCATGAGCCTCCTGGCAACAGGCACCGCCACCTTCCCTCGGTGAGTTGGCATCGCTGGCTGGTGACTACAGCGCAGCGGCGGCGATGACGCCGGCATAGAGCGACCTAAGACGAAATTGATCAATGTCGGCCAGTCCTGCCAGGGGGTTCTGACAATCCACTGACAATCCCGGCATCGCCAACATCCGCCGTAGATACATGTCAGCGAATTGTCGGAGATGAACGGCAGCCCTTATCGACACGGCCACCGACGACTTCTGATGTTTGAGTCAGCGCCCGCGTCGACGTCGCTGGCGATGAGGGACCGCAGCCGCGATGCGGCGTGACGGTCTGCCGTGTCCACGACCCCATGGGAGGGCATGCACCATGACCATTTCATCCATGCCGGAGGTCGGAGAGGTCGGCCGTCGGGCCGCCGAGATCCTCGACAAGATGCAGGCGCACCCGGTCTACGGCCGGCTGAAGAGCTCGTCGATGAAGTACTCCACGTGCTGGGCCACATTCACCGGCTACCCGGCAATCAGCCGTTGGTCGCTGGAGCGCGATGCCGCGCCGCTGCTGGACGAAGCGCTGCGCGTGCTGGCGCTCAAAGCTGCCGTGTTCGATCTTTCCGGCGGCGACGAGCGTGCCGCTGAACTTCTGGTGCCGGCGCCGGTGGACGAGATGATCCACGCCGTGCTGGCCCAGTTCACGCTGATGACGCGCCTGCAGAGCGACTTGGGCGTCACCTTCCCCCATGCCACCGAGTTGGAGCAGTTCACCTACACCCGCGGCGGCATCACCGACGCCTACTACGCCGCCGCCGGGTGGGGAGAGCAACCACTGCGGTACTGGCTGGACTCGGCCGAGGTGAATCGACGTCTCGGGCTGCTCAACGAGCGCTACCAGGCGGCCGGCCTCGGCCGGGATGGACGCAGCCACGACTTCGACTTCGACCGGAACGAGCGGCTCGCCGCCGGGGTCAGCGGTTAGCCAACTCCACCGACAGCACCCGCCGCAGGGCCGTCACCGCTTCTTTCGCTCCGAACCGTTCGGCGGCCAGCCGCTCGGCGCGGGCAACAGTGGCGAAGATCCCTTCGGCGGGTGCCTGCCGCAAGACGGCTACGAGCCAACCATCCAGATCGACCACGTCGGCGGGCAACTCCAGCGCCGCCGCCGTAGGCGCCGGTCGGGGCGCCTGATCGGGGACCAGTTCCCCGTCCGAGGCGTACCGGCCGGCGGGAAGGCCCACCCGGAACGGATGAACGCAAACGGCGACTCCGTCCGCGGTTGCCCGCCACCCAAGGTCAGGTCGGTACGCGAATTCGGGTCCCGGCCGGTCGACGACATCGAACTGGCCCGGCCCGAGCTGCTGAGCCGGACACACCACGCAGGTCTGTTCACACCATTGCGGAAGGGGCCCCGGCATGCCGCCGATCGTACGGCAATCAGGAGGTACCAGGGTATGACGGTCTTATCGCCTCCCCGCCCCGCCGCGATCGAACGCGCCCTCCGCGACACTCGAACGTGGTGCGCGGGGCACACCATCGACGACCGACCAGCCCTGGTCCACGCGCTGCGCGTCGCAGTGACCATCGGGCAACACGTCCCCGCCCCAGGACAGGACGTCATCGTCGCCGCGCTCCTGCACGACGCACCGGAATTCGCCCCGACAGACACAGACATCTACCAGATCCTCACCGCCAACTACGGGAGCGAGGTCGCCCGGATCATCGCTGCCCTTCAGGCCGAACACCGCGCCCTTGATGAACCCGACCCGCCCATCCGCGTCGACGACCAGCCCGTCCTTCTCGCCTCGACCGCCGACAAAATCGTCGCGCTGACCTCGCTGCTACGCCGGGCCCAGAGCACCGGCAATGCATCGGACTTCTTTGACCGGCGCGCGGCGCTACGCGGACTACTGCCGTACTTCCGGGCCTACCAACGCGCCGCACATCCTCGGCTGCCAGCCAGCATGTCGGCGCACCTCCACACCGCCCTCACGCCGCTCGAGCGCGCCACTGCTTGTGCGCAGGGCGTGGGTGCGCGGTGAGCAGCGCCATGCTCGATGATCAGCTCTGCACGCAGCTACGAGGTGACCTGCTCGCCGCATCGCGGCGGGTACCGACGCGGCGACACATCATCCAGACATGGGAGCTGTCCTCGGTCGAGCGCTGGTTCTTCCCCGATGGCAGCAGCCTGATCTGCAAGATAACCGCCGCACCGTTCACCGGCGAAGCGACCGTCCTTTGCGCGCTCAACAACCAGCAAGCCCCAGTCCCGCTGCTGAACGGCTACACAATGCGCCCTAATGGTCTGGGCATGCTGATGGAGGACCTTGGCGAGCCGAGCCGGACCGTGACGCTCGCGGAGGCTGCCGCCACGGCCCAATGGGCTCACGCCACTGCCGGTATCCGCAACCTCCCGACCTTCGACGAAGGGAGCTTGGCGCAGCTACCGGGGCAAGGTCTGGACGCGTTAGACGAGCTCCGTCGGCAAGGGCGCTTCACCCACGATGCGGAAGGGATTGAAGCGGTGCTGCAGCGACTCGCTGCCACCGCACGACACAGAGCCGACGGTGCCGAGCGACCACCGTTCGGGCTGTGCCACGGCGAATTCCACCGCACGTCGCTGCACGTCAGCCGCACTGGCTGCCGCCTCGTTGACTGGGCCAAGGCGTTCACCGGACCGGGCCTACTCGACCTGGCCACCTGGTTCGGCACCCGCAGACCAACCGAACCCCGACTCCTCGGCAAACTCATCCACGCCTACGTCGCAGCAGGCGGCCACCCCGATGCCGAAGCCGACCGGGGCGGGCTTCCCGCTGCCCGATGGGCGCTGGGCTGGCATCGGGTGTGGGCAGCCTGGTGGCTGCTGACTACCGCCGCCGCTGGCCACCACCCTGCCTCCGCCGATCGGCGCCATACCCAAGTCGTCCTCCGGCAACTCCAGGGCGCACTGGACCTGCTCGGGACACCTTCGCCTATCAGCGCCAGCCGCCCATCACCTACTGCAGGAAGGTCCTCGTGAAGCGCCTTGTCGTCGACACCGACGGCTCGTCCTGCTACTTCCGCACCTCCGTCGGAGGCGACGGGCGCAAGGCGTTGGTGCGGGTCACCGAACGGTGCAACCTGCATGCGCCCATTGGTTCGTCTCCTCGAATGCCGCCGGGTCCGACCTGTCCCCGGGTCGACTTCATCGCCCCGTGCTGCCACGGCTTCTCGCCGCCCGCGTCGAACGCCTCACGCGTCAAGGGGCGTAGTCGCCACTGTTGTCCACCGGTAGCTGCGGTGTTCTCGACGTAGCGCAATCAACGATGCTTGTCGGATGGTCACCCGGGCGGGTTGCTGGTGGCGGAGGTCGTTAAGGCGGGTGCGGATTGGTCCGGTCGGTGCCTGACCGCCGCTGTAGGCGATCGTCACATGTGGCCGAAATCCATCTGAGGCCTCCGGCACGGTCTGCCATACCGCGCCGATGGCACCTCGGATGGTGGCGCGGAGATGTTCGAGGCGGTCCCAGGGACGGACGAGCAAGCCGATTCCTTCGGCGTCGGGGTCGACCGGCCCGAGCGACAACTCCAGCGGCGGCAGGCCGGCGCAGCGTCGGCGAGTCTCGGCAACTACCGCTGCGACGTCGGTGTTGGTGACCTCGTCAGTGAAGCCGAGACCTTGCATGGTCAGGTGAAGCCCGTCGAGCGGCACCAGGTCCAGTCCGGGCAGAGCGAGTTGACGTTGCAGGTCGGCGACGAGGTGATGGAGTTCAGGTTGATGTTCGAAGGTGAGGTGCCAGGTGTAGAACTGGCGGTCGGCCCGCCAGCCCGGGCGCCAGTACCAGTGGTTGGTGAGTTTGGGCAGGTCCTGGTAGGCGGTCCAGCGCTGATGCTGGCTGGCCAGTTCCCGGCTGCTCATGACAGCGATGTTAGAGCGGCCTGCCCGGTGTCAGCGACCTGTGTGCGGTCGGCGAGCAGGTCGGCGACGTGCCGTAGCTGCGGGTGGCAAGCGAAGGGGTGGGCAACCGCGAGGAACTGACGGGCGCGTTGGCTGACCGATTCGAAACGCTGGTCCGCGGTGAGGGTGAGCGCCTCCACCGCCAGTGCGCCTGCTTCCTCGGGGTCGGGGCTGTTGGCGTGCAGGTGCGCGGCGGCCAGGTCGAGGCGGCAGAGTGCACGCGGGCCAGCCAACCCTGCGGTGTCGAACGCGGTGATTGCGGTGGTGAGATGGTTGGTGACGCCCGCGGTGCGGCCGAGCGCCAGGTAGGCGGTCGCCGCGTTGGCCGCGGTCCTGGCCGGGCAATACGGGCCGAGGGCGAGGCTAGCGCTGACCGACGAGCCGGCCGGGTAGTCGGACAGCATGGTGAACGCGTGGTCGACGGCGCGGTCGACGCCGTACCGGTCTCCGAGTCGGGCGAGGGCTCGCGCCTGACCGTTTATCGTGAGGCGGATGCGGTGCCCGCTGGTGCCGCCACGCCGCAGGCCGTCCTGGGCGTAGGCCAGGGCGTCATGGTAGTCACCGGCGTAGAAGGCGATCAGGCTTTGCGTGGCCCGTGCCCAGGCTTGCGCCTCGGACTGCTCGGCAGCCTCGGCGAGGTCGAACGCTTCGGCGGCATAGGCGTGAGCCGCACCGAAGACGCCGAGGTCAAGGGCGAGTGCGCCGAGAAGTCCGGATAGGTGAGCGGCGACGGCGTAGAGCCGGGCGCGCTGCGGTGGGTGCTGCCGGCCTTCCATGAGCTGGTCGACGTAGGAGCGCAGCGGTCGCATACGCGCTATGAGGATTACCGGGGTGAGACGCTCGTTGTCGGCGATTGCCTGGCGGACCTCGTTCTCCAGATACGCGAGACGAATGTTGTCATCGACGGAAGACTTCAATGCCAGCCGGCGGGCATCGATGCGGTCCTCGCGTTCCCACAGAACAGCACCGCCATTCGCTCCAAAATCGTCGCGGCCAGCATCGGTCGGCGTCGCCAGCCCCGACGCGCTCTTGGCCTCCTGGATCGCCGATGAGCGTTGTCGTTGACGGTTCAGCTCGGTGATGCGGTCGTACTCCCTG
This sequence comes from Micromonospora inaquosa, assembly GCF_003857055.1. Lineage (GTDB taxonomy): Bacteria > Actinomycetota > Actinomycetes > Mycobacteriales > Micromonosporaceae > Micromonospora > Micromonospora inaquosa. The sequence goes on along the minus strand of NZ_QGSZ01000352.1, from coordinate 7,935 downwards.
ACGAGCATGCCACCGGCCTGCAGCACGGTGTCGCAGCGCGCCCAGAAGGCACGGTCCGGGTGCTGGTGACCGGTCTCCGTGTTCGCCACGGAGCTGCGGCCGTACTGCACGAGCCGCGCCAAGTCGTGCTGGGTGTGACCGCCAGCCCTGCGCAACTGCGCGAGTCGGCGGCCGAGCTCGCGGCGGGCCGCCTTCGTCTCGTCGCTGTCAGCCATCGCTGTTAACCCCCCGGTCTACTGCAGACGTGCGGTCACGATGTGTGCAGACGATAGCTGCTGCCTGTGAAATCGTTCCGGGTCGGCCGTGCAGCGCCGAGCATCTGAGCGAGCACCGGCGCCGTCGACGGCCGCTGCGAGATCGGGCAGCATCGTCAGGTTCCCATTGTCGGTAGCGGCGGCAGCCCGTGGCAGGACCACAATGTCGAAGTTTTGTCGGAGTCTTATATCGGCATTTGCCGACAATGTCGGCGCACGTCACTGCGGGCGCGTCGACCGGTCGGTGTCCGGTCCCTGCATGCCCTCCGAGCGTCGGACGCTACCGCCAGCCTGCCTCGCAAGCTGATGACAGCTGGACTGCTGATCACCGATGGCGACGAGCGGGTTTAGCTGGTCGAACCGGCCTACAAGGCGCAATGGGAGATCCCCGGCGGCTGGATCGAGGCTGACGAGTCTCCGTACCAGGCCAGAATCCGGGAGTGCCGGGAGAAGCTCGGCCTTGACCTGACACCGACCCGCGTGGAAGTTGTTCGAGGAGGACCTGTGAGCCTGGGCGACAGGATCGCTGAAGTGTCGGTCAACGACGCCGTCCGCGCCTCTGTGAGCTATGACCAACCTCGTACCGGTGGTGACGGCCTGTACTGGTTGGAGGCTCGTCCCGACGTCGGCGGGGGTACGACGGTTACACGGTGGCGGTCCGGCGAGGGCAAGCGTGATGTCAGTCCGAAGGGCTTCGATGTCGCCAGCGGCGTTCACGCGTACGGAGGCGGGTCGTTCGCTGTCGCCGAGGGGACGTTGTGGTGCGTCGGCCGAGATGGCCTCTACCGGAGCCGCCGTCACGGCGATGAACTCGAATTGGTCAGCCATGGATCCTTCGGTGACCTGACGATCGGCGACGGTGAGTTGCTGGCTGTGCGCGAGTCGGAGCAGGGTGACGAACTCGTCGCGGTGTCGCTCACCGGGGCTCCGCAGGTACGGACTCTTGCCCTGTCGCGGGGGTTTCTCGGTGCCCCTCGGCCGAGTCCGGATTGGTTGGCCTGGACCGCGTGGAGCGAGCGCGATATGCCCTGGGACGCGTGTGAGGTGTGGGTGGCCTCCTACCCGCCGCGTGGTTCGGTCGAGAGCGCAGTGAGATTGGCCGGTGGTCCGGGTGAGTCTGCGGTGGAGCCGCGGTGGGGACCCGACGGGGCGTTGTACTTTGTGTCGGACCGCAATGGCTGGTGGAACCTCTACCGGTGGAACGGGCTCAAGGTGGAGGCGGTGGCGCCGATCGCGGGTGAGTGCGCCGCGGAGCCATGGGAACTGGGTTACGCGTCTTACGGCTTCCTCGACGACGGTCGGATCGTCGTGGCGGTTCAGGAGGGGCCGCGACACCGACTCGTCATCATTGAGCCCGGCGGCGCTGTCCGCCCGGTCGACCTCCCGTACACGTCGCTCAAGCCGTACCTGGCCGTGCAAGGGACGACGGTGGCGTTGATCGGATCATCACCGACTGCGGCCCCGCAGGTGGCGCTGATCGACCTGGCTGACGCCGATCCTCAGGTGGAGGTGCTTGCCACGTCGGAGCACGCCGGACTCGACGGGGCGCGAGTATCGGTGCCGACGGAGCTGCGCGTTCCAGTGGCCAATGGTCGGGAGGTGGTTGCCCTGGTGTATCCGCCGACGAGCGCGGCGGCGGACTGGCGGGCACCGGTGATCGTACGCGCTCATCCTGGTCCTACCGCCTCCTGCCTGCTGCGCCTGGACTGGCAGGCGCAGTTCTTTACCAGTCGTGGGTTCGCCGTCGTTGATGTCGACTACCTGGGTAGCACGGGGTACGGCCGGGTGTTTCGGGAATCGCTGTACGGCCGGTGGGGCCTGGACGATGTCGATGACTGCGCGGCGGTGGCGGTGCACCTGCTCTCGACGGGGTGGGCGGTGCCGGGGCAGGTGTTCATCCGTGGTGCCAGCGCCGGCGGATACACCGCGTTGCACGCGGTGGCACAGGACGGCCCGTTCGCTGCTGTCACCGCTGTGTCGGCGATCGTTGATCCTGACCGGTGGGCGGAGACGGTGCCCCGGTTCCAACGGGCGCACGCGATGCGGCTGCGAGGTGGTGCCGGCCCGGTCTGTGCCGCCGATGTCCAACGGCCGGTGCTGCTCATTCACGGCACCGCCGACGAGGTGGCCGTGGTCGAGGATGTACGCGAACTCGCCAACGAGTTGACGTCTCTCGGCATGGTGCCCGAGTTGTTGCTCCTTCCCCATGTCGGCCACTTTGTTGCGTCGTCCCGTCAAGCGGGCGCGGCGCTGGAGGCAGAGCTGGCTCACTACCGCTCGGTAATGGCGGATGCCGCCAACGATCGACGGGGGTTACACAGCGGCTAGCGGTAGTCGGTGACGCACGTACTGGTCGAACTTGCGGATCTCGGGCTCGCACCGATAGGGCTCAAGGTCGGTCTACACCTCGACGATGCGTGCAGCAGCGCTAAACCATTACGGGTAAGGGCGACGTCTAGGCACAGTTCGTCCAGCACCGCGCAGCACACCTCGGCCAGGCTCCTGCAGTTGATGCCCGCACTCCGGAGAGCTTCACCAGAGACGTTCGGCGCCTGATGGTCGGCGCACCTCGCACCACCGGTGACTGGCATGCCGCATTCGAGAACGCCGGGGCAGCCTTGCACCGCCAACGGGAGAGGGGCTGGCTCACGCGTGGCCCACGACCGGTACCGCATCGCACGTGATCTTTTACTGGAACAGGCTCGGAGCACCCGCCACCGCCCAAGTCACCCTCGCCTATGCGGCCCAGAAAGCCATCTTCAGTCCGCCCGATCCGCACCAGGGCGGAGGTTAGACGCACCGCCCCTCCGGTTCGAGATTCAGCGTCGTCACGTCGATGCGGCGTCTGCGGCACGTACCGTACTTCCCCGCAGTCGCAGCGCACTATGGCGCTGACGTCGGAGCAGCTCAGGCATCTTGTTGACCGACCAACTCTACGATGATGAACACTCGGTGGAGACGCGGCAACGCAAGGTCATCGTATGCTCTGAACATGGGGGTTGAGGATGCCAACATCGTTGGATTAGTAGGCGTCGAGTACCCGCCCGCAATTTTGCCGGGCAGGATCCTCGTCGGACCGCCATGGAGCTTTCAGGAGCGCGGGAGCCGCTCGGGCGTCACCGACCTTGATGACCAGCATGACGACGCCGTCGGCGGTGGCAACAACTCGTGGTTCCTGAACTTGAAGTCGTCCCCGCTGTCGTTCGTCCCGCTACACAGCCAGCATCGCGGGCTTCGGCGCTTGCGCGAGAGGCAGGCGTCGGCGGCATGACGCGAGGCGTGGGTTCGGATGTAGCCATGACACAGCCGGTGGTGGGCGGCTCAGCGGTTCGCCCGGAAGCAACTGTGATGCAGCACGCAATCCGGCTTCTGGCCATCCTGAGCGAATGCGGCGAGCCGGTTAAGGCTAGCGACCCGCCGGAAGCTATCGCGGTCATTCGAGCAGAGCTGCGGCTGCAAGCCTTGGACTTCTGGTTACGAAACCCGGACTACCTGGCTGGCGAGTTGCTCACGAAGGTGGAGGACCACGACCTGCCGGTGAACTACCTGAGCGTGGTCGAGCACCTGCTCAACAGTCCAGAGCCAGACCTGCACTGGTATCCCATGCCGCGATGGCACCACGGTGCCTACGAAGCGATCGATGACGCATTCTCCGTGCTCAGCGCCTACGGCCTAGCGCTGGTTCGGCGGATGGGTGGGGTGCAGAGGACAGCGCGCAGCCAGTTCTTCCTGACCGATGCGGGGCGGGCTGCGGCCGCAGATCTGGCGCAGGAAAGGGTGTTGTCCTGGTACACCGAGCAGGCGAAGCTGGTCGCCCTCGTCGCGGGCACTGACAACGGGAGCAGCCTAAAGCAGCGGCAGTACCAGCAGGCGGAGTACGCGCGCACGAAGCTCGGGGTGAACATCGCGCCCATCCACTCTGCCGTACGCGGGCGGCTCGAAGCGTTCAAAGCCGCGGTCGGCGGGTCGTTGGCTCCCGTAGCAGGAGGACAGAAATGACCAAACTCGGGGACGCCGTCGCTCAGGACCTTGCGCGCCGGGGAAAGCCGATCGACCAGTCCCGCATCGAGAGAATCTTGCTCGACGCCGGTGTCTCCTCGACGGCGTCTCGTGGCGTCCCCGCTCGGCTTCGCGTCCGGCGAGTACGGGTCACTGGGGAGAAGCTGTACTCGGAGACACCGAAGGACGAAACGCCGGCGGCGGACATGAAGACGGCACCCATCAACCTGGATTGGCAGCCCGGAGACGGCGTCAACGGTGTGGGTAGTGAGGCAAACCTGCGAGGAAAGTCGTCGGTCCTGCACTTCGCCATGTGGGCGTTGACAGGGCGCAGCCATTTGCAGGCAGACGTCGAGTCATGGGTTGACCATGTCTCTGCGGAGTTCCACGTGGACGAGGTGCCGCTGTTCGTCGAGTTTGACGTGCGCGACGGGATGCCGACGGGCACCGTCACGCAGAAGACCATATCGGGCCTTGCAGTCCTGGGGTCCTTCTCCGGGCACGTTGAGTTCGAGTCGTTGATGGGATCGGTGATGCTCGACCGGCTGCGCCTTGATGCCATCTCGGTGTTCTCCAAGGGGGCCGAGACGGAGCATGCTTGGCCGTCGTACGCTGCTGCTTTGACCGTTCACGCTGACAAACTTGACCCGATCGTCGGTAATGAAAGCACCTTGAAGACTCGGATCCTGCAGATGTTTGTCGGCACGAGATGGGCTGCGATCGATGCGCAGGTCGCGACCGCGTTGAACGCGGCTGACTTCAAGCGCGAAGTCCTCGTGGAAAAGCGTCGAGCAGCGGCATCCGTGACCACGTCAGCTTTGGAGCAGGCAGAAAATCGTGTCCGCGAGGCGCAGGCGGCCCTGGAGGCGTTCGACCCGACGGAGCCTGATGTGGATTCAGTCTTCGCGTTCGCCTCGGATGCCTCTGCGCGAGCGCAGGAGGCTCACGAACTGTCAATGCAGCTCATGCTTGCCCGTTCCGCGCTCTTAGCGGCTCAGGAGCAGTTGCGTACCGAGCAGATGAGTCGGCAGGCGGCCGAGGAGGACGCTGTAGCGCGCCGATTGTTCAACGGGATGACACCAACAGCATGTCCCCGGTGTGCGGCGGAAGTGACTGCGGCGCGGTACGCGGCTGAGGTGACGGCCCACGAGTGCTCGATGTGCAAGAACGGACTCAAACTTCCTGCGGACCCTGACGAGGCGGCCTCTGCGGTCGCCGCAGAGAACGAGGTTGAGGAGCCGGTTGACCCCTTAGAAGCGCTCCAGGCGGCTGTCGCGGAGGCCAAAGCAGATATCCACCAGCTCGAAGGCGAGTTCCGTGAGGCTGACCAGTCCCGGCTCGATGCGCAGAACGCGGCGCAGCGAGGCCGCAGTAGCCTAGGCTCCGCTCGCGCTCGACTGCAGGCTGAAATCGAGCTGGCCCGGGCAGAAAGCGCCTTGGAAGCGTTGCGGGAGGTGGCGGGTCCCCAGCCGTCATCGTCGATCGACGGCGAAGATCATTTTGTCCTTGAGACCGCCTCGAAGCTGACGAAGAAGTGGGTCAAGGAGGATCAGGATCCCCTTCTGGGAGCCGTATCGCTGGCGATCGCCCGCCTCGCCCGCGAGTTTGGGTCCACCAACATCATCGCGGTGACCCTCAAAGGCAACGGCAACATGGACGTGGAGAAGGGTGGCGCCGTCACGGGCTACAGCGGGCTGACCAACGGTGAGAAGCTGAGAATTAAGCTCGCTGCTGCCATCGCGCTGATCGAAATCGGGCACAGCGACGGAGTCGGACGGCACCCCGGCCTGCTGTTCGTCGACTCCCCGGCTGCGGAGGAGATCCCCGAGGCTGACCTGCGAACGATGCTCAAGGCCATGGCTACTGTTGCCGAGAAGATTGACTTGCAGATCGTCGTCGCTACTAGACACGGTCGGATACTGAGCGGAGTCATCGGGCCGCCGAACCTCTTGGTCGCTACAGGTAGCAACTTCGTGTGGTGACACTTAACGTCGGACACAGTCGTGCTGGTGGACAGGCACCGCGCAACGACTGGATCCGGTTGAATCAAGAGGAGGAGCCGTGCCCGATCCGCTCGATCCAGCTGTCACCGGCGCTGAGTTCCTCCGAAGCCTCACTGGCGGGCCGCCTCCAGAGGACCTGGTCGACCGGATTGGTGGCTGGGATGCGGTAGAGGTGCTGGCACCGACCCTCGTCGACCAACCGCTGCTGACCGTGGCAGTCTCGCTGCTAGCCCGTGATGCTGGCCGCGCCGCCGCGACGGGCGGGAACCTCGCTCAAATCCAGCCTGCCGCATTGGCACTGACAGATGCGGTGCTTGGAAGCAGCGACCCATTGCAATTCACACAGAACATCAACACCATTTGCGCCGAGACCGTCCTCGCCGGGATGGTTGGTCCCAAGGTGGCGGCGACGTGCCTCACACTCGCCGTCGCGCCACGCACCGACGGTGATGACCCTCCTCCGGCCGCCGTCATCCGTCACGCGGTCGCGTTGGAGGCCCTTGCACGGTTAGCCGTGCAAGGGCATGCCTCAAAGAACAAGCTCTTAGGGGTCTTAGAGGACGTGGCCGAGCCTCAGCCGCGTCGTTACGCACAGGCTGTCGTTAGGACGGTCGGCCTTGCCTTCGACCACTGGACGGCCGACGAGGATGTTGCCGACGTCATCGACATTCTCACAGGAGAGAAGGCGCCGACGTACAAGACACCGCCGGCTGCCGACGTCCTTGCCCGCAACGACGAATACCATCGCGACATCGCGGCCGACGCATTGTGGGCGAAGGCAAACGTAGAAATCGCTCGAGCGTTGCGCAGCACACAGACCGCTCAGATGCTCGATCGGCTCACCGCCGCACTCGAGGCGCTGGAACTCGTCACAGCGCTCGACGACCGCGGCGACGCGAAGATGCTGCGCTCCACCCTGCGTCTGCTCCAAGACTTGCTGCTATCGCTGACTGGTTCACCGGCACCACAAGACGCCGCAACCTGGAAAGCTTCGGTCGCAGACGCCGAGCAAGCCGCACGACAAGCCCGCGAGTTCGCCACTGGCGCGTACGGGCTCAATCATTGGAGCGGCGACCGCAAGCTCGCCGTCCTTGAGGGTTGGAGCAGACTCGCCACCGACCTCGCCTGGCTCCGTGACCAGCTCAGCCGTGACAGCCTCTACGACGCTGCCGTGGTACTCGATAATGTCTTGGCCATCTACTCCGCGTCCCGGTCCTACGCCGTCACCCGCAGCGCCCACGGCATAGAAACCGTGCTCGAAGTTCTGCGGCCAGCCATCGCCACTGGCTTCGCCGCCCGGGCCGGGATGCTGCGACACCTCAACGACCACACCGAGCGACTGCGCCAGCGCGTCACCGCCGCGCTAGAGGCCGGCAACGATGCCTCAGAGCTTCAAAAGCGGCTGACGACAGCTGAGGCGGTCCTCGGCGACGCACGCGCAAGCCTGCTCCAAGCCGGGGAGCCGCCGGGAAAACCGCTGCAGCAGGTGGCGGACATTCCGCCCCTGCTGGCCGAGTTGTTTGGCCCACACGCCTCCCTCACCGCAGCCCTAACTAAGGGACGTCTCGTAACCCCGACATCTGTCTGTTGAGGACGATCATCCAGGATGTCTGGGTGCAGGTGATCTCCGCAGCCCGGCCCGAGTGGATCTTCCCGTTCACCGGGTTGCAGCCGGCTCA
>NZ_QGSZ01000116.1 GCF_003857055.1 Micromonospora inaquosa | reverse complement strand
GTTCAGGCGGGGTGCCAGGATGGTCAGGCCTCCGGGGAAGAAGTAGACGGCCAGGATGAAGACCGTGCCCAGGACAAAGAGTGGCTGGCTCAGCGGACGGCTGAGCACGGCCGGCAGGTTGTCCACCGCGTCGCTGGTGCCGAACGCGGTGAGCCGGTGGTCCAGGTACATGTAGAGGACGCCGCCGAGCACCGGCCCCCACCGGGTGCCCGGCCCGCCGAGCACCACCATCACCAGCAGCGACAGGGTCAGCTCGGAGGACGTGATGTGCGGCGAGGCGCCGCCGACGATCAGGACGTAGACCACGCCGCCCGCCGACGCCAACCCGCCAGCCAGGGTGAACGCCACCAGCTTGTAGCGGTACGGGTCCAGCCCGAGCACGCCGATCCGCCGCTCGTCGTCGCGAAGCCCGGCGAGCACCCGCCCGGTGGGCGACCCGCTCACCCGGTGCACCACGAAGACCACCAGGGTCAGGTACGCCAGCGCCAACCAGTACAGGTTGACCGTGTTGGTCACCCCCACCAGCCCGGCGGGCAACCCGGACACGTCCAGCGGCAGACCCTCCTCGCCACCGGTGAGCCCGCCGAAGTCCCGTGCCACCAGGATCGCGCCCACCTGGGCGAAGGCCAACGTGACCATGGCGAACGCGATGCCGACCGTCCGCAGCGCGACCGCGCCGAGCAGTGCCGCCAGGATGGTGCCGCCGGTGACAGTCAGCAGCGCCGCCTGCCACAGCGGCAGACCAGCCCGGGTGACCAGGATGTCGGTGCCGTAGACGCCGGCGGCGAAGTACAGCGCGTGCCCGAAGGAGAGCATCCCGGTCCGGCCGAAGAGCAGGTCGTACCCGGCCGCCAACCCGCCGAAGATCAGGCAGATGGCGAGCAGTTGCAGGGTGCCGGGTGAGTTGACCGGCCCTTCGAAGATCCCCGGCAGGGAGATCGTCGAGTACGGCAGGATCGCCAGCACCACCAGCGCGACCAACGGCAGGAACGGGCGTACCCGGTGCACCCGGCCCGGTCGCGGCGCGGTGGGCGCGGGTGCGGGTGTTACGTCGAGGAGCGTCATGCCGTTGCCACCTTCCCGGCGATGCCCTGCGGGCGCAGCAGCAGCACCACGGCCAGCAGCCCGACCACGCAGATGTCGCCCAGCCCGGACGTGCCGTAATAGTTGACGAACTGCTGCACCAGCCCGACCACGACCGCCGCGTACGCGGAGCCGACCACCGAGCCCATCCCGCCGATCACCACCACGATGAACGCGAAGATCAGCAGCGAGCCGCCCTGTCCGGGCGAGACGGTGCCGAAGTAGACCCCGCCGAGCGCGCCGGCAAGTGCGGCGGCCGCCCCACCGATGGCGAAGACCAGCGTGAATGCCTTGCGGACGTCGATGCCCAGGGCCGTGACCATCTCCCGGTTCTCCACTCCGGCCCGGATCACCAGGCCGTACCGGGTCCAGCGCAGGAACGCCAGGATCGCGCCGAGCACCAGCACCGCCGCGATGATCAGCAGCAGGCCGCCGTTGGGCACCTGAGCGCCGAGGATCCCGGTCACCTGCCGGGTCCAGTCCGGACGCGGGAACGGTCGGGCGTCCGCGCCCCAGGTGGCCTGGAGCAACGCCACCCCGGCCAGCGACAGCCCGACGGTGACCAGCACCTGTTCGATGGTGCGGGAGTACAGCGGGCGGATCAGCACCAGCTCGACCAGAATCGCGACCAGCGTGCCGGCGGCCACCCCGAAGGCGACAGCGAACACGAAACCGAACCCGTCGCCACCGGCGCCCGGCAGGTTGCCCGCCGCCCACCAGGTGCCGTACGCGCCGACGCCCAGGAACAGCCCGTGCGCGAAGTTGAGCACGTCGGCCAGGCCGAAGACCAGGGACAGGCCGGAGGCGACCAGGAAGTACAGCGCCGCCAGGCCGAGCCCGGTCAACGCCAACAGGATCACGGTCCCCATCAGCCTGCGTCCTTTCCGGCCACGGCAGCCCGGTCCGCGCCGGCCGGGCGGTGCGCCTCACCGGTACCCACCCCGAGCAGGGACTTCGTCAGCGCCGTCTCCAGCAACAACTCGCCGGCGTCACCGGTCCAGGCCACCTTGCCGGCGGCCAACACCACCGCGTCGCGGGCCAGTCGGCGTACGACTGCCAGGTTCTGCTCGACGAGCAGCACCGGCACCGACTCCGCCACCCGTTCCAGCACCTCGGCCACCTCGGTCACCACCTTCGGCGCCAACCCCTTGGTCGGCTCGTCGACGAGCAGCAGCCGGTTGTCGTTGAGCAGCACCCGACCGATGGCGAGCATCTGCTGCTGCCCGCCGGAGAGCGAACCGGCCCGTTGCCGTCCGCGCCGGTCCAGCTCCGGGAAGAGCGCGAAAACCTTGTCGTACGCCGGAGTGGTGCCGCGCCGCTCGGCGAGCCGCAGGTTCTCGGCGACGGTGAGGCCGGCGAACACGCACCGGTCCTCGGGCACGTAGCCGAGCCCACCGCGGACCAGCCGGTGGGTGGGCCGGGCCAGCAGGCTCTGCGCGCCCATCCGGATGGTGCCGCGGACCTCTCCGGCGGGTGGGGTGAGGCCGACGATCGCGCGCAGCGTTGTGGTCTTGCCGACGCCGTTGCGGCCGAGCAGGACTGTCACGCCGGTCGGGGCGACAGTGAAGGACACCCCCTGGAGGATGTGCAGCCCGGAGATCCGGACCGACAGGTCCTGCACACTGAGGATCGGTTCCATTAGAGCGACTCCCCCAGGTAGGCCTCTTGCACAGTGGGGTTGGCCATCACCGTCTCCGGGGTGTCGCAGGCCAGCAGCGCGCCGTGGTGCATGACGGCGATGCGGTCGGCCAACTCCAGGATGACGTCCATGTGGTGCTCGACCATCAGCACCGCCCGGCCGCCGTCACCGGTCAACGACTTGATGACGGCGACCAGTTCCGGCACGTCCTCGGCGCTGACCCCGGCCATCGGCTCGTCGAGCAGCATCACCCGCGGTTCACCGGCGAGCAGCAGGGCGATCTCCAGCTTGCGCTTCTCACCATGGGCCAGGGTGCCGGCGAGGGCCGTACCCCGGTGGGCGAGACCGACCCGGTCGAGCGCCGCGTCGGCGGCGGCGGCGACCTCGCGATCGGCCGCCGCCCGCCGCCACAGTGCCATCGAGCCCCCGCGGTGCGCCTGCACGGCGAGCCGGACGTTCTCCCGCACGCTCAGCGAGCCGAAGACCGAGGACGCCTGGAAGGTACGGCCCAGACCGAGGCGGGCCCGCCGGTGCGGCGCGAGCGCCCCGATGTCCTGCCCGTCCAGGGTGATCCGGCCCTCCGTGGCCCGACGCAGGCCGGTGATCAGGTTGAACAGTGAGGTCTTGCCGGCGCCGTTCGGCCCGATCACGCCCAGGAACTCTCCGGGTGCCAGGTCGAGGTAGACGCTGTCGACGATGGCGACCTCACCGATCCGCCAGGTCAGACCGCGGGTGGCGAGCATTGGTCAGCCCTTCATCGCCACGGCCGGCGGCGCGGACTCGTCACCGGTGAGGCTCTTCTGCGCGGTCGCCGTGAAGGCGGTGCCGCTGCCGGTCAGCTTGGCCTGGTACATCGGCTGGAGCAGGGCGTGGTCAGCGGCCCGGATGGTCATCTTGCCCTTGACCCCGTCGAAGCTCCAGCCCTCCAGGGCGGTGACCATCTTGTCGACGTCGTCGCCGCCCTCCTGCGCCGCGCGGACCACCATCTGGGCGGCGGCGAAGCCGTCCGGGTGGAAGAGTTCGATGGTGCTCACCTTGGCCTTGAGCGCCTTGCTGGCCTCGGTGTCGCTGGCACCGTCGAAGTAGTGCGACAGGAAGGAGATCTTCGCGCCGGCGGCGCCGAAGGTCGGCCACGAGGCGCGGATGTCCAGGCCGGTGACGACCGTGGTGGACGACAGCACGCCCTGCTGGTCGAGGGTCTGCCACATGGCCGGGGCGGTGGTGCCCGCCCAGGCGACGAAGAGCAGGTCCGGCTTGGCGGCCTTGATCTGGCTGGCGAACGGGGTGAACTCGGTGGCGCTGGCCGGGGCCCGGACGCTGCTCACGGTGGCGCCCGCGCTACCGATGACAGCCTTTACGGCCGCCTCGTTGGCGTCGCCGAACGCGCCGTCCTGGGCGAAGACCACCACCTTCTTGCCGGTCGGGTCGCCGATGAACGACTTGGCGGTCACCACGTCCTGGTAGGACTGCCGGCCGGAGCGGAACGTGTACTTGTTCGCGCCGGTCACCGCGTCCGTGGCGGCCGGCCCGGAAATGAACAGGACCTTGTTCTGCGCCGCGATCGGCGCGACCTGCAACGCCACGCCGGAAGCCGTGGAACCGGCGATGATCTTCGTACCCTTACCGATCAGGTCCTTCGCCGCGGAGACCGCCTTGGCCGGGTCGCCCGCGTCGTCCACCTCGGTCACTTCGATCTTCCGGTCACCGACCTTGCCGGTGCCCTCGGTGGCGAAGTCCAGCCCCGCCTTGAACCCCTCGATGTACTGCTTTCCGTAGCTGGCCAGGGCTCCCGACTGGGAGTACACCAGGCCGACCTTGACCGGTGCGGCACTGTCGCCGCCGCCGGTGGCGGTGTCCTGCGGGCTGCCACAGGCCGTGGCGGCCAACGCCGCGGCCATCATCGTGGCGGCGGAGAGGAACACCCGCCGCGTCGTCCGGACCGTCATTGCGACTCCACATGAGGACTCGGAGGGAGAGAACTTCTTCGTGACGGCTCACGCTAGAAGTGACGTCACCCACGAGCTATGTGGCGGAAACACACAAGTAACAGGAATGAGGTGGCCGGGGGTTACAACGGGCCGCACTACCAGCCGGGAGCCCGCCCTCTCGATGGCCCGAACCCCCACGGACCACCCGAGCCGTGTGTCGCCCCGCGCCATTCGCCCCATTCGCTCAGTCGCAGGGACGCCGCAGTGGCCGCCGTGGGCTGTCGCGGACCGCCGCGCCCGGGCACCGTCGGCGGCGGCAGCTGAATCTCCGGAATGCCCGTTCCCACTCCGGCGCCGCGGGCGGACAGGAAGATTGTCTGGTGCGCCGGTTTCTCCGCAATCCCGTGCGGCTGGTGCCGTTCGCGTTCCTGGTGCCGATCCTGTTCGGGACCGGGTTGCTCATGGCCCGCTGGGCGACCGTCGAGCATCAGCGCCCACCCGTGGTCACCGCGCTGTTCACCGCCACCTCGGCCGTGTCGGTCACCGGCATGGCGATCACCGACACGCCGAACTACTGGTCCGGCTGGGGACTGCTGGTGATCACCTTGCTCACCCAGCTCGGCGGCCTCGGCATCCTCACCGTCGCGGCTCTGGTCATCCTGGTGGTCTCCCGTCAGCTCGGGCTGCGCAACCGGTTGCTGGTGCAGGCCGAGACGGCGGAGTTCGGCATCGCCGAGGTGGGCCGGTTGCTCCGCCGGATCGCGCTGACCGTCTTCGCCTGCGAAGCGGTGATGACAGTGCTGGTCGCCGGTCGGCTCTGGCTGACCTACGACTACCCATTCGGGCGGGCCCTCTGGTCGGGCGTCTTCCACGCCGTGCAGGCGTTCAACAACGGTGGCTTCGCGCTCTACACCGACGGCCTGCTGGCCTTCAACCGTGACCCGTGGGTGTCGCTGACCCTGGCGACCGGCGCGATCATCGGCGGTCTCGGGTTTCCCGCGCTGTTCGAGGCGGTCCGCGAGTGGCGTGAGCCGGCGCGCTGGGCGGTGGCGACGAAGTTGACCATCTGGGGCAGCGCGGTGCTGCTGCTGGTCGGCTTCGCCGGCCTGCTCGCCGCCGAGTGGACCAACGCGCAGACGATCGGCCAGTACGACGTACCGGGCAAGATCCTCGCGTCGTTCACCCAGATCGCACTGAGCCGCACCGGCGGCTACAGCGTTCTGAACATCGCCGCCCTCCAGGAGGAGAGCTACCCCCTGCTGATCGTGTTGATGTTCATCGGCGGCGGCAGCGCCAGCACGGCCGGAGGCATCAAGGTGTCCACGTTCTTCCTGCTGGCGTTCACCATCTGGGCGGAGCTGCGCGGTCAGCCCGACGTGACGATCGGGCACCGGCGGGTGGCCACCGCGAGCCAGCGGCAGGCGCTCGCCGTGGCGCTGCTCAGCGTCGCGTTGGTGACGGCCGGAACCATGCTGTTGCTGCTGCTCACCGAGGGCGTCCGCTTCGTCGCGGCCCTGTTCGAGGTCACCAGCGCGTTCAGCACCACCGGTCTGACCATCGGGTTGGCGGCCGACCTGCCGGCCGGCGGCCAACTGACGCTGACCGTGCTGATGTTCATCGGACGGGTCGGGACGCTCACCCTGGGGTCGGCGATCGCCCTGAACACCCGACGCAAGCTCTACCGCTATCCACAGGAGCAACCAATTGTCGGCTAGCAGGCAGGAGGGCCGAGATGTCGGCTAGACGCGCGGACAACGGCGGCATCGTGGTGATCGGGTTGGGTCGGTTCGGTTGCCACCTGGCCGGGTCGCTGAACCGGATGAACCACGAGGTGTTGGCCATCGACCGCAGCCCAACAAAGGTGCAGCGCTGGTCGGCGCAGCTCGACCGGGTGGTCCAGGCCGACTCGACCGAGGAGGGTGCGCTGCGACAACTGGGCATCGCCGGCTTCGGACGGGCGGTGGTGGCCATCGGGGCCTCGGTGGAGGCGAGCGTGCTCACCGTCCTGGCACTGGTCGAGCTGGGGGTGCCGCAGATCTGGGCCCGAGCCACCTCGCAGAAGCACGCCAAGATCCTGGCGTCGGTGGGCGCGCACCACGTGATCTTCCCGGAGGCGGAGACCGGGGAAAGGCTCGCCCACCTGATCGTGAGCCGGCTGCTCGACTTCATCGAGTTCGACGATGACTTCGCCATCGCCACCGTCCGGGTGCCGGAATCCCTGGTCGGGCGCACCCTGCTCGACCTGCGACCGGAGGAGCGCTACGGGTTACGCGTGGTCGGCGCCAAACTGCCCGGAGAACGCTTCCGGTACGCGTCCGAGGACACGGCGCTTCCTCAGGGTGGGGTGCTCATCGTCGAGGGTGGGATCGACCAGGTGCAGCGGTTCGCCGGAATGCGCTGACCTGACGCGCCGGGTCACTCGTCATTTCCGGTGACCACCCGGCCCCTTGGTCACCTTCCCGCTTTTCCCGGACCACCACCCGCGGCCTTCGGCTTCCCCGGAGCCTTCGGCGGCTTCGGCGGCTTGGCCTTCGACGCACCGCCGCCCGAACCGGAGCCGGTACGCACCGTCGCCGCCTTGGGCGGGGTCTTCACCGTGGCGGCCTTGCTCGGCGGGGCCGTGGACGGCGCACTACCGGCGACCCCGGACACCCGGACCCCGCACGTCGCCTCGCCGAGCCGGAACTCCACCGGCAACGGGTTCGCCCCGCTGTACCTACCCGTCAGGGTCACCTTCTCGGCCGCACCAGCGGCCAGGGTGGTGCGCTGGGCCGCCGGACGGATCACCACCGTGCTCCCCTGCTGGTGCACCGGCGCGGGCTCCGCCTTCGTCACCTTCTGCTGCCCGGGGAAGGTGAAGCTCATCGTCCAGTCCTGCAGCTCACGGCCACCGGTGTTGGTCAGGGTCAGCTCGGCCGCGAACTCGGTGCCGGAGTCGGCGCGCAGCGCGTACGCCACCTCGCAGGGCGCCGCCGCCGGCAGACCCATCCGAGCCTCGGTCGTCGGCCGGTCCCCACCGCTGGCCGGGCTGCGCGAGGTGAACCCCCACATCGCCCCGGTGACCGCGATCAGCCCGACTGCGGCCACGCCGGCCTCCACCCGGCGACGCCGGGTCACCCGCTGCCGGACCCGCCGGTCCCGGTTACGGGTCCGCGACAACGGCAACGCGTCAGTCGCCGTCGACCAGGGCAGGATCGTGGTACGCGCACTGCCGAGCATGGCCGGGTCCAGGGGCCCGGCGGCCGGGGAGACCGGCACCGCCGCGAGCATCCCGGCCGCGTCGGCGAGCGTCCGGGTCAGCTCGGCGGTGGCCGGGCGGTCGGCGGGCCGCTTGGCCAGGCAACGCCCGACCAGGTCGGCCACCTCGTCGGGCAGCCCCGGGACGGTGGGCATCGGCTCCGGCTCGTTGTACATGTGGGCGCGCAGCATCTGGGTGGTCGTGCTGGCCTGCCACGGCAGTCGGCCGGTGAGCATCCGGTAGAGCAGCAGCCCCACGGCGTACACGTCGGTGGCCGGGGAGACCTGGCCGTTGTCCAACCGTTCCGGGGCGAGGTACGCGGGAGTGCCCAACAGCGCCCCGTCCGGCCCCTTCTCGCTCTCCCCGACGAGCGCGGAGATGCCGAAGTCGACCACCTTGACCCCGGTCGAGGTGAGCATGACGTTGCCCGGGGTGACGTCGCGGTGCACCACACCACGGGCGTGCGCGGTGGCCAGCGCCGAGCTGACCTCGGCGCCGATGGTCACCGCCTCCCGCCAGGGCAGTCGGCTCTCCCGGCCCAACCGGCTGGCAAGCGTTGCGCCGTCGACAAGCTCCATCACCACGTACGGCACGGTCAACCCGACCTGCTCGGACTCGCCGTAGTCGTACACGTTGGTGATGTTGGGGTGACAGAGTCGCGCGGCGGCCTGCGCCTCGATCCGGATGCGGTGGCGGAAAGCTCGGTCGCTGGCCAGCCGGGAGGCCAGCACCTTCACCGCGACCTGGCGCCCGAGCACCTCGTCGTAGCCCCGCCAGACCACCGACATCCCACCCGCGCCGAGCTGCTCGATCAGCCGGTACCGCTCATCGAGCAACTGCGCGCCGTTCCGGTCCCCACCACCCATGGTGAGCGTTGTTGCCCCAGAACGGCCCGCCTACACCTGGAGGATCGGAATCGGTCAGGATGTCACTCGTTCAGGCGGTGGCGAGCAGTTGGTCCACCGGGGCGTAGTCGTCGGTCAACACCATCGCCTTCCCGACGAAGTCCGTCAGCGCCGCGCCGGAGAGCAGGCTGACCCTCGGGTCCACCTCGGCCAACCGGGCGCGGACGGCTTCCAGCGGCAGCGGCGCGTCGGAGCCGACGATGAGGAAGTTGGAGCCCTGCTCCTCGGCGAGCGCCTCCGGCGGCGCGATCAACGCGACGTGCCCGAACTCGGTGGCCACCGTGGCCAGCTCGGCGCGGATGAACCGCAGCGGCGGGTAGTCGATGACGTTCTGGACGTACACGCCGCCGGGACGGGTCACCCGCCGGACGTCGGCGGCCATCTCCCGGGTGGCCAGGTGCCAGGGCACCACCAGGTGCCCGAACGCGTCACCGACCACCAGGTCACGGCTGTCGGTCGGCTCACCGGCGACCAGCATCCGGGCGTCACCCACCACCGCCCGCAGCTGCGGCCCCGGCCGTACGCCGAGCTCCTGCTCGCCCAGCTCGACCAGCCCGCCGTCGATCTCGAACACCAGGTTGTCGGTGCCCGGTCGGGTGGCGGTCAGGTAGCGCGGCACTGTGAACCCGCCGCCGCCGAGGTGCAGCGCGTCCAGGCCCTGACCGGCCGGCGCGGCGACGTCGGCGACCGCGCCGATCCACTTCGTGTACGCGTACTCCAGGTGCTTCGGGTCGGCGAGGTCCACGTACGAGTGCTGGGCGGAGTTGAGCAGCAGCGTCCGACCGCTGGGCCGGGCCGGGTCCGAGGTGACCCGGGCGCAGTGGTACGCCGTCTCGATGTCGCACGGGTTGGGTGCCACAGTGGTCAGCCCCGCCCCGACCAGGCCGAGCACGGCCAGTGCGGCCCGGGCCCGGGCCGGACCGGGCAGTTCGGTGGGCTCCTGCCGGCGCAGGTACCAGCCGAGGCCGATGCCGACCAGCCCGAGCGCGAGCGCCAGTGCCAGCAGGATGACGGTGCTGCGCAGTGCGGCGACCAGCACGAACCCGGTGAGCAGGGTGGCGGTGATGCCGCCCAGGGTGCCGATCCCGGAGAGTCGCCCGACCACCTGGCCGGTGCGGCGCAGGTCGGCGAGCTGGAGTTTCACCACCAACGGGGTGACCGCTGCCAGCAGCGCGGCTGGCACGAACACCGCCAGCGCGACCAACAGCAGGATGCCGCTGGCCGCGCCACCGCGCAGCACCTCACCGGCGTACCGGACGACGGGCAGGGTGACCGCTGTGGCGATGCCGGCCAGCACCAACGCCGGTGCCAGCAGGCCCCGCGGGTTGCGCCGGTCGGCCAGCCAGCCACCCGACCACGCCCCGTACGCGATGGCGGCCAGCGCGATGCCGATCACCGAGCTGGTCACCTGGAGGGTCACCCCGACGTACGGGCCGACCAGGCGCAGCGCGACGGTCTCCAGCACCAGTACGGCACCACTGGAGAAGAAGACCAGGAACGCGGCCAGGCCGTTGGGCAGCGCCCGGCCGGTGACCGGTGTGGGCTGGGCCGGGGGAGCCGGCGGTGCCGCTACGTCGGACGGTGGAGAGTTCATCGTCGCGATGGTACGCAGCGAAGCTGGTGCTTCGGGTCAGTACATCGAGAGATGAACATGGTTCGTGTGGGATGCCGCCGGGGAGCCGCTCCCACTGTACGAACGCCACCCGGTGCCAGGGTGCCAGATCTGCCGGTACCAGATCACGTAGAGCACGCCCAGCCGGTCGGCGTTGCGCACGTGCCAGGCGGCCAGGCTGTCCCCGTACGCCTTGTCGCCGCCGGTCGCGTTCTTGTCCTCGAAGCCGTTCGTGGCGGCCGAGAAGTCGCAGGCCCGCCCCTTCGGGTGCTCGCCGCTGCCGCCGCTGCGCTTACAGGAGACGTGCCGCTTGTAGCCGGCCGCCTGGGTCTGCTTGAGCGCGTTCAGGGTGCGCGGAGTGATGCATCCGGAGGTGGTCGGGTCCTTCACCGAGCAGGACTCCGACGGCCAGGACCCGTCCGAGTTACGCGGTGCCGGCTTCGCCGAGGCGGAGCTGCCACCGCTGAAACCGTTGCTGCCGCCGGAGCTGACCTCGGCGAGCGCCTCCTCGGCTTCCTTCTTCTTCTTAGCCATCACGGCGAGCTGCTTCTGCTGCTCGCGAACCTCGGCGTCGATGGCGACCTTGGCCTGCTGCGCCTGCTGCCGGGCTTCGGTGAGATCACGCAGCCGCTTGCTGTCCCGCTGAGCCATCAGGTCGAGGTCGTTGGCGCGTTGCAGGAACGCCTCCGGCGTGGCCGTGTTGAGCAGCATCGAGACCGCGCTCAGCCGACCCACCCGGTACGACTGGGCGGCCACCTCGCCCACCTGGGCGGTGAGCCCGACCAGCCGACCCTCCAACGTCGTCAGCTCGCCGGTCAGCGTCGTCTGGCGACGCTTGGAGTTGTCCAGCTTGGCCTTGGCCTCGATGTGCCCCCGGGCGGTCAGCTCCAGCGCGTCCTGCAGCTTCTTGCTGCCACCCTCGCCCGGCTCCGCGTACGCGGGCGCAGCGGCACCGCCGAGCACCAGGGCGACGACGGCGAGCACGGCGAACAGAGCGCGGCGACCGAGCCGCGGGCTGAGCCTGGTCCTGGGCACGAAAGCGTCCTTCCGTCGACCGCCGGCCACCGATGAACACTGCACGGCGACGCCGGTCGGCGGCCTGCTTGCGGAGACCGCCGGTCACGATACCGGACTGCCGGCTGGTGACCAGCCCTCTGGCCCTCGGGCCGCCCCGATGTCGACGCAGCGTCCCAACGCGGTCGCGCAGCGCGCCGATCAGGTGGTGAGCAGAGCGTCGCGCACCTCGGCCCAGACCTGTTCGTTGGCCGCGACGAGCAGGCCGCGCCCGTCGTCGGCGGGGTGGTAGTCGACGCCGTCGAACCGGCGGGCGACACCTCCGGCGGCACGGACCAGCAGGGTGCCCGGGGCGTGGTCCCAGGGCAGGGTGCGCCAGAAGAGGACGAACTGCTGCTCACCGGTGAGGATGTCCAGGTATTCCCGGCCGGCGCAGTGGTGGCCGGGCAGCAGCTCACCGAGCCGCCGACCGCCCGCGCGAACCCGGTCGCGGGTCTCCGGCGGCAGGAACCGGGTCATCGCCGCGCCGCGCAGCTGGCCGAGCGGCGGCACCGAGGCTGCGCCGTCGACCGGCCGGCCGTTGAGCAGGGTCCCCTCGTCCATCCAGCCGGCGGCGAGAGTGTCGGCGAGCGGGTCGAGGATCCAACCGGCGGTCGGCCGCCCGTCGCTCAGCAGCGACACCATCAGGGCGAACGGCCGGCGACCAGCGGCGAAGTTGGCGGTGCCGTCGACCGGGTCGACCAGCCAGACGTCCCCGCCGTCGCGCAGGTGCCGCAGCAACCCCGGATCGTCGGCGACACCCTCCTCGCCGACCACCATCGAGCCCGGCCGCAGTCGCCGCAGCCCCGCCGAGAGCAGCTCCTCGGCCCGGCGGTCGGCGACGGTGACCACCTCGCCAGGTGCCTTCTCCGACACGTCATCGTCGTCGAGCTTGCGGAACAGCGGCAGCACGACCTGGTCGGCGGCCTCCCAGAGCAGGTCGCCGACGTCGTCCAGCAGGGTGTCAGCCACGCGGCGGCAACTTGACCACGCTGACGAAGAACTCGTCGATCTGGCGGACCACCGAGATGAAACGCTCGAAGTCCACCGGCTTGGTCACGTAGGCGTTGGCGTGCAGCTGGTAGCTGCGCAGAATGTCCTCGTCGGCCTCCGAGGTGGTGAGCACCACCACCGGAATCCGACGCAGGTTCTCGTCCTTTTTGATCTCCTCCAGCACCTCCCGGCCGTCGCGCCGGGGCAGGTTGAGGTCGAGCAGGATCAGGTCGGGCGACACCGCGTCGGCGTACTGGCCCTCCTGGCGCAGGTAGGCGAGCGCCTCGGCCCCGTCGGAGACGACGCTCAGCCGGTTCCGCAGCTTGTGTTCCTCGAACGCCTCCTGGGTCATCAGCACGTCACCCGGGTCGTCCTCCACGAGCAGGACCTCGATCGGGCTCTTGCCATCCGCCGGCGCGGTCATCCCACCGTCTCCCTCATGTCACCCGTTCTACCGCTTTCCGTCGCCTCGGCGGCCCGGTCCGGCTGGTCTGACTCGTCTGCCTGCCCCGTCGACGCTGCCGGAGCCTCGGTCGGGGACGGCACGTCACCCACGGTCAGGGCGTTCGGCTGCGCCGCGGAATCGGCAGCGGCAGCCGCTTCGACGTCCGCGGGGAGTGCCGGCAGGGTGAACCGGATCGCGGTGCCCTCCGGCACGTCGGTGTCCACCCAGACTCGACCGCCGTGGTACTCGACGATCTTCTTGACGATCGCCAACCCGATGCCGGTGCCCGGGTACGCGTCCTTCGAGTGCAGCCGCTGGAAGATCACAAAGATCTTGTCGGCGAACTCCGGCTCGATCCCGATGCCGTTGTCCTGACAGGTGATCTCCCACTCGGCGCCCACCAACCGGGCCGAGACGTGCACCTTCGACGGCACGTCCGGACGGCGGAACTTGATCGAGTTGCTGACCAGGTTGGCCAGCAGGTTGGTGAGCAACGGTTCCTCACCGGAGATCACCGGCAGCTCGGTCCAGGTCAGCTCGGCGTCCGCGTACTGCCGGGCGGCCTCGGTCTGGCCGGCCACGTCGCCCATCACCTTGTTGAGGTCGACCTCGACGAAACCGGTGGTCAGCCGCCCGATCCGGGAGAACGCCAGCAGGTCGTTGATCAGGCGCTGCATCCGTTGCGCGCCGTCCACCGCGAAGGCGATGTACTGGTCGGCCCGCTCGTCGAGCTGCCCGGCGTAACGGCGCTGGAGCAGCTGGCAGAAGCTGGCGACCTTACGCAGCGGCTCCTGCAGATCGTGTGACGCCACGTACGCGAACTGCTCCAGGTCACGGTTGGACCGGGTCAGCTCCTCGGCCTGCTTCTGGAGCTGACTGTTGACCCACTCGATGCGCTCGCGGGCGGCCCGGACCTCGGCCAGGTCGGCGGCGATCTTCTGCCGCATCGCGTCCACGTCCTCGCCGAGCCGAACGAACTCCGGCGGGCCGGTGGTGGCGATGCCGTGCTGGTAGTCACCCTCGGCGACCTCGCGGACCTGGTCGGCCAGCCCGATCAGGGGCCGGATGACCATCCGGTCCAGGGAGAGCACCAGCAGCGCCCCGGCCACGACCACCACCAGCGCGGCGACGATCAGGAGGACGACCAGCACGTTGCTGCTGGTGCGCACGTTGGTGGCGGTCTGCTCCCGGGCGGTCAGGATCTCCTCCTGCAGGTCGTTCACCGCCGATCGCACCTGGTCGAACTGCTGCCGGGCCTGTTCGGTGACCAACGCCTGACCGGCGCTGGTGCCGTTCTGCTCGGTGGTGGTGATGACTGGCTCCGCCACCGACTGCCGCCACTGCGCCGTCTGCTCCTCGACGACCCGCAGCTCATGGCCGACCTGTGGATAGTCGTCGAGCAGCGTCCGCATCGAGGCGACGACGTTCTTCTCCTGCTCCAGCCCTTCCTGGTAGGGGGTCAGGTCGGCCGGATCACCGCTGACCGCGTACCCCCGGATCGCCGTCTCCTGGTCGAGCAGCGCGTTGAGCAACTCCTGCGACTGCACCCGCAACGGGCCGGTCTGGTTCAACACGGCGTCGATCTGGGTGCGGTTTCGGGCGGCCATCGCCGCCTCCGCGCTGGCCAGGCCGATCAGCAGCACGCCCACGACGGCGAGCAGGGTGATCACCCGGCGGCGCAGACTCCAGCCGCCGACAACAGGCTTCACCGGCCACCACCCCGGGTGACCAGCAGCATGGCCACGTCGTCGGCGAGCGGGCCGCCGTTGAGCTGCTCGGCCCGGCCGACCAGCCAGGCCGGCAGCTCGGGCAGCGACACCGAACGGTTGGCCGGCTCGCCCAGCAACCCACTGAGACCGGGCACGTCGAGCCGTTCGTCGCCGGCATCCACCCGCCCCTCGATCAGGCCGTCGGTGTACATCAGCAGAGACCAGTCATCGGTGTCGAACTCCAGGTCGTAGGCGATCGGCCGGCGGGGTCGTACGCCCAGCAGCCGGCCGCCGGGCGCGGGCACCGGGGCGACCCGGCCGCCGGAGAGCAGCAGCGGTGGTGGGTGCCCGGCCAGTCGGACGGTGGCCCGGTTGGCGTCCAGGTCCAGTCTGACGGTCGCCACCGTCGCGAAGATCTCCTGGAGGCGACGCTCACTCATCAGCACCTGCTCCAGGGCGGGCAGCACCTCGTCGTCCGGCACTCGGGCGAGCACCAGCGCCCGCCACGCCACCCGCAACTCGACCCCGAGCGCGGCCTCGTCCACCCCGTGCCCGCAGACGTCACCGACGATCAGGTCGAGGCGGTCCGGGTGGGTCTGCACCACGTCGAAGAAGTCCCCGCCGATCAACGCGGCGTGTCGGCCGGGCCGGTAGAAGGTGTGCACCGCCACCTGGTCGGTGGTCATCAGCGGCTGGGGCAGCAGGCCACGTTCGAGTCGGGCCGACTCGGCCTGGCGCAGCTCGACCTCGCGCAAGCGGCGGGCGTTCTCGTCGGCGCGCTTACGTTCCACGGCGTAGCGCAGCGCCCGGGTCAGCAGCACCCCGTCGACCTGGCCCTTGACCAGGTAGTCCTGTGCGCCCTCGGCGACCGCCACCACACCCAGGTGTTCGTCTGTGCGGCCGGTCAGCACGCAGACCGCAGCACCGCTGGACATCTCCAGCAGTCGGCGCAGCCCATCCAGCCCCTGCGCGTCCGGCAGGCCCAGGTCGAGCAGGACACAGTCGACGTCGCCGATTCGCTGCCGCGCCTCTCGGAGACTGGTGGCGACCAGCAGGTCGATCATCGAGTTCGTCTCGGCGAGCAGCTCACCGACCAGGAAGGCGTCGCCTTCGTCGTCCTCCACCAGCAGCACCCGCAACCGCTCGCCCGGCGGCAGGTTGGCGTGCCGTGCCAGGCCACCGTGCGGGTACGGCACAACTGGGGAACCGGCCAAGCCGGGCCCCCGGTGCGGCCGGGTCACCGCCGCGAGACGCGGGAGTTCGCTGGTGATGTCGGGCTCCTTCCGAGTGCCCTGCTGATCCTGTATTAGACAACGGTCGCACACAACACGACGCCTGCGGCGCGGGCGGGATGGGCCGCATCACTGCCCGCCCGATGACAAACCGGGCGGCTGGTGGACGCGGGGCGACCGGCCATCCCATTCGTAGCCACTGACGGGCAGGATGATCCCACCCCAG
>NZ_QGSZ01000288.1 GCF_003857055.1 Micromonospora inaquosa | reverse complement strand
ACCCGACCGGCCAACGCGGACTGCGCCGGCCAGGCCCGGACCGACTCGGCGAGATAGACGTACGCCTCGGGGTTGCTCGACACCGTCCGGGCCACCGCCGGCAGCGACCGCATCAGGTACGACAGGTAGACCGTCCGGAAGACCGGGTTGACCGGGGTGCTGAACTCGCACACCACCAGCCGGCCACCCGGCCGGGTCACCCGGGCCAGCTCGCGCAGCGCCGCGTCGGTGTCGTTGACGTTGCGCAACGCGAAGGAGATGGTCACCGCGTCGAAGCTGGCATCGGCGAACGGCAGCCGCAACGCGTCCCCCGCCAGCAGCGGCACCTCGGGCCGGGACCGCTTGCCCGCGTACAGCATGCCCAGCGACAGGTCGACCCCGACCGCGTACGCGCCGGACTGGGCCAGCTCGCGGGTCGAGACGCCGGTGCCGGCGCCCACGTCCAGCACCCGCTCACCCGGCCGCAGCCCGAGCGCCGAGCGGGTGGCCCGGCGCCAGGAGCGGTCCTGCCCCAGCGAGATCACCGTGTTGGTCAGGTCGTAACGCTCTGCCACGCCATCGAACATCGCGGCGACCTCGTGCGGCTGCTTGTCCAGACTGGCGCGCTGGCCCTGCGGGGTACGGCTCACCCCTCCACTCTGCCAGCCGCCCGCCAACCGACACTCGCTGGGTGGCGCGGCGCGCAGCACGGACGCGAAAGGGCGGGGTGGTCGCCCACCCCGCCCTCGCGTCGCGCCTGCGTCAATGACGCCTCAGTCAGGACGTGTACCGCCAGCGCACCCGTCGCGATCGCGGTCGCACCGCGCGCCGTCGGTCAGGGCCTCGGTGTCAGTCGGTCGACTTCTCGTCGGTCGGCGAGACCAGGACCACCTTGCGACGCCGGCTGAGCACCAGCAGCGCTCCACCCACGAGCAGGATGATCACGCCGATGCCGCCGATCAGACCGACCTGCACACCGGTCACCGGCAGGCCGCCACCACCCGAGCCACCACCGTCGGAGCCACCACCGGCACCCGGCGAGACGGTCGTGCCCGGCGACGTCGTACCGCTCGGAACCGGCGTCGGGGTGCCCGTCGCGGTCGGCGTCTCGGTCGGGGTGACCGTCGCGGTCGGCGTCGGCGTGACCGTCGGCGTCTCAGTCGGAGTCGGAGTCGGAGTCTCGGTCGGGGTGACCGTCGGCGTCGGAGTCGAGGACTCGGTCGGCGTTGGCGTCTCGGTCGGGGTGACCGTCGGCGTCGGAGTCGGGGACTCGGTCGGGGTCGGCGTCTCCGTCGGGGTCGGCGTCTCGGTCGGCGTCGGCGTCTCCGTCGGAGTCGGCGACTCGGTCGGGGTGATCGTCGGCGTCGGCGACTCGGTCGGCGTCGGCGTCTCCGTCGGGGTGACCGTCGGCGTCGGAGTCGGCGACTCGGTCGGCGTCGGGGTCGGGGTCGGGGTTACCGGCGGCGTCGGGGTCGGCGACTTGGTCGGGGTTACCGTCGGCGTCGGCGTCGGGTCCTCGGCCACGTCGACGAAGACGTCGAAGACGGCCTGGTTGTCGCCCTCGTCGACCTCGGTGAAGGTCTTCTGCTGCGCGGTGCTGGCCCGCCGCGGCTGCTTCTCGGGCTTGCCGGCTGCCGCGTCCAGACCGTGCGCCACCAGCTCGCCGACGCGCAGCACCGGCTCGGTGACGTCCGCACCGACGGTCACCTTGATGTCCGCCGTGTAGTAGTCACCGGGTCGGATCACCGCGCCGTCGTCCTCGCAGAGCGCCTGAGCGACGCCGAAGGTCTGCATGGTGCACGTGTCCGGCAGGGTGTCGAAGGTGACGCCCGCCGGGAGGGTGAGCACGTAGGCGATGCCGGTGGCCTTGCGGCTGCCGTCGTTGTAGACCGCCCAGTCGACCGGCACCGTCTCACCCGGCCGCACCGGACGGAGGTCCGGGTCGTCGCCGTTGACACCGTTGACCACGACGTTCGCGTTGACGTCCTGCACCCAACTGGTCAGGTCGTACCCGGGCTCGGTGACGGTGATGTCGTGCTTGACCCTGTTGTCTTCCTTGTTGGGGTCCTCGGTGGTCGAGCGGATGTTGACCACCAGAGCGCCGGCAGGGCCCTTGACGCCGGTGGAGAAGATCGGAATGCCGAAGTCCTCGCTGGTGCCGGCGGCCAGGTCACCGAGGCGACAGGTGAACTTCTCGCCATTCACCCGACAACCGTCGGGCACCACCACCTGAATGTTCGCATTCAGTTTGCTGGTGTCCACTGTGTAACTGACACCCTTGGCGTCTTCCTTGCTCCGGGTGTTGTCGACGGTGAACTTGAACGGCTTGCTCTTGGCCTCCGTGACACCCTTCGCCAGGTTGTAGCTGAGCGGCACCAGGGCCAGATCGGCCTGCTCGGCCGCCAGCACTGGGGCGGCCACGGCGGCGATGCCGCCGGCCGCGAGCAGCGCCACGACACTGGCGCGCACCAGCGTCGAGCGGTGGAACGCTGTCATCAGTCCCCCGGGGGGTAGGGAAGAAAGAATGGTTGCGGAACGAGCGGACGTTATCGGAGGCCGATCTTCCATGCCAGCAGGCGGACGCGTTTTCATCCGTCCGGTCGGAGCTGGGCAGACAGTACGGGCGGGATGGTCACCCATCCCGCCCGTACTGCCGTGCGTTATATGAACGACCCGCAACGGGCCGATGGAGGACAGCGCCGTCCGTCGACGGTGACGACAGATATGAGCCGGGACGCTAGCCGCCGACGATCATCTCCACCAGCCCCGACCGGACAGCCTGACGCCGCGGCGGCGGGGACCACCCGTACCGCCGGGGTGATCCGGCGGGAGCATGAGCGTCGATCAGCCGAACGGCCGGGCGTCGACCGTCAGCTGACGTCGACCAGCGGCAGGGATCGGCCCGCACCACCGCCGGGCAGCGCGATCGAGGAGAAGTGCGAGACCACCCGCTCGTCGGTCGGGTCGTCGGCCGGCGTGAGGTGCACGGCGAGCCGGTTGTAGAGGGTGTCGCGCTGTGCGGGAATCCGGTCCGCCGAGCGGATCATGCCGATCAGCTCGTGCAGGTTGGAGCGGTGCCGGGCACCGGCGGAGGAGATGACGTTCTCCTCCAGCATGATCGAGCCGAGGTCGTCCACGCCCATGTGCAGCGAAAGCTGCCCGACGTCCTTGCCGGTGGTCAGCCAGGACGCCTGCAGGTGCGGCACAGTCTCGAAGAAGAGTCGGGCCACCGCGACCAGCCGCAGGTACTCCAGCGTGGTCGCCTGGGTGCGGCCCTTCAGGTGGTTGTTCTCCGGCTGGTACGTCCACGGGATGAAGGACCGGAAACCGCGGGTGCGGTCCTGCACGTCCCGGATCATGCGCAGGTGCTCGATCCGCTCGGCGTGCGTCTCGCCGGTGCCCATCATCATGGTGGCGGTCGACTCGATGCCCTGCCGGTGGGCCAGCTCCATGACCTCCAGCCAGCGCTCGCCCGACTCCTTGAGTGGCGCGATGGCCTTCCGGGGTCGCTCGGGGAGCATCTCCGCGCCGGCACCGGCGATCGAGTCCAGGCCGGCGATCTTGATCCGGGCGATGGCCTCGTCCAGGCTCACCCCGGAGACCTTCGCCATGTGCAGGATCTCGCTGGGGCCGATCGAGTGAATGACCAGCTGCGGGTACGCCTGCTTGACCGAGGAGAACAGCTCCTCGTAGTACTCCACGCCGTAGTCCGGGTGGTGCCCGCCCTGGAGCATCACCTGGGTGGCGCCCAGCTCGACCGCCTCACCGCACCGGCGCAGGATCTCCTCGGTCGGGTGGGTCCACCCTTCCGTGTGCTTGGGCGCCCGGTAGAACGCGCAGAACTTGCACGCCGTCACGCAGACGTTCGTGTAGTTGATGTTGCGGTCGATCAGGTACGTGACGACGTTGTCGGGGTAGCGCCGCCGACGCACCGCGTCCGCCGCCTCGCCCAGCGCGTGGAAGGGCGCCTCGGTGTAGAGCAGCAGCGCCTCCTCGGGCGTGATCCGCCCGCCGTCCGCGCCGCGCTGCAGGATGTCGTCGATCTCCCGGCTCACCGTCACACCCCGAGCCTACGTCGGCCTCCGGCGCGCCCTTCGTTCCGGGGATGTGGATGTGACCTCGACTGGACACCTATCATATTTCAAGATCAGATATAACTTGCACGAGAATGCTTGACAAAATATACCGCCGATCGCGAACATCTTCTTCTCGGCCTCGGCTTAGGGAAGGGTGCGATATGAGCGAATTGGATACCGCTCCGGGCATTGCCTCCCGGTGTCGAGCCGACGGCGGGCTAACGGAAGCAACCCTTGGCGAGTTACGGGACGAGTTGGGCTACCGAAAGCTAGGCCGTTGGGTCTTGGTCGAGATCGCCGACAGGCTCAGAGCGACCGGCCTCGGCTTTTTCCCTCTGGAACGGCTCGATGCGGAACTCAACACTGAGCCCCGCCAGTCACAGACGGTGTGGATCTACATTCGAGACGGCGGACCCCGGGCACGGGTGATCGACGCTGTGCTCCAGCCTGACAACTGCGACGTTCGGGTGGAACTCGGCGCCATCGGCACCAAGCACCTCGAAGCACTGACGCCCCAACAGAGGCTGGATCGAATCCGGGACATCGTCAACGCCTGACTCGGGCACCTTGGCCGCCACAGGAAGGTTCCACGCGCCATGAACGCGCACGTCTTCGTGGACGAGACCAAGGAGCGAGGGCTTCTCGTCGCGGCTGCAGTCGTACTACCGGCGGACCTGGCCGCTGCACGCCGGACCATTCGCGACCTAATCCTGCCGGGTCAGCGCCGTATCCACTTTCACAAGGAGAGAGACGACCGACGCCGGCAGATCATCGCTGCTTTCGTCACGCTGTCCGCCCACGCGGTGATCTTCGATGCAAGAAGGCACCGTGACCCCAGGGTGGCGCGCGAGGCCTGCCTCGTCGAGCTCGTGGAGCACGCAGCGAAGATAAACGCTGCACGCCTCGTCCTAGAGCGTGATGACTCCACATTCCAAGCCGACCAGCGTCTGCTCTTCGAGCAGGTGAGAAAGTCGGGGACGTCTGGCAACCTGCGTTACGACCAGCTGAGAGCCCACGAGGAGTGCCTGCTGGCCATTCCCGACGCACTGGCTTGGTGCTGGGCCAAGGGCGGCCGATGGAAGGCGTCCGTGCAGCGCATCATCCGGGAGTCGCGGCAGGTCTGACAAGGCCCGGAAAACGCGAAACCCGGCTCACCCACCGTCCGGAAGGCTGCCGGGTCCACTTCCAAGGAGCTACTGCCCCTGGCAGTTGCAGGCTACCTCTGTCCGGAGCATCCGGACAAGGAATTGACCCGTTCCGTCTCTCGCGCCCATCCGGCCCCTCCTGCCCGGGTCCGGTCACCCGGTTAGCGCTCCGACGGCAGGCGACAAACGAATTGGGCCCAAGCTGCGCGCTCGAAGGCCAGGATCGGCCCGGACGGGTCCTTCGAGTCGCGTACGGCCACCGCGTGGGTCAGCTCGGAGACCTCGACGCAGTTGGCGTTGGTGCCGCTGCGGCTGGACTTGCGCCAGGTCGCGCCGGACAGCTCCGGAGTGATCATCAGGGGCTCACTCTCGCTCGTGCTCCGTTGCGGCCCGCGCAACGAATTCCACCGAATCGACGGGGCTCAGCGCCACCTCGGCCAGCCTATCGGCCTCCCGCCGGAAGTGCGCCACCTGCGGCGGCTCCTCCAGGAACAGCCCGGCCAGTTTGTGGTCCAGATAAGCCACCGACCGGTTGCGGGGAAAGTCGAAGAGCGCGAACGACCCGTCCAGCCCGGTGTGCCCGCCGACCGCCAGCGGCACCACCTGCAACGTCACGTTCGGCCGGTCCGCGGCATCGATCAGGTGCCGAAGCTGACGGGCCATCACTCGGGGGCCGCCGAGCACCCGGCGCAACACCATCTCGTCGAGCAGAGCGTGCAGCGTCGGCGGCGTGGCGCGGGTGAGAATCGCCTGCCGGCCCAACCGGGCCGCCACTCGTCCCTGTGCCTCGTCGTCCGGGATGCCGCCACTGCGCATCAACGCCTGGGTGTAGTCCGGGATCTGCAACAGGCCCGGCACCAGCAGCGGCTCCCAGTTCACGATGCTGGTCGCCTCGGCCTCCAACCGGATCAGCGTCCGGGACTCGTCGGACAGCCCACCGATCGCCTCCCACCAACCGGACTCGGTCGACCGCTCGGCCATTCCGAGTAGGCGTTTTCGCTCGTCCCCGGTCATGCCATAGATCACCAGCAGCGAGGCGACATCCGCGGCCTGGATACCCTGGATGCCGGTCTCCATCCGGGACAGTTTGGACGGCTGCCAGCCCAGCCGGATGGCCACCCGCCGCAGCGGCAGCTTGCGCGCCTCCCGCAGCTCGCGTAGCTCGCCGCCGAGCCCACGACCGACGACGGTGGGTTGACTTGCCTTGGGCATCGCTGGTCCTCCGCGTCGACTCGCGTCGCACCGTCACGCTGACGGCAGGACTCGTCGCGTTGAGTATTGACTTGATCTCAGCAACCCGCAACCATCGCAAGCAACGTTGCTGAATCTCGTTTCGCACTCCGGAGGTTGCGATGCCCATCTGGACCCAACAGCCCGCCTGGCTGCGACCGTACGATCCGGCCGACTCACCCGGACCGATCCCGTCGGTGATCGCCCACTTTCGGCGGCACGGACGGGAGGAGATGCCGACACCGACGGAGGCGGAGCGAGAGGCGAGCCGCTACACAGTGGTGCTGGTGCCGCCCGAAGCCGCCGTGGCTCTCGGCGACGACCGGGGCGAGGTCGGCCTGCAACTCTTCCGCGACACCGACTGGGACCACTACCCGGCCCACCTCGACGAGGCGGTCAAGCTGATCGAGGAGGCGTGCGGCGAGCGGATCGCCCTTGTCGAGCACCGCTCCGACCTCACCTACTGGACCGCGCAGGTCCGTCCCAACGACTGACGTCGGGCTTACTCAACTCTCGCGTACCTCGACGTGGATACCGTAGGTGTCCCGCAGCTCCGCCGCGAACTCCGGCCCCGCCCACGCCGGCACGTACGCGTCCCACCACGACCGCTCGGAGCGCCCCGGCATCGGCTGCTCGGAGAGCACCGCCCGGAACCGCTCGTCCGCCGCCTCGATCCGCTCCCGGACCCACCCCATCTGCGGAAAACCGAACAACCGTTCGTCGGTCAGCACCCTCTCGATGGCGTCCCGGATGCTGAGGTCGAACCAGTACTCGTCGAGGTTGTCGTGATAACCCTCCTCGCAGAACTCGACGAACTGCTCCCACCCCTCCACGTAGCTGGTCGGCCGCCGTCCCGGTGACCTCGGCGAACCGCTCGACGAACTCCCGGTCGTCGGGGGTCCTCATGCGTCGTAGTCGATTGTGAGCCTGTCGGTGGTCGGGCTGGACTGGCAGGTCAGCACGTACCCGGCGGCCAGTTCGTCGGGCTCCAACGCGTAGTTGCGGGCCATCGTGACCGCGCCGTCGACGACCTTCGCCTTACAGGTCGAGCAGACACCACCCTTGCAGGCGTACGGCAGCTCGCCGCGCACCTTCAGCGCGGCGTCCAGCACCCGTTCCTCGCGACCCATGGTGAAGCTCGACGACCGGCCGTCCAGCACGATGGTCACCTCAGCACCGGCACCCGCCTGGTCGACGGGTCGGCGTACCGGCTCCGGCGGCGCGTCGACGTGGAACAGCTCGGTGTGCACCGCCGACTCGGGCAGCCCTCGTGCGGTCAGCACGTCCCGGACCTCGACCACCATGCCGTACGGGCCGCAGAGGAACCACTCCTCGATGCGGTCGTCCGGCACGATGGTGCCCAGCAACCGGCCCAGCCGTTCCGCGTCGATCCGACCGGAGAGCAGCGGCGACTCGCCCTGTTCCCGGGAGAGGACGTGCACCAGGTGCAGCCGGGTCGGGTAGCGGTCCTTCAGGTCGGCCAACTCCTCGGCGAACATCACGGTGTTCGCCGTGCGGTTGCCGTACACCAGGGTGAAGGTGCTGGCCGGCTCGACGGCCAGGGCGGTCGCGACCAGCCCGAGCACCGGAGTGATGCCGGAGCCGGCGACGACCGCGCCGTAGTGTCGCGCCCGGTCCGGCGCGAACGCCGTGGTGAAGGTGCCCAGCGGCGGCAGCACCTCGACGGTGTCGCCACCGCGCAGCGCCCCGCAGGCGAACGCCGAGAAGGCCCCGCCGGGGATCTCCCGCACCCCGATCCGCAACCGGCCGCGCCGGGCCAGGTCGTCCGGGCTGGAGCAGATCGAGTACGACCGGCGCACGTCCGCGCCGTCCTCGGCGACCCGCCGGACCGTGAGGTGCTGGCCCGCCCGGAACGCGAAGGTCTCCCGCAACTCCTCGGGTACGGCGAAGGTCACCGCCACGGAGTCGTCGGTGAGCCGGTCGACGGCGGCGACGGACAACGGGTGGAAGACCGGCCGGCGGCGAACCGGGCGGGTGATGGTGACAGTCACAGCGCCTTCAGGTGGTCGAAGGGTTCGGAGCAGGAGCGGCACCGCCACAGTGCCTTGCACGCGGTGGAGCCGAACCGGCTGACCTGCTCGGTCTCCGGCGAGCCGCACTGGGGGCAGCGGACCGCGAGCGTCAACGACACGACGCCGGGGGCGGGCACCGGGGCCGGCGGGGCGATCCCGGCGGCGGCGAGCTTGGTCCGCCCACCCTCGGAGATCCAGTCGGTGCTCCACGGTGGGCTGTAGACGGTCCGGACCTCGGCGTCCGGGTGGCCGGCGGCGGCGAGCGCACGACGGATGTCGGCCCGGATCACGTCCATCGCCGGGCAGCCGGTGTAGGTCGGGGTGATGGTGACGGTGACCCGGCCAGTGGTCGGGTCCTCCTCGATCGCGCGCAGGATGCCCAGCTCGTCGATGGTGATGACCCGGATCTCCGGGTCCACCACGCTCGCTGCGGCCGCCCTCGCGTCACTCAGGCGACCCGCTCCGCTCGCGACTGCGCTCCTCGCGCTCACCACTTCGCTCCGGGGTGCGCGCGGTGCAGCACCTGCATCTCGGCGAGCAGGTAGCCCAGGTGCTCGGTGTGCACACCGGCCCGCCCGCCGGCCGGGGCCCAGGCACTTCCCGGCTGGGTGAGCGTCGCCTCGGCCAGCACCGGGCCGACGACCTCGTCGAACGCCGGCCGCAGGGTGGCCGGGTCGACCGGCGCCGCCGGGTCCGCGACGAACAGCTCATGGGTGTACGGCCACACGTGGTCGACGGCCGCCTGCATCCGACGATGCGACTCCTCGGTGCCGTCACCGAGCCGCTTCACCCACAGCGCCCCGTGGTCCAGGTGGTACGCCGACTCCTTGCGCGCCTTCGCGCCGATCGCGGCCAACCGCTCGTCCGGACAGCCGGCCAGCGCGGTGTACAGCGGCAGTTGGTACGCCGCCAGGAAGAGCAGCTTCGCCATCGTCACGGCGAAGTCGCCGTTGGGCAGCTCGACCAGGAGCGCGTTACGGAACTCGCGGTCGTCGCGCAGGTACGCCAGTGCGTCCTCGTCGCGTCCGGCGCCCTCCAGTTCGCCCGCGTACGTCAGCAGCAGGCGCGCCGCGCCGAGCTGGTCGAGGGCGATGTTGGCCAGCGCGATGTCCTCTTCCATCTCCGGGGCACGGGTGGTCCACTCGGCCAGCCGCTGGGCCGCGACCAACGCGTCGTCAGCGAGAGCGAGGGTGAAGTCGAAGGGCCCGTTCACAGGTGGGCCACCCCGTCCGGCACCTCGTAGAAGGTGGGGTGGCGGTAGACCTTGTCGGCGGCCGGGTCGAAGAAGGCGTCCTTCTCGTCCGGGCTGGACGCGGTGATCGCGCCGGCCGGCACCACCCAGATCGACACGCCCTCCTGGCGGCGGGTGTATAGGTCACGGGCGTTGCGCAGGGCAAGCTCGGCGTCGGGGGCGTGCAGGCTGCCGACGTGGGTGTGCGACAACCCGCGCCGGGCCCGCACGAACACCTCCCACAGAGGCGAATGACTCGTCGTGCCGGGTTGCTTGGCTTGCTCGCTACGCTCGCTCACGCGGCCACCGTCTCCTTCTGTCCCGCCCGCTTCGCGGCGTACGCCGCGGCGGCCTCGCGTACCCATTGGCCGTCGGCGTGCGCGGCCCGGCGGTGGGCCATCCGCTCGCGGTTGCACGGCCCGTCGCCGGAGATCACCCGCATCAGCTCGTCGTAGTCCGGCTGGGTGTAGTCGTACGCCTGCCGCTCGTCGTTCCAACGCAGCTCGGCGTCGGGGATGCGCACCCCGAGGATCTCGGCCTGCTGGACGCACATGTCGACGAAGCGTTGCCGCAGGTCGTCGTTCGAGAAGCGCTTGATCTTCCAGGCCATCGACTGGGCGGAGTGGGTGGAGTTGCCGTCCGGTGGGCCGAACATGGCCAGCGACGGGTACCACCATCGGTCCACCGCGTCCTGGGCCATCGCGTGCTGCTCGGGGGTGCCGTGCGCCAGGGTGTGCAGGATCTCGTAGCCCTGCCGCTGGTGGAACGACTCCTCCTTGCAGACCCGAATCATCGCGCGGGCGTACGGGCCGTAGGAGCAGCGGCAGAGCGGCACCTGGTTGACGATCGCCGCGCCGTCCACCAGCCACCCGATGGCACCCACGTCGGCCCAGCTGACTGTGGGGTAGTTGAAGATCGAGCTGTACTTCTGGCGGCCGTCGAGCAGCAGCTGGACCAGTTCGTCGCGGCTGATGCCGAGGGTTTCGGCGGCGGCGTAGAGGTAGAGACCGTGACCGGCCTCGTCCTGCACCTTGGCCAGCAGGATCGCCTTGCGCTTGAGCGACGGTGCCCGACTGATCCAGTTGCCTTCCGGTTGCATGCCGATGATCTCGGAGTGGGCGTGCTGGGCGATCTGCCGGATGAGCGTCCGCCGGTACGCGTCGGGCATCCAGTCGCGGGGCTCGATCTTCTGCTCGGCGTCGACGACCTCGGCGAAGTACGCCGCCAGGTCCTCGTCCGGGGTGGGCCCGCCACGCCGCCCGCGCGCCGCCGCTGCCCGCAGCTCGGCCTCGGCGGCCTCGACCTCGCCCAGCAGGCCGCCGGTCACCTCGTCCGGAGCACCGTTCGGGGGGCCGCTCGGGGCGGAGAAGTCGTTGCCATACATGAGGCTAAGTGTTACAGCTTGCGCTTCGTTGCACCAGGGGGTGTAACAGGAATCCGCGCATCCCATCCGTAGTCGAATGACTGCTTTGTGCTACCTGGCTGGTGCCAGAGCGCCGTGACTTGGGCCACGAAACAAAGGTGAACCCCTGCAAAAAACTCATACCGGCCCCATAACTCGCCTTTATCGCAGGTTGCCTAGTGTCGAACCCTGGCGGTCGGCCGGTCCGGACGTAGACTTCTGCCGGACAACCGATCGGCTGCCAAACATCGACATCTCCACAGAGGCCACCTCCCCCGGCCTCGGCGATCGCACCCGATCCGTCCCGATGACAAGCCGGTCCCCCCGGCCCTGACACCTGGAGTTCGCCCACTCATGCGATCTCGCGTGACCCTGGTGCTCGCCATCACGGCAGTCGTGCTCGGCGGCGTCCTGCTGGTCCCCACCGCGTACGCCCGACTCGCCAGTGACGACAGCGGAGGCGGCGGTGGCGGTACGTCGAGCGTCGCCGCGCCCGCACCCACCCCACCACCGCCGCCGACCCTGGCGGCCGGCCCGGTGTCGGTGAGCTTCAAGGGTGAGTTCTTCTCGTGGGCCCTGCTGGATCGCAAGACGGGCAAGATCTCCGGGTCGCCGAACATGACCGCGACCAGCTCCACCGAATCGATGATCAAGGCCTGGATCGTCTCCGACTACCTGCGACAGCTCGGTGACAAGGAGCCGCCCGCAGCGATGAAGGAGGCCGCTCGACTCGCCATCGTCGACAGCAACGACACCGCGGCCAACAAGGTTCACGCTGCCGCAGGTGGCTCCTACAAGGCCTCGTCGAGCAGCGTTCCGGACGCGGTGATCCAGCGGGCGATCAAGATCTGCGGGCTGACCGACACCAAGCGCGGCAACACAAAGCCGTACACCGGCTTCTGGAGCTATACCCGCATGTCTCCCCGGGACGCGGTCCGGGTCGGCGACTGCATCGCCGACGGTAAGGCCGCCGGCCCGAAGTGGACCAAGTGGGTGCTGGAGCAGATGAGCAAGGTCCAAGGCACCACCGCGGCCAAGGACCAGAAGGCCTCGTACGGTGGTGGCCGCTGGGGGATCATCGACGGTCTACCGAAGTCGATCACCGCCCAGGGTCCGGTCAGCATCAAGAACGGCTGGACCCCGATCTATGGCGACGGCAACTGGCACGTCAACTGCCTCGCCGTCACCAGCAAGTGGAGCCTCGCGGTGATGCTGCGCTACCCGATCAGAACCGGTCTGGACTACGGCGCGAAGGTCTGCGCCAGCGTGGCCACCCAGCTGGTCACCCCGCAGCCGGGTGCCGCGCTCAAGGTGCCGCAGCAGCCGGTCGGGAAGCTTTGATGGCCGGCAACCGCCGGGTGGAGCGCGGCGCTGGCGAGGCCTCCCCGATTCGGCTGATCGCCATCGCGGTCATCCTGATCGGCCTGGTGCTGGTGTCGCTGCGGCTGCTGCCCGGGTCGCCGTTCGAGTCGTCCGCCGCCGCCAAGTGGGGCGACGCCGGCACCAGCGACCGGCCCGCCGGCTCCGGCGCCGACCGCAGCGCCCGCCAACCGTCCTCGCCGTCACCGAGCCCCAGCCCATCGCTGGAGCCGCTGCCCTTCGTGGCCAAGGATCTCGACCTCGACATCAAGGGCTGGTACGCCTGGAGCGTCCTGGACCGCCGAACCGGAAAGATCATCGGTTCGAAGAACATGGACGAGACCAGCACGACCGCCTCCATGATCAAGGCTTGGATCGTCGCGGACTACCTGCGTCGCGCGGCAGACGCCGGCCAGACCCCGAGCGACGCGAGGCTCGCCGACGCGACCCGGATCATCCGGGACAGCGACAACACCCGGGCCGAGCAGTTCTACAACCTGGTCGGCCGGGACGCCTCGATCAAGCGACTGATCTCCATGTGCGAGCTGACCGACAGCAGCGTCGCCCCCGACAAGGGTTGGAGCCGGACGGCGCTCTCACCCCGGGACACCGCCCGGCTGGGCAACTGCATCGCCACCGGCACGGCCGCCGGGCCGAAGTGGACGAAGTGGCTGCTCAACGAGATGAAGTTGGTTCGCGGTGCCGGCGACTTCGGTATCCGCAAGGCCTTCCCGGCCGCCGAGCAGAAGAAGATCGCCATCAAGAACGGGTGGATCGACCGGACCAGGGAGCAGGAGATGCACATCAACTGCCTGGCCATCGGCGACACCTGGACGATGGGCGTGATGGTCAAGTACCCGATCAACATGGGCTACGACTACGGCATGAAGAACTGCGAGAAGATCACCGAGGCGCTGCTCCGCACCGGCACCTGAGCCGCCCGGGTTCTTGGCCTGGGCCGTGACGTGGCCCGGGGCCGTTGGCCCCGGGCTCAGCGGGGTCAGCCGGCGAAGAACTCCGGGCCGCCGTCCGGCAGCGCCGGGGCCTCGCCGATGGCGGCGGCCCGTCGGGCCCACTCCCGCAGCCCGGCGACCTGCCGGTCGCCGAGGGAGAAGTCGAGCGTCCGGAAGTACGTGGCCAGCGTCGCCGCGTCGAACGTCTCCCAGCGCGCCGCCGCCTCGGCGACCTGGTCCAGCTCCGCCAGGCAGAGGTCCCGCGAGCGCAGGAAAGCCTCGTGCACCTCCTTCACCAGGCCCGGGTGGGCTGCGGCGAAGTCCCGGCGGACCGCCCAGACGGCGAAGACCATCGGCAGCCCGGTCCACTCCCGCCACGCCTGCCCGAGGTCGGTGACCGTCAGGCCCTTCTGCGGCGCCTCGTAGTACGCCCGCAGCGCCACGTCCCCGATCAGCACTGCGGCGTCGGCCTCCAGCAACATCTGGGTCAGATCCGGCGGGCAACGGAAGTACTCGGGCCGCACGTTGTACTGCTCGGCGAGCAGCAACTGCGCCGTCATGACCCCGGTCCGCGAGGTCGAGCCGAGCGCCACCCGGGCGCCGTCCAACTCGGCGAGGGGTCGGGTGGAGACCATGTTGACCGAGAGCACCGGCCCGTCGCTGCCCACCGCCAGGTCCGGCAGGAGCAGCAGCTCATCGGCGTGCTTCAGGTACTCCAGCAGCGTGATCGGGCCGATGTCGAGGTCGCCGGCGACCAGCGCCGCGCTCAACCGGTCCGGCGAGTCCTTGTGCAGGTCCACGTCGAGCAGGGCACCGGAGCGCATCAGACCCCAGTAGATCGGCAGGCAGTTCAGGAACTGGATGTGCCCGACTCGCGGGCGTTCGATGCGCTCAGCCATGGCCCGACCGTATCCCCGGCGGCTGGCTCCGGCTCGGCGGGCCGGCCCGGAGTGGCCAAGCCCGCACTTGACCGGGCGGCCCGTCGACTGCCCGCCGGCGCGTCGGCTGCCCGTCGACTGCCTGCCGGCGACGACGACCGTCGTACCGCCCGGGTCACAACCGGCACGAAGACCCCTACCGCCAGCAGCCCGAGCACACCGGCGCCGGCGATCAGCGGCCGCGGCGGAACGACCGCGAGCAACGCCCCGCCGATCAGGAAGCCCGCCATCGAGCCACCCTGCACCGCCGCGCCGTAGCTGGCGTACGCCCGAGCGCGCATCGCCTCCGGCACCCGCCGAGCGGTGAGCAGGTTGGCGAAGACGCTCTCGCCGCCGTTGGCCGCACCACCCAGCAACCAGAGCGGCACCAACACACCCGCCGCCGGCACCATCGCCGCGAGCAACACCATCAGGCTGCACACGGCCAGGGTGACCAGCACCCCACGTACCAACGCGCCGTCGTCGTCGAGCCGCCTGGCGAGTCGTACGGCAAGCCAGGTGCCCGGCAACATGCCGGCCATCCATGCGGCACTGACCAGGCCGTACGTGGTCGGCGTACCTCCCAGGGTCTCCCGGATGAAGAAGACCTCGATCACGTTGATACCGCCGATCGCCGTGATCACCACGGCGGTGCTCACCACCATGACGAGCATCAGCGGGTCGCGGCGCAGCCGCCAGATCCCCGTACCCCCGGGGGTTGCTCCGCCGCCCGAGACGGCCGGGCTGCCCGAGGCGGCGGCCCCGCTGCTCACGGCGGCCGGGCTGGCGGCGGGCCGCCGGCCGCCGCGTCGGGTCCGCAGCAGCAGACCCGCGACCACGAGCGCCAGGTAGGTCGCGGCGTCGAGAAGCAGCGGTACGCGGGTGCCGAACTGCCCCACCAGCAGGCCGGCCAGCACCGGGCCGCCGAGCGCACCGAGCGAGACGGCGGTCTGACTGATCGCGCTGGCCCGCGGCAGGTCGGCCGGGCGGACCATCGCCGGCAGCAGGGCCGCGAGGCAGGGTTGGGTCACCGCGAGCCCGCAGGCCAGCAGGGCGACGAGCCCGACCACCAGGACCGGTTGCTCGACGACGGCGAGGAGCGCGCAGATGCCGGCCTGCCCGAGACCGATGGCCACCAGGAGGGTACGGCTGTCCACCCGGTCGGCGAGTCGGCCCGCGAGCGGGGCGAGCACCACCAGGGGCAGGGTGGCGGCCAGCAACAGGCCCGACACGGCCAGCCCACCGGCACCGGCACCCTGTAGGGCCAGCGCCAGGGCGGTCGCCGCAAGGAAGTCACCGCAGATCGTGGTGCCCCGAGCAGCGGCGGCGAGCCAGACGTCCGGCCAGCGCGACTCATCAGTTGTGAAGGACATACTTCGAAAATAATCCTTCACAACTGATTCATGCAACCCTGGCTATGCCAGCGGCACCGTCCGGTACTGGACAGCGACCGTGCGCGCCCCCGGCGGTGGATCACCCTGCCGCCGTCGCGGGTGGTACGGCCGCAGCAGCGCCAGCACCGCCTCGTTCAACTCGGCCAACTCCTCGGCGGTGACCAGCAACAGCGTGTCGCTGAACAGGGCATTGTCGTACCACTCAGCGGGCTCGTCCCCGGCGCGACGCAACCAGTCCCGGGTCCGCTCCATGGCCCGTACCGCATGCGCCTCCACCAGCGCCTGCTCGGCCGCACGCGCCTCAGGCCCCGCGTCATGACCCGCCTCGACCAACACACTCCCACTCGGCACGCGCCACAGCCGCTCACGCGCGTCCCCCCGACTCGGCGCCTGCTCGACCAGCCCGAACTTGGCCAGCGCCCGCAGGTGATAACTGGTCGCACTCGGCGACAGCCCGACAATCTCGGCGCACTCGGTGGCGGTCCCACCGCTCTCGCGACTGCTCAGGTACTCCATGATCGCGATCCGGGCCGGGTGGGCCATCGCCCGCATCACCTGCGGGTCGCTGATCGTCATCCGGCGCGAATCGGGGCGGGCCTCGGTCATAGCCCCATGATCCCGGCCGACCCCCCAACCTGCCATCACC
>NZ_QGSZ01000180.1 GCF_003857055.1 Micromonospora inaquosa | reverse complement strand
GCGGGGCGGATTCTGCGCGGAACCGGATCGCCGCGCCCGACGGAGCTGGCAGGCTGGGCTGGCCGCCGCGCACCAGCGGTGGCCACCGGCCTGGCCGGTGACCGAGAGGAGCGCCCGGTGACCGACCAACCGGAGGAGTTCGACCTGCTCGTGGTCGGTGGCGGCAAGGCCGGAAAGACGCTGAGCATGGACGTCGCCCGATCCGGGCAGCGGGTCGCCATGGTCGAGCGCGGAATGATCGGCGGCAGCTGCATCAACGTCGCGTGCATCCCGACGAAAGCGTTGGTGACCAGCGCGCGGGCCGCCCGCCAACTGCGGGACGCGTCGGCGCTCGGCCTGGCGGTGGAGGGCGGCCGGGTCGACGTGGACCTGCTGCGCGCGCACAAGCAGGACGTGGTCGAGGGGATGGTCGCCGCGAACCGGCAGCAGTTCCTCGACTCCGGCCTGCACCTGGTGATCGGCGAGGCCCGGTTCGTCGGCCCCCGGACCGTACGGGTGGCCCTCGCCGACGGCGGCGAGCGACTGCTGCGCGGCACCGACGTGGTGATCAACACGGGGACCCGCCCGCATCTGCCGTCGGTGCCCGGGATGGCCGAGGCCGGAGTGCTCACCAGCGACGAGTTGCTGCGCCTGGATCGGCTGCCGGCCCGGCTGGTGGTGCTCGGCGGCGGCACCGTCGGGGTGGAGTTCGCGCAGATGTTCGCGTTGTTCGGCAGCGCGGTGACGCTGGTCGAGGGCGGCCCTCGGCTGCTCACCCGGGAGGACCCCGACGTGAGCGACGCGGTGATGCGCGTCTTCCTCGACGACGGCATCGACGTACGGGTGGGTGTGGCTGTCGCGCGGGTCGACCGGGACGCCGACGGCTCGCTGCGAGTGACACTGGACGACGGCGGCGTGGTGATCGGAGACGACGTGCTGGTGGCGGCCGGCCGGGAACCGGTCACCGACGGGCTCGGCCTGGACGTGGCCGGCGTACGGCTCAGGGACCGGGGCTTCGTGGAGGTCGACGAGCACCTGCGCACCAGCGCCGAACGCACCTGGGCGGCCGGAGACGTCGCCGGCAGCCCACAGTTCACCCACGTCTCGTTGGACGACTACCGGATCATCCGGGCGAACCTCGCGGGCGGCCAGCGCAGCACCGCCGACCGGCTGATCCCGTACACCGTCTTCACCACCCCGGAGCTGGCCCGGGTCGGGCTGACCGAGACCGAGGCGCGCCGTGCCGGGTACGACGTCCAGGTCGCCCACCTGCCCGTCGCCGCCATCCCCCGGGCCCGCACCCTGCGCCAGACCCAAGGCATGTGGAAGGCGGTCATCGACACCGGCACCGACCGGATCCTCGGCGCGGCGCTGCTCGGCGCCGAGGCCGGCGAGGTGATCACCTCGGTGCAGTTGGCCATGCTCGCCGGAATGCCGTGGACCGCCCTGCGGGACGCGGTCATCACCCACCCGACCATGACCGAGGGTCTCAACCTGCTCTTCGCCTCGCTGAAGTCCCGCCCGGTCCGCTGAGCGTCGGGAGGTCGCCCGCGCGACGGCTACCCGGCGATCTCGTCGCGTACCCGTTGTTGGAAGGCCCGGGCCTGCGCGCCGGTGGGCGGCGGTCCGCCGTGCCGCGCGGCGACCGCCCGTTGGATCACCTCGGCCCGGTCGCCGGCGTCGATCAGCCGTTGACCGGCGGCGACCTTCGCAAGCCAGACGCCGTCGCGGTGGCGCACCAGCGATCGGCAGGCGCCGAGTACGGCGTCCTCGGTGCCGGGGGCGGGCTGGTCGGCCGGCGGTGTGGGCAGGGCGAGCCACCAGGTCAGCGCCTCGATGAGCAGTCGGCGCAGGTCGGCCGGGGCGAGGTCGGCGAAGGCCTCCCCCGCTGGCGGCCCGAGCAGTGCGAG
The DNA here is from genome assembly GCF_003857055.1 of Micromonospora inaquosa. GTDB lineage: Bacteria > Actinomycetota > Actinomycetes > Mycobacteriales > Micromonosporaceae > Micromonospora > Micromonospora inaquosa. Next base: position 14,537 of record NZ_QGSZ01000180.1, on the reverse strand, counting down.
TCCACTCTGGTGCAGGATGCTGCGGTCGAGGCCGTACCAGAATCGGCCGTCGGCGACCGGGCGGTCGGCGGGGTCCAGGGTGCGGCGGAACGGCATGTCGGCCCCGGTGTTCAGTTCGACCTCGAAGCCGGGCTCGGGGGTGCCGGAGGCGGCCACCGCCCGGTCGTAGACGACCAGTTCCAGTCCGCGCGCCGGGCAGGGCAGCGCCTCGTGTCGCAGTCGGGCGACCAATGTCCGCTTGGTTGTCTCGGTGAGCGGTCCGGCGCTGAGCAGCGCCACGTCCACGTCGCTACGGCCGCCCTGGTACGCCCCGAGCCCCACCGAGCCGGCCGCGTACGCGCCGACCAGGTCGGTGCCGAGCACGTCCCGGGCGGTGCTGACCAGGTCGTCGAGGTAGCGCTGAAGATCGGAGTCCACGCGCCATCATGACGCACAGGTCGGCGCCGGGCGAGGCTACCCCGCGTAGAGCAGCAGCAGACCGGCGACGGTGTAGGCGACCATCAACGCCAGCAGGGGTAGTTGCCCGGCCACCGCCCGGGGCCGGGGGAACAGGTACAGGGCGCGGTCGTGGGCGAGCAGGGCGCCGAGCAGGTGCCCGAGGATGATGACGGTGATCTGCAGGGTGGCCACCCCGGAGGGCGTGACCAGCGCGGTGTGCGGCTCCCAGTCGGCGGTGCCGAGCCAGTTGGCGCCGGTGCCCAGCGGGTCGGAGAGCAACGCGACGGTGCGTTGGCCCTCCAGGATCAGCAGCGAGTAGTAGTGCGCCACCACGTACCCCACCGCGATCGGCACGACGGAGTGGGCGATCTCCCCCGGCACCGCACGGGCCTCGCCCGCGTCGGCGCGGCCGATGCGGGCCGCGGCACCGGTGGCGGCGAGGTACGCCACCGCGACGGCGGCGATGACGAGGCTCAGGCCGGCGCTGCCGGTGACCGCCGGGTGCAGGCCGTTCTCCTGGCTGAAGCGCAACCAGCCCGGCGCGTTGGAGAGGCTGTCGTACATGGTCGAGCCGAGCAGTACGACCACCACGGCGACCAGCCCGGGGCGGGGACGCAGACCGGCGATCCCGTCGAGCGGGTTGCGCCACACCAGGACGCCGTCGGCGGCCCGGCCGAGCGGGGCGAGCTGACCGATCACTGTGCTGTACGCCTCGAACGGGTCGGCGTTGTCGAACCAGCCGGCGCCGAACACCACGGCGCCGACCAGCAGGACCACCGCGTACCCGGCCAGCCAGGCGGTGATGACCGGCAGGGTGGCCCGGTCGGGGGCGACCAGTTCCAGCCAGACGAAGCCGAACAGGGTGGCGGCGGCCGGCCACCACCCGACGCCGGCGGGCAGCTCGCGGAGCCCTCGGTTCGGGTCGCGCCGCGCCGCCAGCGCCGCGAGCAGGTGCACAGTGCGCAGCGGGTTGACCGCCCGCCAGACCGGGCCGAGCAACAGCGACAGCGGTGCCAGCCCGACCCAGAGCAGCACGTAGAGCGCGCCGGCCGTCGGGTTGTCCGCGGTGTCCGGCCCGCCCAGCAGACCGAGGCAGAACCAGGTGGCGGCGAGCAGGCCGAGCCCGCGAAGCGTCCACCGGAGCGCCGGTGCGTCGACGAGGCGGGCGAGCCAGTGCGGCACCGGGCGACCGCCGGTGGCGTCCCGGTCGAGCCGAGGTTCACGCCAGAGCAGACCCAGCGCCACGAACGTGACGACGAGGGTCAGCGCGGCGGCGACGACGAGCTGCGGCAGCGTGATCGGCAGGTCCTGGCGGCCACCGACGCCGTGTGCCAGCAGCGTGGGGGCGGCCGTCATGCCGTTCAGCGGACGACGAGCTGGAAGAGCACCAGCTCGGAGTCGTGCGTCTCCACCTCGAACAGCCCGGTCTGGTCGGCGCGGAACTCCACCGAGCCGGGCGTGCCGGCCGGCAGCCGGGCGCCCACGTCGTAGCCGTGCACGTGCAACTCGTCGGACACGTCGGAGGTGACCGTGATCCGGATCAGCTTGCCCTTACTGACGGTGATCCGTCCGGTCGGTGGATCGACCCGCCCCTTCGCGATGGTCACGGTGATCTCTTGGTCCACCGGGGTGGTGCTGGCCGAGGCGCTGGGTGTGGCGGTGGCCGTCGGGGCCGGCGCGGTGGGGGTGGCGCTCGACGGGACCGCGGACGTCGGCGCCGCCGAGGTGGTGGCCACCGAGGGGTCGTCGTCCTGCCCGCAACCAGCGAGGAGCAGGGCGGCGAGAATGACGGCGGCGAGGGTCGCGGAGGTGCGGACGGCGGGGGTACTGGCGAGCACGGGCGGACTCCGAACGACGCGAGGGGGACGGGTGTCGGGTTGATCGTCGGGGAGGAGAACTCTACGTCTTGTTCGGTGCCGGGGAAATGACCATGATGAACGAATGCGATCGAAGCTGGTCACTGTGCGTAAGGTCCTGAGTCGTGCCGTGGCGGCGTTGGCGGCGACCGTGGTGGTGTCGCTGCTGCTGCCGGTCGCTCCGGCGTCCGCGCACGGCCAGTTGGCGACCTCGACCCCGTTGAAGGGGACCGTGGTACGCCAGCCGCTGGCCCAGCTGGCGTTGTACTTCACCGAGAAGCCGGCCTCGAACGCGCACTTCGCGATCACCGGGCCGGACGGGTCGCGGGTGGACAATGGCTGGTCGCACGGCGAGCCGAAGCGACTGGACAAGCCGGTCACCGAGTACTTCATGGTCGACGGCGTGTTCGAGCCACGGCTGTACCACACCGGCTTCCCGGCCATGGTGACCGTCGCGCACTGGCCGGCGAAGGGCCGCTACACCGCCAGCTATCTCTCCGTCGCCTCGGACGGTGAGGCGGTGCGGGGTGACGTGACCTTCGACTACCAGGGGCCGGGCACAGCGGCCCCGGCCGGCTGGTCGGCGCCCACGGCGGGTCCGGATCCGGCGCTGCTCGCCCAGGCCGAGGGTGAGGGCTCGACGGCCCCCGGGGCCACCGCCAGCCCGGTCGCTCCGACCGGCGCCGGGGCGGACGACCCGGCCGGCGCCGCGCCGGAGCAGCGCGACGGCGGGTTCCCGGCGTGGCTGGTCCCGGCCCTGATCGTCGTCGTGGTCTCGGCGATCGTGTTGGTGGCGGCCCGCCGTCGGCCCGGGACGGGCCGCGCCTCCACGGCGGGCCGTCGACCGACCGGCGCGGCGGGTCGGGGCGGCGGCGTAACCCGCACGTCCGGGACTTCTGCTCGGAAGACTGGCAATCGGGCCGGTGGTCCGGCGCGGCGCGGACGGCGGTAGGCCGCCACAACAGCCGGACATTCTTCGCGTACCGCCTCGAACTTTCGCACGGACATAGGAAACTTTTGATGTATCGAGGCGAAGCCATGGACAGTGACATCGAAACGCCTTAATGTCTCGACCCACCAACCCGGTGTTTCCGCAATGTCACTCGTCGGCGTCGAGGACGTTACGGAGCCGGGGCCGACGGTCATCCTCACCGCTGAACCACGCCGGCCGTCGGACACTCCACTGCCTCCTGGAGGAACGATGGGCACACCCCTGCTACGCCGACTCCACCATCCCGTCCTGGGCGCGTTGGCACTCGTCCTCGCCACCGGCCTCTGGGCCGCCCCCGCCACCGCCGCCCCCGCGCAGGAGCCGGGCGTCACACTGCGCGTCTTCGACGTACAGGTGCCGCTGTCCGAACTGTGCACCCTCAAGCCCGCCCAGACCCCGAACGTCGACAAGCCGATGTCCACCATCAACTGGACCTCGGCTGCCGACTTCGGCTTCGAGGACAACTTCGTCTCGCAGGTGCTCGGCAACATCACCACCACCCAGGCCGGCAGCTACACGTTCCGGCTCAGCAGCGACGACGGATCCAAACTGTCGATCGACAACGCCGTGGTGATCAATCACGACGGTCTGCACGGCGCGACCCCGCCCAAGGAGGGCACTGTCACCCTCACCGCCGGCCTGCATCCACTGCGCATCGACCACTTCGAACGCGGCGGCGAGCAGCAGATCACCCTGGAGTGGAAGACGCCCGGCTCGTCGACCTTCGTGGTCGTACCGAACTCGGCGCTGAGCACCGACGCCGGCGTGGTCCGGGTGACCGCGCCCGGACGCAAGGAGTGCGAGGGGGTCTCCGACTCCCCCGGCGACGGCCTGCCGCTGACCGGTGTGCACCCCGGCTACACGCTGACGAACCTGCGGCCCAGCGGCTTCCAGCCGAAGGTCACCGGAATGGACTGGCTGGCCGACGGCCGACTGGTCATCTGCACCTGGGGTGGCAGCGACCAGTCCGGCACCTCCCAGGACGGCGAGGTCTGGATCCTCGGCAACACCGGCGGATCGACGAGCCCCGGCAACGTGACCACCAAGAAGATCGCCGGCGGCCTGAAGGAGCCGATGGGGCTCAAGGTCGTCGACGGGGTGGTCTACGTGACGGAGAAGCAGCGGTTGACCCGGCTGGTGAACACCGGCGGCGACGAGGTGGCCGAGCGCCTGGAGACCGTCGCCACCTGGCCGTACGGCGGCAACTTCCACGAGTTCGCGTTCGGCCTGCTCTACGCCGACGGGTTCTTCTATCTGAACCTGTCGGTGTCGATCAACTCCGGCGGCGCCACCACCAACCCGCAACCCGCCACCAACCGGGGCACCACCCTCAAGGTCAACAAGGACACCGGCGCGGTCAGCTACGTCGCCGGCGGCCTGCGTACGCCGCACGGCATCGGCTGGGGCCCGGAGAGCGGCATCTTCGTCACCGACAACCAGGGCGGCTGGCTGCCCTCCTCGAAGCTGGTGCACGTCAAGCAGGGCCGGTTCTTCAACCACTACACGAACCCGGCGGGGCCGTTCGACAGCGCCCTGGTCACCCCGCCGGTGCTCTGGATGCCGCAGAACGAGATCGCCAACTCGCCCAGCACCCCGCTCTACCTGACCAGCGGCCGGTACGCCGGCCAGTTCGTCATCGGCGACGTGACCTACGGCGGCCTGCAACGGGCGAACGTGGAGAAGGTCAACGGCGAGTACCAGGGCGCCCTGTTCCGGCTCACCCAGGGCCTGGAGGCGGGCGTCTCCGAGGTCAACGTCGGCCCGGACGGGGCGATCTACGTCGGCGGGCTCGGCGCTGGCGGCAACTGGGGCCAGAACGGCAAGCTGTCGTACGGCCTGCAGAAGCTCACCCCCAACAGTGCCACCACGTTCGAGATGCTCGCGATGCGCGCCACCACGACCGGCTTCGAGGTGGAGTACACCCAACCCGTCTCGGCGGTCACCGCCGCGGAGCTGGCCGCCCGCTACAAGATCAAGCAATGGCGGTACGTGGCGACGTCGAACTACGGCGGACCGAAGATCGACGAGGAGACGCTGACCGTCACCTCGGCCACCCTCTCGGCGGACGGAAAGAAGGTCAACCTCGTGGTGGCCGGCCGCAAGGCCGGTCGGGTGGTGCACCTGCGCTCGCCGCGCCCGTTCACCTCCACCAGCGGCCAGTCACTGTGGAGCACCGAGGCGTGGTACACGCTCAACTCCATCCCGGGCAGCCCGCCACCGCCGACCGGCGGCACCATCACCGGCGTCAACGGCAAGTGCCTGGACGTGGACAACGCCGGCACCGCCGACGGCACGAAGATCCAGCTCTGGACGTGCAACAACACCGCCGCGCAGTCGTGGACGCGGGTCGGCGACACGTACCGGGTGCTCGGCAAGTGCCTGGATGTGGACAACGGTGGCACCGCGAACGGCACGAAGGTCCAGCTCTGGACCTGCAACGGCACCGGCGCGCAGGTCTGGCAGCCGCAGAGTGACGGGTCGATCCGCAACCCGCAGTCCGGCAAGATCATGGAAGCCGCCGGCGGTAACACCGCCGACGGCACCCAGATCCAGCTCGGCACGTACGCCGGCGGCGCACACCAGAAGTGGGTGGTCAGCACCGGGGTAACCGGCTGACCTCGGACGAGGGGCGTGGTCTGACCTGCCGGTCAGACCACGCCCCTCCTCCGTCCGCCACGCGAGGACAGCCACTCAGCGGACAGCACCGGTCGGTTCCCCCGGGCGCCGACGAGCTGGCCCCGGTTGTTGACCCCGAGGGCCTCGCTGCCGATCTGGGTGAGTACACCGTCGCGCAGGCGACCGCCGACGCAGGTGCGCGGGTAGTCCGGCGGCGGCACGTTGAACCCGCCCACCACGTCGCCCGCGTTGTTGAAGTCGGCGGTGAACTCTGTATCAGCGGCACACCAGGGCCCGAACGGTCACCGGCGCGCGAGGCGTTCGGCGGTGGGGGCGTCGGTCAGGGGCCGTGTGGCAGCGGCTGCGCCAGTGCGCGCAGATCCGCCGGGAGCTGGGCCAGGGCGTCCTCGAACTCCCGGTGCCCGACCACCCGGTGCATCGTCTGCAGCACCGCGCGGGCGCCCCGCTCGGCGGCCGGACGGTCGATGCCGGCGCGGTCGGCCACCCGGCGCAGGAACTCGTCGTAGTCGAACGTTTCCGCGGGCTCGGTGGCCTTGACCAGCAGCGGGCTCAGCTCGTCGGCCAGGTGCGGGGCCATCGCGGCCGCCTCCCCGCCGCTGATCCGCTCGGTGAGGGTCCGCAGGACCGCCTCGGTGAGCGGGCGCGCCTGCTCCAGCGAAACACCCGCGCGTGCCGCAACCTTGTCGACGAACGCCAGCTCGGCCATGCCCCCGCCCTTCGCTTCGGAAAGCCGTGGCTACCCGGGCCAACCGGCAGCAAACCCGGCAACCGCGGCGGGATGGTTCTGCTGGTTGCTCCGCGCGGAGCCGCCAGCTTCTCGTACGGTGAGGTCGGACCGGGAACCCGACGGCTGCCCGACGGCGGCCCGTGCCGCAGGAGGAGCAGATGGCCCTCGACCTGCCCGACGTGATCGACCGGTACTTCCGGGCCATCAACGACCGGGACCTGGACGCCTTCGTCGCCTGCTTCGCCGACACCGCGAGCGTCGCCGACGAGGACCGGCTGTACGACGGGCGGGCCTCGATCCGCTCCTGGCGACAAAAGACCATGGACGCCTACTCGTACACCGCCGAGCCGGTCCGGCTCACCCCGCAGGCGGGCGATTCGTATCTGGCGCTCACCCGGGTGTCCGGTGACTTCCCGGGCAGCCCGATCGAGCTGCGGTACCGGTTCACGCTGCGCGACGGGCTGATCGGCGCCCTGGACATCCGGCCCTGACGGCCACCTGGTCCACCGACACGAAGGGGAAGGCCGTGCCGCGAGTCTGGCTCATCACCGGCTGTTCGCGTGGTCTCGGCCGGGCCCTCGCCGAGGCCGTCCTGGCCGACGGCGACCACCTGGTGGCCACCGCCCGCAACCCCGCGCAGCTCCACGACCTGGTCGACCGGCACGGTGCTCAGGTCCGCGCGGTAGCCCTCGACGTCAACGACCCCGCCGCCGCCCGAGCCGCCGTACGCACCGCCGCCGACACGTTCGGCGGCTTGGACGTCCTGGTCAACAACGCCGGGTACGCCGACGTCGCCGCGATCGAGGACATGTCGGAGGACGACTTCCGGGCGCAGATCGAGGCCAACTTCTTCGGAGTGGTCAACCTGTCCCGAGCCGCCCTGCCGGTGATGCGCGAGCAGGGGCGCGGGCACATCGTGCAGATCTCCAGTGTCGGCAGCCGGGTCGCGAGCACGGGTCTGGGCGCGTACCAGTCCGCCAAATGGGCGGTCAGCGGCTTCTCGGGGGTGCTCGCCCGGGAGGTCGAGGCGTTCGGAATCCGGATCACCACGGTCGAGCCGGGCGGACTGCGGACCGACTGGGCCGGCTCCTCGATGAGCGCTCTGCCGATCAGTGAACCGTACCGGCCGGTCATCGACCCGGCCGTGCAGCGGCTACGCCAGGCCAACGGCGGCCAGCCGGGCGACCCGGTCCGCGCCGCCCAGGCGATCATCCGGATCACCCGGGTCGACGACCCGCCGCTGCGGTTGCTGCTCGGCGCGGACGCGGTGGCTGCCGCCGAAGCGGCCGCCGAGGCCCTCGCCGCGTCGGACGCGCGGTGGCGGGAATTGAGCGAGTCGATCGCCTTCGACCCGGCCTCCTGACCTCCTACCGACCGGCGAGGCTGGTCGGGCCGACGCGCAGGTGATCAACCGCCGAACGGACGACACGGCCAACGGGTCAGTGGATGACATGATGTGGCGAGAACAGCTGTCGCTACGAGAAGGGTTCTGGCTGCCCGATGGCGCACTTTGAGGCTCGCCCGCCTACGACACCCGGATGGCTCGCGGTGCCGCTGGCCGGGCAGCCGCATCGGGCGGGCTGATGCCGGGCGAGCGACGGGACGCCGTGGCCGAGCAGAATGTCTCCACCGACGCCGCGGACACCATGACGTATCAGGTCGCGACCGACGTACGAGCGCTGCGCGCTTTCGTCAGCGCCGGGGCGCTGGCCCGCGGCCTGCCGGCCGAGCGGGTGGAGCTGCTGACGCTGGCGGTCAGCGAACTGGCCACCAACACGTTGCAGCACACCACCGGCGGGGGCTGGGTTCGGCTCTGGGTCGAGCCGGGCCAGTTGTTCTGCGACGTCGTCGACCACGGGCCGACGCGGACGTTCGGCCGGAGCATGCCGGCCGCCGACGCGGTACGGGGTCGCGGGCTGGCGATCGTGGAGCAGGTCTGTGACGAGGTCGCCGTGCTCAGCCGCGCCGGGGAAACCGTCGTACGGATTCGCCTGAGTCTGTGAACCTCGGCGGCGATCCCCGCCCGCGCGGGGCACGGTGGCTGTCACAATGCGGTCAGCCGGGCCGACGGTGACAGCGGGTCGGCCCCGAACAGGAGGACGGCACGATGCCGGACAGCGCACGCGAGGCTGAGCTGCTCGACGCCGAGCGCACCCTGCAGGCCGCCCAGCGGGCGGGCGACGTCGACGCCCTGGATCAGCTGCTGGTCGACCAGCTGATCGCCATCGGCCCGGACGGGCGTACCCACACCAAGCAGGATGACCTGGCCACCTACCGGGACGGCCGCTCGGTCGTCCACGAGTTGGTGGAGGAAGAGTTGGACCTGCTGGTCGTCGGTGCGACGGGGGTGACGTTCTTCCTGGGCCGGGTGTCCGGTGTCCTCGACGGGGCGCCGTTCGCGGCGCGGTTGCGCTACACCCGGACCTGGGTGCACGACGACCCGCACGGCTGGCGGGTCCTGGCCGCCCACATCAGCCCGGTTTGACTCAGCTTCCGTCCTCGTCGTCCTCGTCGAGCAGGCCCTGCTCGTCGAGGAACGCGAACCACCTGTCGTCGGCGGGGGTCAGGTCGGCGTAACCCGGGCCGAGCAGGTAGTAGTCCACGAAGGATTCCAGGTCCGGGGCGAGTTCATCGAACGCGTCGGACAGGAACCACTCGGTGCCGGTCGGTGGGAAGTACCAGATCGCGCCCGTGCCACGATCCATGAAGATCGGCTCGTCGCTGCGGGTGCCGACCACCAGCCAGCCCGCCCGGTCCTGCGGGATGGCCGAGAAGTCCGGCGCGTAGTCCAGGTGGTACTGGATCCCGGCGAGGGTCGACGAGGACGCCAGCTCGACCCGACCCGCCCGCATCCCGTCGGCCACCAGCAGGAGATTCCGCAGGTCGGGCGGGAGCCCCGCCGGCACGGCGTCGATGGCCGCACCCTCGCCGAACTCGGCGTACGCCAGGCTCTCCGGCAGCTCGGCCAGCTCAGCCCGCAACTCCTCGATGAGCTGCCGCAGCTCGAGGTTCACGGCTCCACCTCTGTCCTGATGAGGTCCCGTCCAGCATTGCCCCCGGGCGCGGTTTGGTTCTACCACGCGATGGCTCGTCGGGGCGTCACCACGCCGAATCCGCCGAGGCAGGCAGGGCGCACACCCCGTTCCTCAGGTCACGACGGCGTCGATCGGGCCGACGCGCAGGGTGCCGTCGTTGAGCGGCGTGCAGCGGATGCCGCCGGTGGTGCGCAGCGCCTTCCACGCCCCCGGGCCGACGGTGACGTCCATCCAGGCGCAGGGCCGGGCCGCCCGGTTGACCCGCAGGCTGACCGGGCCGTCGCCGGAATCCAGCACCAGCACTCTGCCGATCAACTCGTCCACGGCGATCCCGGTGGTGAGGATGTTGCGCCGCACCTCGGCCAGGCCGATGCCGACCGGCAGCGACTCCTGGGCGATGAGGGTGACGCTGGCGTCGCGGTGCGCCTGCTGACCGAAGTACCTGTCGCCGACGATGCCGAGGCCGGCTCGGATCCGGACGGCGTCGACCAGTTCGCCAGGTGGGGCCGGTGCCGGGCCGTCGGCGGGCCGGCCCAGGAAGCGGTGCACGGGCGAGGCCAACAACTCGACGATCTCCGGCATGACAGGAAGTCTACGAAGCGGACCGGGTGCCGCGGAGCGGGTCGACGGAGGAGCCGGTGGGGACGGCGGCGCGCCGCCGTCCCCACCGGGACCCGGGTTCAGGCCGGCGCGCCGGTGACGGTCAGGTTGCGCAGCCGGCCCACGTTGTCGAACGAGCCGAAGCCGACCCGCCCCGAGCCGAACGTGGTGTCCTTCGCGGTCAGGAGCGGGTCCCGGTGCCCGTCGACGTAGACGGCGATCTCACCGGTGGCCGGCAGGTGCACCACCCGCACGCGGTGCCACCTGGCATCGGTGATCGCCGGGTTGGCACCCCGCGACCGGCCGTTCCACTGGTGGTCGATGCGCTCCCGGTCGGCGTTGTCCACCTTGAAGATGCCGTTGTGCGGATAGATCGTGTTGTCGGTGGAGAGGTGCGCGTAGTAGTACTCGGTGTCCGAGCGCCAGCCGAAGACGATGATCACGTCCCGGTTGCTGACCTCCACCGGTGTGTCGAGTCGTACCTGAGCGTCGATCCGCACCGACGACCACGTCGGGCCGGCGGTCAGCACCGCGTACTCGAAGGGCCTGCGCGGACCCGGCCGGCTCTCCCCGGCCTCGGCCAGGATGACCTGGTCGCGGGTGAACTGCCACTTCGCCGGCGTCACCGGCGACCAGTTCACGGCCCCGGCGGTGCGGCGCACTGTGACGTCCCCGACGTCGCCGCTGGCGAATTCTCTGGTGCCGGTCACCTTCCAGACCTTCCCGTTGGCCTTCGCGAGGATGTAGAGCTCACCGGCGGCGTCGGTGCCGAAGCGCAGGTCCACCCGGTTGGGATCACCGGGCGCACCCGGCGCGGACAGGTCGCGCATCCGGACCGGGGTGCCGGCCGCGTCGAAGAGCGCGAGCTGGTGGATGGTGGCCAGCTCCCGGCCCCGGCGCATCTCGTTGGCCTCGGTGTAGAGCACCCGGCCGTCGACCAGGTCACCGAAGACGTACTTGCCGCGGAGCGCGGGCAGCGCCCGCCCCCGGTAGACGAAGCCGCCGGCCACCGCGACACCGACGTCGTCGGTGCAGTTCCAGCCGGCGGCGGGGTCGTGGTCGTACGCGGCGACCGGGTAGGTGTAGCCGTAGCTTTCGTCGTCGGCGGGCAGCGGGAGCAGCCGGTCGCAGGGGTTGGTGGCCGTCCTGTCGAAGACGAAAGAGCCTTCGCGCTCGCTCCAGCCGAAGTTGTCCCCGGCGCGGACCTTGTAGATCGCCTCGACGGCGTGTTCGCCGATGTGCCCGAGGTACATCCGGCCGGTCGCCCGGTCCCAGCTGAACCGGTGCGGGTCCCGGAAACCCACGGCGTAGAGCTCGCCGAGCGCGCCAGCCCGGCCGACGAACGGGTTTGCCGGTGGGATGCCGTAGCGCCCGTTCGCGGAGTTGGTGCCCCGGGGGTCGATGCGCAGCAGCTTGCCGTGGGGCAGGGCCAGGTTCTGCGGGTCGGTGTTGCGCGCGCCCTGGCCACCGTCGCCGACGGCGAGGTACAGCAGGCCGTAGTCGCGGTCGTGGCGCTTGGCCGTGGGGTTGAAGTTGATCTCCTGGATGCCGTGCACCTGGCCGCCGAAGCCGATGCGCAGCACCTCGCGGTGGGTGCCGGCGAAGGTGGCGGCGGCCGGGTCGGTCGCCGTCCACTCGGTGATGACCCCGTGGAAGAGCGTGTTGGGCTGGGCGTAGTCCGGGGTGCTGGTCGTCGTCGACGCCAACTCGGTGTGGATGGTGTAGAACCGGCCGTTCACCCCGAACTCCGGGTGGAACGCGACGTACCCGAAGCCCTGACCGAGCCCGCGACCGGAGAAGAACCGCGGCGCGAATGTCGCGGCCACGTCCAGGTAGACGTGCGGCACGCCTCCCTCGACGAGGTAGAGGCTGCCGTTGAGGTCGGGCACCGCCCGCCGGCCGGAGCCGTCGGGCACCTCCATGATGGTGTTGATCCGCGCGGTACGCATGAGCCGCGCGTCGGTCGGTGCCGGCGTGGGGTACGACTGCGGGAAGCTGGCGTACTCGCCGAGGACCAGCCCGAGGCGGGACTGGACCGGCATGTCGGGGATCGGGTCGTAGACCGCGTCGGCGGCCCGCGCGGGCGTGGCGACCAGGGTGGACAGGATCAGCACGAGGGCGGTGAGGCCGGCCCTCACTGTGGGCCGGCGGACTGTGCCGGCGCGGCGGTGCAGGGTGCGCACGCGTGTCTCCTTCTCGGTGGGACGGTGCCGAGGGTGGTCAGCGGGCAAGGTGGCGGTACTGCCTCCGTACGTCGTTCGCGGAGACCACACTGTCGAGGAACATCAGGCCGTCCATCCGGCAGTCGCACGGGTTGCTTTCCCGGGTGTCCTGGGGAAAGCTGCCGCCGATCTTGATGCCCCGGGGGTCGGACGCGGTGGTCAGGTGCGGGCCGGACCCGGACACCAGCCACGGGTCGTCGGTGCGGGTGTAGAAGCCGTCCACCGGTTCGCCGTTGCGGTAGAGGGCGAGCGCGCCGGTGTCGAAGTCGAAGGTGGCGGCCAGGTGCACCCACTCCCCCACCGGCAGCAGCTCGCGCCAGTCCTGGTTGGCGGCAAAGGTCTGCGAGTTGCCGCCGTCGAGCCGCCGACCGAGCGCGACGAGGCGCAACTGCCCGTCGACGTCGATCAATTCCAGCAGGGCCCGGACGCCGTGGCCGTCGGAGTCGCCGGTCAGCACTCCGGCCAGTCCGATGGCGTTGTACCGGTCGTTCGGGTCGGCGGTGGTGGAGTTGAGCAACGGGCTGTCCGTGTTCAGCTTGAACCAGCCCAGCACGCTGGTGCCCGCGGTGGCGCTGAAGGCGCGCAGCGTCCGCACCCCGCTGGCTGACCAGATGCCGGCCTTCCAGTCGTCGTTGCCGGCAACCGTGGGGTCGACCTGCCGGGTCTGCACCGCGTTGCGGCTGCCCCGGTAGGCGCGGTCCGGCACCCGCATGGCCGCGCCGCCGTTGACCAGTTCGATCTCGGTGCCGGAACGCCCCTGGTCGCGTTCCAGGGCGGGGTCGCCGGGCACCGGGTGGTCGAAGTCGTACGCGGCCACCAGGTGCGCGCGCAGCGCCGGGTGGACGTCGGACGAGATGCTCCGTTCCGCCTGCGCCGGTGGCGTACCCGCGCCGGCCAGTGCGGCGATCGCCAGCAGGGAGATGGCCGTTCGTCGGGCCCTGGACATGGCTGTCACCTCGTTTCGCGGCAGGCCGGATGCCGGTCACGTAAGCGCTTACGTAAGCGCTTACGTACCCTAGGCTTCGATCAATGTCACTCGCAATAGATCGGGTGGCATAAATGTTTTCGGAGGGTTGCGGATGCCCAGGGCCAGCCAACGGCCGCGCCTCGTGGACGTCGCCGAGCACGCCGCCGTCTCGCTGGCGACCGCCTCCCGGGCCCTCGCCGGACGCGAGGGGGTCAGCGCCGAGGTGGCCGACCGGATCCGGCAGATCGCCAGTGACCTGGGCTACGTCGCCAACCCGTACGCCCGCACCCTGGCCAGTGGGGCCACCTCCACGGTGGGGTTGATCGTCCATCAGGTCGACGACCCGTACTTCTCCGAGATCGCCGCCGGGGTCATCCAGCTCGCCGCCGATCAGGGGCTGCTGGTGCAGATCTGCCAGTCCGGCCGCGACCCCGGCTACGAGCTGCAACAGCTGCGCCACCTGATCGCCCAACGGGTCGGCATCGTCCTGATCAGCGGTTCCGGCTTCGACGACCCACGGATGGAGAGCGCGGCCCGCGCCGAGCTGGCCGCGTTCCAGGACCACGGCGGACGCGCCGCGGCCATCGGACGGCACACGCTCGGCATCGACGCCGTCCTGCCGGACAACGAGGCCGGCGGCCACGCGCTCGCCCACCACCTGATGGATCTCGGCCACCGGCGGATCGCGGTCGCCGCGGGCAGCGTCGGCCTCACCACCGTCGCCGATCGGCTGGCCGGGGTCTCGTCGGCCCTGCGCCAGCGCGGGCGGTCCCCCGCCGACCTCGCCGTCGTGCACACTGACTTCACCCGCGACGGTGGGCAGGCCGCCGCCGAGCAGATCCTCAACGAGCATCCGGAGACGACGGCGATCATCGCGCTCAACGACGTGATGGCCATGGGCGTGCTGTCGACGCTGCGGTCCCGCCGCGTTCCGGTGCCCGCGCGGATGTCAGTGGTCGGCTTCGACGACGTCTCCGTGGCGGCCGACCTCGCACCCAGCCTCACCACCATCCGACTGCCAATGACCGAGATGGGCCGCACGGCGCTCACCCTCGCGCTCAAGC
>NZ_QGSZ01000349.1 GCF_003857055.1 Micromonospora inaquosa | reverse complement strand
GAGGTGGGGTTGGAGGTTTGGTCGGGCTTGCGTGGGGGATGTGCTGCCGGACGTCTCTGGCGTGATCGCGCGGCTGGCCGCGTATCGGCGGCGCGGCGTACTGACAACGGGGACGGTGCGCCGCTTGGCGCGCTTTAGGATTGACGAGCGGCGACTCCGGGCATACAGCGCGGTGATGAGGAAAGGAGGACAGCATGGCTGACGTGGCGAAAGCCCGCACATCCCAGAACGGGAGCGAGCCCTCCACCGCCGAGTTGGTGCAGCGGGCCACCGAGCAGATCTCCCGCCTGGTGCGGGACGAACTGACGCTGGCCCGAGCGGAGTTGACCCAGAAGGGTAAGCACGCGGGCATCGGGATCGGCCTGTTCGGCGGCGGTGGCGCGCTCGCGTTCTTCGGCCTGGGTGCGCTGGTCGCCACGGCGATCCTGTTGCTCGACCTGGTGTTGCCCGCCTGGGCCGCGGCGTTGATCGTCGCGGTGGCCTGCTTCCTGGTGGCCGGCGTCCTCGCCCTGGTGGGCAAGAATCAGGTCAAGCGTGCCGTCCCGCCGGTCCCGGCGGCCACGGTCCGCAGCCTCCGCGCAGACATGGACACCGTCACCGCCGCGGTGAAGGACAGGGGGCGGCAATGACCGGCAACGGGACCGGTGACACGGAGGCCCTCCGCGAGGAGATCCGCCGCACCCGGGTCGAGTTGGGCGAGACGATGGAGGCGTTGGCCGCCAAGGCCGACGTCAAGGCGCGTCTCAAGGAGTCCGCCGAGCAGGCCAAGGAACGGATGCGTGAGCAGGCGGCGCAGACCGTCGCCCGGGTCCGCGGGCAGGCCGCGCGGGGCGCCGGGATGGCGCGGGCGCGAGCGTACGAGAAGGGCGAGTCGGTACGCGCACAGGCGTACGACAAGGGCGAATTGGTGCGCCGCAACCCGATGCCGTGGGCGGCCATCGCGGCCGGTGCGGTGGCCACCGTGGTGGTGTTGATGATCGTGCGGGGGAGGCGTAGGTGAGCAAGAGCATCGGCAGGGTCGCGTACCGGCCGGTCGGCGTGTTGATGGGCATCGCCGCGGGCGCGGTGGCCGGGGCGATCTTCCGGCAGGTCTGGAAGGTCACCGCGGGCGACGGTGAGGCGCCCAACGCGACCGACGAGGACCGTGGCTGGGGCGAGATCCTGGCCGCCGCGGCGTTGCAGGGCGCCATCTTCGCGGTCGTCCGGGCCGCCGTGGACCGGGGCGGCGCGGTCGGCGTACGCCGGATGACCGGCAGTTGGCCGGATTGATCTGACAGCGACTTCAGCCCCCTTCCCGCATCGATGGGAAGGGGGCTTTCGCATGGCATCGCCCGCCGCCCAGCGCCCCTGAGGCATCCGTCAGGTCACATGTCGGAGAAATTCGTCGGAGAGGTCGTGACAGACTTTTTGCGTCCGTGATTTGCTGGTCCCCGCTGTTGCGAGATGGCGTGGGTTGAGAGAAGTCTCCTTCGTGGGGCCGCCTCAGGCACCGCTGCTCAAAAACGGCCAATCGGCCGGACGGCGTGCACGGCCGCCAGTTTTTAGAGGGAGATACACATGGCTCAGGGAACCGTGAAGTGGTTCAACGCTGACAAGGGCTTCGGCTTCATCACCGTCGATGGTGGGGGTGCTGACGTGTTCGTCCACTTCTCGGCCATCCAGACCAGCGGCTACCGCTCGCTGGAGGAGAACCAGCGGGTGGAGTTCGAGATTGCGCAGGGTCAGAAGGGCCCGCAGGCTGAGCAGGTCCGTCCCATCTGAGTAGGACGGCCGGCCCCCGCCGGCCAGCGGGACGATTCGGCCCAAGGGTAACTGTGAAGCCCCGCATCCCGGTTGGGATGCGGGGCTTCACACGTGCTCAGGTTCCCCAGTGGAGCCGGCGCTCAGCGTCGACGCGAGCGCAGACCGAGCCAGAGCACCACCAGCCCGGCCAGCGCCACGAGCGGGCCGATCACCGCCCAGATCTTCTCGTCGGTCATCACGCTGCCGCTGACGTAGCCGAGGCCCTGGACCGTCCACACCGCGCCGATCACCACGGCCAGCAGGCCGAGGGTGAGCGGAAGCCAGCCCCTCATCGCGTCCCCTCTCCGCCGCCCGGGGTGGCGCCCCGCCGTCCAGCATCGCCGGCCGGACGGCGCGCCGCGAGCACCCCGGGCGTGCGGGTCACCACCGGTCGTGCACCTGCGGGCGGATCAGCTCGTCGTAGGTCTCGCGTACGGCTGCCAACTGAGCGTCGGTGAGCGGCGACAGGTCCGCCGTGGCGGCGTTGCGGCGGGCCTGGTCAGCGTCGCGGGCACCGGGGATGACCACTGTGACGCCCGCCTGGTCCAGGACCCAGCGCAACGCGAACTGCGCCATCGTGCGGTCCGCGTCGACCAGCGGGGCCAGCCGGCGTACGGCGGCCAGACCCCTGTCGAAGTCGACTCCGGAGAAGGTCTCCCCGACGTCGAAGGCCGTACCGGTCCGGTTGTAGTTGCGGTGGTCGTCGGCGGGGAACTCGGTGTGCTCGTCGTAGCGGCCGGAGAGCAGGCCGCTGGCGAGCGGTACGCGGGCGATGATGCCGACACCGGCCGCCGCCGCGGCCGGCAGCACCTGCTCCAGGGGCTTGTGGCGGACCGCGTTGAGGATGATCTGGACGCTCGCCACCCCCGGGCGGGCGATTGCGGTGAGGGCCTGGTCGCAGGTCTCGACGCTGACCCCGTACCCGGCGATGGCCTTCTCGGCGACGAGGGTGTCCAGGCCGTCGAAGACCTCGTCGGAGGAGAATACCGCGGTGGGCGGGCAGTGCAGCTGGACCAGGTCCAGGGTGTCCATTCCCAGGTTGGCCCGGGAGCGGTCGGTCCACTGCCGGAAGTTGGCCAGGGTGTACGCCTCCGGCCGCTGCTCGACGCGGCGGCCCATCTTGGTGGCGACGGTCAGCCCGGCGTCGGGTCGGGTGCGTAGGAAGCGGCCGATGAGCTGTTCGCTGCGGCCGTCGCCGTACACGTCGGCAGTGTCGAGGAAGGTGACCCCGGCGTCCACGGCGGCGGCGAGCACCGCCATCGCGTCGTCCTCGCTGACGGTGCCCCAGTCGGCCCCGAGTTGCCACGCGCCCAGGCCGACCGCGCCAACGGTCCGGCCGAGCCGGTTGAAGCTGCGCTGTTCCATGCCCCGAGCCTAGTGATCGGGTTGCCTCCCTGCCACGCGAGCCGTACCGTAACAGTACGTACGTACGGTTTGGGGGCCGATCATGTGGGATCCGACGAGCTACCTGCGCTTCGGCGACCAGCGGTCCCGGCCGTTTCACGACCTCGTCGCCCGCATCCCGGCCGAGCGACCCCGGGCGGTGGTCGACCTCGGCTGCGGCCCCGGCCAGCTCACCGCCGCCCTCGCCGAGCGCTGGCCGACCAGCCGGGTGCTCGGCCTCGACTCCTCACCCGACATGATCGAGCGGGCCGAGACCCTCGGCGCTCCGGTCGATTTCACGGTCGCCGACCTACGCGACTGGCGTCCGACCGGCGACGAGGACGTGCTGGTCAGCAACGCGGCGCTGCAGTGGGTCCCCGGCCACCAGGAGCTGCTGCGCCGCTGGGCCGGCGAGCTGCCCACCGCTGCCTGGCTCGCCATCCAGGTCCCCGGCAACTTCGCCGCCGACTCGCATCGCGCCCTGCGGGAGGTCGCCAACCGGCCGACCTGGCGGGCCGACATCGCCCCGCTGCTGCGCGCCGACCCGGTCGACGACCCGGCCGACTACGCGGCGCTGCTGACCGCCGCCGGCTGCGCGGTGGACGCCTGGGAGACTACCTACGTGCACCTGCTGCCGGCTCGACCCGCCGCCGCACACCCGGTGCTGGCCTGGATGGAGGGCACCGCGCTGCGCCCGGTCCGGGCCGCACTGGACGCCGCCGGCTGGTCCGCCTTCCGGGCCGAGCTGGGAGTACGGCTCACCGCGGCGTACCCGGTACGGCAGGGTCAGGTGTACTTCCCGTTCCGCCGCGTCTTCGTCGTCGCCCGCACCGGCGACCATGCCCAGGAGAACCTGTGACCGACCTGCCCACCTTCATCGCCGGCCTGCCCAAGGTGGAGCTGCACGTGCACCACGTCGGCTCCGCCTCGCCCCGGATCGTCGCCGAGTTGGCCGCCCGCCACGAGGGGCGCACCCCCGTGCCGGCCGACCCGGACGCGCTGGCCGCCTACTTCGAGTTCCGCGACTTCGCGCACTTCATCGAGGTCTACCTGAGCGTCGTGGACCTCATCCGCGACCCCGAGGACGTCTGGATCCTCACCCACGAGGTGGCCCGGGAGCTGGCCCGCCAACAGGTCCGGTACGCGGAGCTGACCATCACCCCGTACTCGCACGTCCGACGGGGCATCCCCGCGCCGGCGTTCTGCGAGGCCATCGAGGACGCCCGCAAGCGCGCCATGGCCGACTTCGGCATCGAGCTGCACTGGTGCTTCGACATCCCCGGTGAGGCCGGCCTGCCGGCGGCCGAGGAGACGCTGCGCATCGCGCTGGACGAGCGCCCGGACGGGCTGGTCAGTTTCGGCCTCGGCGGCCCGGAGATCGGCGTACCCCGGCCGCAGTTCCGCCCCTACTTCGACCAGGCCCGCGCCGCCGGGCTGCGCTCGGTGCCGCACGCCGGGGAGACCACCGGGCCGCAGACCATCTGGGACGCGCTGAACGAGCTGGGCGCCGAACGGATCGGGCACGGCATCTCCGCCGTGCAGGACCCGCAACTGCTGGAGTACCTGGCCGAGCGGCAGATCGGCATGGAGGTCTGCCCGACGTCCAACGTGCGCACCCGAGCGGTGGCCACCCTCGACGAGCACCCGCTGCCCCGACTGGTCGAGGCCGGGCTGCTGGTCACCATCAACTCCGACGACCCGCCGATGTTCGGCACCACCCTCAACGACGAGTACGCGGTGGCAGCCCGCCTGCTCGGGATCGGTGCCGAGGGCCTGGCCGGGCTGGCCCGCAACGCGGTGACCGCGTCCTTCCTCGACCCCGCCGGCAAGCAGCGGATCCTCGGCGAGATCGACGCGTACCTCACCGCCGCCGGCTGAGCTGGTCGGCCGCTCGGTTGCCGGCCGAGCCGGTCGGTCGAGCAGGGCGCGCGGCGGGAGCGTGGGTGTGGGGGGACCTGTGGCTCCCGCCGCGCGCGCGGCTCCACCGGCCGTGGGTGCGTGGTGCGTTCGGCCGGTAGAACTGGTGGGTTCGTGCTGTGATCCTGTCAGCCCGCAGCCGGTCCACGGCGGTCGTTAACCGCGATCTAAGGAAGACTTGCGCCGGCGCACAGCCCCGGGTGTGGCGGCCGGGTCAGTCGTCGGTGGGACGCTGGCGGGGCCAGCGACGTCCGCTGGTCTTCGTGTCCCGGGCGTCGCGGGCCATCCGGCCGACCAGACCGAAGCGGCTGACCTGCCGCGGCGTCGCCTCCGGGTCGGCGAGCAGCATCACCACGCTGGCCCCGCCCAGGCGGGCGCGGTCGATGCTCACCGAGCCGTTGGCCTGCAACGCCACCCGCTTGGCGATGTCCAGGCCCAGCCCGGTCGAGCCCTGGTCACTGGTGCCCCGGCGCAGCGCCCGGTCCGGGTTGGCGATGCCGGGGCCGGCGTCGTCGATCCGGATCGCCACGTAACCGTCGCGCCGGGACACGGCCACCTCGAACGCGGTGCCCTGCGGCGTGTAGCGGAAGACGTTGCCGATCACCGCGTCCAGCGCGGCGGCCAGCTCGGCCCGCGGCACCGGCGCCGGGATGCGCAGCTGCGCGCCATTGACCCGGTGGGGCCGGTTCTGGTCACCCGCCAACGCCGCCCAGAACACCATCCGGTCCCGGACCACCTCGCTGACGTCACACATCGCCGGCCCGGCCTCGTGCGCCACCGCCTTACGGGTGGTCTTGATCAATACGTCGATCTCACCCTCCAGGGTGACGATCGCCTGCCGGATCCGCCGGATCCCGCGCAGCCGGTCCAACTCGGCCGGGCTGAACGAGCCCACGCTGGTGTCGTCGGACTCCAACGCCTCCGCGTCCAACCGCAGCACCGTCAACGGGGTCCGCAGACGGTGCGACAGGTCGGCCACCAACTCCCGCTCGTCGGTGCGGGCGGCGTCCAGCCGGTCCGCCATCCGGTTGAAGGCGTACCCGGCCTCGGCCAGCTCGCGGGGACCGGTCGGCTCGACGCGTACGCCGAGGTCGCCGTCGCCGATGGAGAGCGCGGCCTTGACCAGACCGCGGGTCGAGTCCACCGCACGGGCAGCGACCCGGTCGACCACCAGCACCGCCGCGCCGACCATCGCCGCACCGACCGCGAACAGCAGCAACCAGGTGCCCCCGGCGCCCCCGCCCAGTGCGGATTCCGGAAGGAACACCTCGACCACGGCCGTCCGGTCACCGAGGACCACCGGGTCGAGTCGGACCAACCCGCCGTCGACGTCGACAACGAACGACTGCCGCTCGGAGCGGGCCCGGTCCAGGTCGCCGCCGCTGGCCCGACCAGCGGACTCGTCCAGCCCCAACCCGTGCACCACGGGCCGGGTGGGTGCGCCCTCGGCGCTGGCCACGACGGCACGCTCGACGACCACCGGGTCGGTGCTCACCGCCAGCGCGCCGGTCACCAGCGCGCTGCGCCGCGCCGCGTCGGCGATCGCCTCGTCCCGGCGCTGCTCCCGGAGGCTGAGCCCGAGCGGGATCAGGAACGCGAGCGCCACGAGACTGCACATGCCGGCCGTGAGCAGGGCCAGCGCCGTCCTCAGTCCGGTGCCACCAGCCGGAATCCGACCCCCCGCACGGTGCGCAGGTAGCGCGGCTTCGCCGCGGACTCGCCCATCTTTCTGCGGAGCCAGTACAGGTGAACGTCGATGGTCTGATCCTCGCCGACCGATGGCTGCCGCCATACCTCCTCCAAGAGTTCCCGGCGGGACACTACCCGCCCAGGTCGTGCGGCGAGATACGCCAACAGGTCGAATTCCTTGCGGGTCAGCGCCAGCGGCTCCCCGTCGAGTTGGGCGCTGCGTTCGCCCACGTCCACCCGCAGCCCACCGACACTGTGCACCGCGGGCTGCACGGACCGACTGGCCCGTCCGGCCCGGCGCAGCACCGTGGTGATCCGCGCGTCCAGGTGCGCCCCGGTGAACGGCTTGACCATGTAGTCGTCGGCGCCGGCGCGCAGCAGCTTCACCACCGACTGCTCGTCGTCGCGGGCGGTGGCGATGATGATCGGAACGTCGGTGATGCCGCGCAGCATCCGCAGCGCGTCCGAGCCGTCCAGGTCGGGCAGGCCGAGGTCGAGCACCACCAGGTCGGGTGTCTCCGCGGCCACCCGACGAAGCGCGTCCAACGCCGTACCCACGGCGTGCACGGCATGCCCCCGGTCGGTGAGGGACCGCAGCATCGCGCCGCGTACGACGTGATCGTCTTCGACCAGGAGCACGGAGGCCACGACAAGACCGTACTTGGCCTGGCAAGTTGATCGCGTTGCGACGTGCCTGGCGACCGGGCAAGCTGGTACGACGATGTCGTTCACCCTGTTCGCCGATGCCCGCCTGGCGCTCGCCCGGGACAGCCTCGCCGGTCTCTCCACCGGCGACGCCCTCGGCGCGCAGTACTTCCTGCCCGGGTCCGCGTCGGTGGATTTCGCCGCCGCCGCGCTGCCGCCAGCGCCCTGGGAATGGACCGACGACACCGAGATGGCCTGCTCGGTCCTCGCCCAGTTGGCCGACTCCGGCGGCATCGACCGGGACCGGCTGGCCCTCTCCTTCGCCGAGCGGGCCGCCGCGCGCCGAGGCTACGGCGCGGGCGCGATGCTGATCCTGGGGCTGATCCGCACCGGCACCCCGTGGCCGTTGGCCGCCGCCTCGGCCTTCGACGGGCAGGGCTCCTGCGGCAACGGCGCGGCGATGCGGGTCGGCCCGCTGGGCGCGTACTTCGCCGACTCGACAGCGCGGGCCGCCGCGCAGGCCCGCGCCAGCGCCGAGGTGACGCACGCGCACCCGGAGGGAATCGCCGGCGCGGTCGCCGTCGCCGTCGCCGCCGCGCTGGCCGCCCGGGCCCGCCTCGACGGACACCGGCCGACACCGGAGCGGCTGCTCGCCGGGATCGGTGCCGCGCTCGACCCGGGCACCGAGGTACATCGGGGCGTACACCGGGCGGCCGGGCTGCTCGGCCGGCCACTGCCCCGGGTGGTGGCGGCGCTCGGCAACGGCTCCCGGGTGACCGCCCAGGACACCGTCGGCTTCACCCTCTGGGTGGCCGCCACCCACCTCGACGACTACCCGGCGGCCATCGAGACGTGCGTACGGGCCGGTGGAGACGTGGACACCACTGCCGCCATCGCGGGAGCGGTGGTGGCGGCGCACACCGGCGTCGGCACCCCGGGCGGGGTGCCCGAGGAGTGGCTGGCCGCCCGCGAGCCGCTACCGACCTGGCTTCCCTGACGCCGAGGCCGAGTGGATCACCGCCAAATCGGGCTGTCCGGGCGGTCGGGATGCCACGGTTTCCGGGAACCCGAGTGGATCATCGCGATGCCCCGGAAACGGCGGGCGTCGAAGGGGCGGGCTGCGGGTCGGCGAGCGTCGTGGCGTCGTCCGCGCCGCCACGTGTCGCGGCCGGCTCTGCGCGGCCGGTTATTTCGGCCAGGGTCGCGGCCTCGTCGCGCTTCGTGCCCTGGTCCGGGTCGCCGGTGACCTCGGCGAGCGCGGTGGCCTCGTCCGGGCCGCGTCGGCGCCACCGGCTGACCAGCCAGCCGATTGCCGCGCCGCCGCCCAACCCGGCCAGCAGGCCGGCGGCCAGCATCCCGTCGGCGTTGCCGGACTCCTCGCCGGCGCCACCCGCGCGGGCGGCCGGGTTGCCGTCGACGCCGCCGCCCGGGTTGCCGTCGGCACCGTTGCCCCCAGCGGCTGGCGCGCCGGCCGCTGGGGCGCCGTGACCGCCACCGTGTGCGGCCGGTCCGGCGGCGCCCGGGGCCGCTGGGAGCAGGGTGAGCGTCGGGGCCCGGTGGGCGCCGGCGGCGTCCGCCCACCGGACCACCGTCCCGTCGGCGTACGTCTGGACGACCTCGAAGGTGAGCCGCTCGGTCTGCGGCATCGGCCCCATGGAGAGCGCCAACCGGGCCGGCCCGGGCTCGCTCTCACCGACCCGGACCCAGGTCACCGCCGTCGTCACCGTGCTCACCCCGGAGGAGTGGATACCGGCCACCGGCTTGTCCAGGGTGCGGGAGCTGATCCGGGGCGCCCAGCCGTCCACCGACATGGGGTAGACCTCGGCGACCGGCGCGTCGGCCGGCAGCCGCACCTCGATCTGGCTGGTCTTCGTGCCGGCCCGCTCCTGCGGGACGCTGAACTCCAGCCGTACCGCGTCGCCCTGTTGGGCCTGGGTCGGGGTGATCGTCACGTCCGCCGCGTACGCCGTGCCCGGCCAGAGCAGCAGCCCAGCGGCGGTCACCGCGGTCGCCACCACGATCCGCCGCCGCCGGCCACCGCCGTGCGTGCTCGCCATCTCGTGCCCCCATCCGTGTCGACGCGGCCGGCACCGGTTCCCGGCCACACCTTCTAGTTCGGCTGCGAGGCGCGAAAGGTTCAACGCCGACGATAAGGAAGGTGCCGTTCCCGGTCGGGGACGGGGCGACCGATAGCATCGGCAGGAGCCGAGGATCGGCACCGTTTCGTACCGCTTGGAGGAGTCACCGTGTCCGCACCCCGTACCCCCGCCGTGGCCGACCCCGTCGTCGTCGCCGCCGGGACCACGGCGGCCGACGCGGTGGCCGCGGCCGGACTGCCCGCGAACGGCCCCAAGGCGATCGTCGTGGTCCGCGACCCGCAGGGCCAGCTGCGCGACCTGGACTGGACGCCGGCCGAGGAGACCGTCGTCGAGCCGGTCAGCCTGGATTCGCCCGACGGGCTCAACGTGCTGCGCCACTCCACCGCGCACGTCCTCGCCCAGGCCGTGCAGGACGTCTTCCCCGAGGCGAAGCTGGGCATCGGCCCGCCCATCGAGAACGGCTTCTACTACGACTTCGACGTCGACAAGCCGTTCCAGCCCGATGACCTCAGCAAGCTCGAGAAGCGCATGCAGGAGATCATCAAGTCCGGGCAGCGGTTCCGTCGCCGCCGCTTCGGCAGCCTGGACGAGGCGCGCTCCGAGCTGGCCGACGAGCCGTTCAAGCTGGAGTTGATCGAGGTCAAGGGCGAGGGCCTGGACACCAACGAGGTGATGGAGGTGGGCGGCGGCGAGCTGACCATCTACGACAACCTCGACGCCAAGGAGGACAAGGTCTGCTGGTCGGACCTGTGTCGCGGTCCGCACCTGCCGACCACCCGGTTGATCGGCGCGTTCAAGCTGATGCGCTCCGCCGCCGCGTACTGGCGGGGGTCGGAGAAGAACCCCCAGTTGCAGCGGGTGTACGGCACCGCGTGGCCGACCCGCGACGAGCTCAAGGCGTACCTGAAGCTGTTGGAGGAGGCCGCCCGGCGCGACCACCGCAAGCTCGGCGCGGACCTCGACCTGTTCAGCTTCCCCGACGAGATCGGCTCGGGTCTCGCGGTCTTCCACCCCAAGGGCGGCATCATCCGCCGGGAGATGGAGAACTACTCGCGCCAGCGGCACGAGGCGGCGGGGTACGAGTTCGTCAACACCCCGCACATCACCAAGGCGCAGCTGTTCCAGACCTCCGGTCACCTGCCGTACTACGCGGACACCATGTTCCCGCCCATGCAGTTGGAGGGCGCGGACTACTACCTCAAGGCGATGAACTGCCCGATGCACAACCTGATCTTCAGGTCGCGCGGGCGGTCGTACCGGGAGCTGCCGCTGCGCATGTTCGAGTTCGGCACGGTCTACCGGTACGAGAAGTCCGGTGTGGTGCACGGCCTGACCCGGGTCCGTGGTCTGACCCAGGACGACTCGCACATCTACTGCGCCCGCGAGCAGATGGCCGGCGAGCTGTCCACGCTGCTCAGCTTCGTGCTGGACCTGTTGCGCGACTACGGCCTGGACGACTTCTACCTGGAGCTGTCGACCCGGGACGACTCGCCCAAGTTCATCGGCGCCGACGAGGACTGGGCGGAGGCCACCGAGGCGCTGCGGACCGCCGCCGCGACGTCCGGCCTGGAGCTGGTGCCCGACCCGGGTGGCGCGGCGTTCTACGGCCCGAAGATCTCCGTGCAGGCCCGTGACGCGATCGGCCGGACCTGGCAGATGTCCACCATCCAGGTCGACTTCAACCAGCCGGAGCGGTTCGGGTTGGAGTACCAGGCCGCCGACGGTAGCCGGCAGCGGCCCGTGATGATCCACCGGGCGCTGTTCGGGTCGATCGAGCGGTTCTTCGGGGTGCTCACCGAGCACTACGCGGGTGCGTTCCCGGCCTGGCTGGCGCCGGTGCAGGTGGTGGGCATCCCGATCCGCGAGGACCACACCGACTATCTGCACGGCTTCGTCGCCGCGCTGCGCGCCGAGGGTATCCGGGCCCAGGTGGACGCGGGTGACGACCGGATGCAGAAGAAGATCCGTACGGCTCAGCAGCAGAAGATCCCGTTCATGGTGATCGCCGGTGACGACGACGTGGCCGCCGGCACGGTCTCCTTCCGCTACCGCGACGGCTCCCAGCGCAACGGGGTGTCGATCGCCGAGGCGGTGACCCACGTGCTGGACGTGGTCAGCTCGCGGACCAACATCGGCCCCTCCGCCGCCGCGGAGTAGCGGGCCGCGGCACCGCGGCTGCTCGACCCTTGACGTCGTGGCCTGCCCGTACGGGCAGGCCACGACGTCAAGGGTCTTCCATTCATTCGCCGGCGACCGGTAGCCTCTTCGATGTGAGGCTGCCCGAGAGTAAATATCTCCGTCGAGCGCTATTCGGGATTGCTGCTCTCTGTCTCCTTCTTCTCGCGGTCATCCAATACCTTCTTCTGCCGGCAGATGGAAACAGAGCTGACAACCTCAAGGCGGTCGGCGCCAATGTCGTCGCCAATCTGCTGACCTCCTTGATCGCGTTCCTCGTCGTCGCCGGAGTTGTACTGTGGCTCATGCCCCCCGTTCCGGACAGCCGTGAGGTAAAGGTTGTCAGCGGGCGGGATCGGGCAGCTACCCTCGACGAGGGCAGGCGATCGACGACTTTCTGGTGGTTCAGCGGCGGCCTGGGTAGGTTCAATCGAGCCGTTGTGATTCCCGAG
The DNA here is from genome assembly GCF_003857055.1 of Micromonospora inaquosa. Classification (GTDB taxonomy): domain Bacteria; phylum Actinomycetota; class Actinomycetes; order Mycobacteriales; family Micromonosporaceae; genus Micromonospora; species Micromonospora inaquosa. The sequence goes on along the minus strand of NZ_QGSZ01000349.1, from coordinate 4,298 downwards.
ATGGCGGCTGCGGCGAGACGATCGAACTCCGCTCGCTCCATAGTGCTCCTCACCCTGGATCCGGATTCCTCCGCAGTTTGTGCGACCTACGCGGAGCTGCGCGGCGCGAGGCGCTCCGGGCGAGGGCAGGAATGGACAGAAGCCTCCGTCCGGAGTGAGATCCTGGCTACGGTGTTGGTTGCCTTTCAGGGGCGCGACCGCGAGCCTCTGCTCGAGGTGGAGGTTCGCTTCAAGCAAACCTGTTCGTTGACCCGCCTTGAGATCAATGAGTCTTTCGCAATTCGCACGTCGGAAGATCCGGCTGAGTCCGCGCTCGTCTTTCCCAGGGCAGTTCCTTTCTACTCTCTGATGCAGGAAGACTTTCGTCTGGACCGCAAGCAGGCGCGTGGCATACAAACGACTCCGCTTCCTGCGAATCTCGACGCGGCACCGCTCCGAAGCTGGTTCGTCCAGATCGGCATAGGTTGCGCCCAGGGGATGTCGGACTCGGAAATTCAAGAAGTGGTCGAGGTCGCCGCTAGCAGTAGGAGTCCCTATGAATGAGGCTACGGAATTTGCGAGGCACCTGTTCTCGTCGACCGGCGAGCCACCGTTCGACGACGTGTTGAATGGCCTTCGGGAAGTCGGAGTTGACCGGCTGGTCGAGCCAGGGCGAATGCATCGTCACGTGTTGGGTTTCGTTCAGCTCAGGCTCGCCACGTCGGCGAGCAGGGAACTGCGGATACACCACTGGCCAGCTGGGGCCTCCTTCGCCGAAGAGCCGCACACACACCTCTGGGATCTGACCAGCTATGTCCTGAGCGGCGAGATCGCCAGCACGGAATATGCCGTGCGACAGACGTCTGACGAAAGCCCGCACCGGCTCTTCGTGGTGAAGCCGGCACCCGCCGGAACCGTTCGGGAGCCCACGCGCCAGCAGGTCAGCGTCTCAATTGTCAAGCGGGAGTCCCATGGCGCCGGTTCCAGCTATTTCGTGAAGCACGGGGTCTATCACACGTCCGAGCCCTCCTCGACTAGCGCACTCACGCTGATTACGACATCCGCCCCCATGGTCGACTATCCGCTTGTGGTGGCAACGCCGCAATCGAGTCGGCTGGGCCATGCCCCCATGGCCCCGCCGACGAGCCAAGAAATAGACGAGTTCCGGAGAGCGCTGTGGCAGGCAATCGAATGACCCTTCGAGTGGCAACATGGAACATTCGGGAGGCGTCAGCCGCGGCTTCCGATGATCCGTTCGATCCTTGGGAATTCGTGAAGGATCTGAACCTGGACGTCCTTGCCATGCAAGAGGTGCCATTCGACGATGGGCGCAGTTCCAAGGTGCTGGCGGCGATGCGTTCCCTGGCCGGCCTTCGGTCTGCCAGTGCGCTGCCACTGCATCCATCGGGATTCGGCGCGTCGATGTCGGGCCTGGCAACGCTTGCCCGCCACCCGCAGTCCGAGCCAACCAACAGCTTCTTCGACCCCGAAGGTCAGGCGATCGTTGTTGACGGTCGATTGGAGAATGTGCACAACAAGGCGATCAGCCGCGTCACCTGTTTCACCCCACTCGGCGCGGTCGTGCTGTTCAATCTCCACCTCTTTCCCTTCCAGCGCATGGGGTTGGCGGCCTCGCACGAACGTTTCGAATCTGTCTGGCGGATGGTGCGAGGTCAGTTGGAAGCCTCGAAGGACCTGCCCACCGTGGTGTTCGGAGACTTCAACACTCCGATCCGTGAACTCGCGATGGCGCCCGAGGCCAGTTACTCGCGGGTCGTCGGCGACCGGGTCACCCACGAAGGCTTCGCCTCCGACGACATCCTGATCTCACGGCACTTCCGGGCTCGACGGGTGGAGCTCTTGGAGAATCCGTCCGATCATCTGCTGTGCTTCGCTGAGCTTGAGATGCCCGGGCAGCCCGGCGGTGAGCAAGCCGACAGCCAGGGGTGACTCCTACCCGTCCCGCCGCCGATGTGGGCGTCTGCCGCCGGGCGGGGGGAGGGCTAACCTGGTGCGAGATCAGTCTTGCCGCCCTGAGCTGGCTCAGCGGCACGTGGAGCGCCGCAGTTCGAGGAAGCATCGACTGCCGAGCTGAAAGTGTTGGTGACCAGGAGATGGTGCGCGACAACGGGTTGGCGGACGGGCTGGAACGGCTCTGGACGCCACACCGGATGGGCTACGTCTCGGGCGGGGATCGGCCCGAGGGCACCATCGAGAAGCCCCCCGGTTGCCCGTTCTGCCGAGCCCCTGGCCTGCCGCCCGACGAGGATCTCGTCGTCGCGCGGGGCGTGCACGTCTTCGCGATGCTCAACCTCTACCCATACAACCCGGGGCACCTCCTGATCTGCCCCTACCGGCACGTCGCTGACTACACGGACCTCAACACGTCCGAGACCAGCGAGCTGGCGACCTTCACCCAGGACGCGATGCGCGTCATCCGCCACGTCTCCAACGCCCACGGCTTCAACTTGGGGATGAATCAGGGCGGGGTGGCCGGAGCCGGCATCGCCGCCCACCTGCATCAGCACGTCGTGCCCAGATGGGGCGGGGACGCCAACTTCATGCCGGTGATCGCCCGGACGAACGTGCTGCCGCAACTGCTCGCCGACACCCGGGACCTGCTTGCCAAGGCGTGGCCCGCCTGACCGCCGCGGGGGTGCGGCCTCCGTTGGGTGGGCGTCCGCGCCGGCCCGGCTAGTCGGCCCGCAGCAGCGAGGTCAGCTCCGGCCAGCTCTCCACCCGGTGTACGTGCGGCAGCAGCGCGGCGTACGCGGCGACCTGCGCCGGACGCGGCCGGAACAGGTAGCGGTGCGGCACCGAGTCGAGATAGCCGAGCACCTCCAGCTTGTCGTCCACGAAGTGGGTCAGGCCGAGCCGTCGAGCGATCGGCGCCTTCCCTGGCCGGGTGCGGCAGAAGTGCGCCCGCTCGACCGGGATGCCGGTGCGGGCCGGAAAGTCGTGGTGGGCCAACCACTCCCTGGTCCGCCGCTCGGTGTCCGGCCCGCACTTGGACACCAGGTGCACCTCGTCGAACGCCGGGCCGAGCGCCGCGAGCGCGTCGAACGCCCCGACGACGGCCGGGGTACGCAGGTAGTGCGCGCCGAAGAACGACGTGTCGGCGTCGTCGTCGGCCGGCTCGATGATCACTCCGCCGATGTCCACGCCGAGCCGTCGCATGGCCTCGATCATGCCGGACGGTGACCGTCTCCGCGCACCCGCGTGTCCGCCCGCCGGATCTGCTACGCCCCGCTCCGCCGGAGGTGGCACGATCGGCCGATGGCAGTCACGACACGGATGTTGGGGCGCAGCGGCATCGAGGTCAGCGCCCTCGGCATGGGGTGCTGGGCGATCGGCGGGCCCTGGTCGGAGGGCACCCAGCCGCTGGGCTGGGGCAAGGTCGACGACGACGAGTCGGTGCGAGCCGTCCGTCGGGCACTGGAGGAGGGCATCACCCTCTTCGACACCGCCGACACGTACGGGGCTGGGCACAGTGAGCGGGTGCTGGCTCGGGCGCTCGCCGGCCGCCGCGACGACGCCGTGATCGCCACCAAGTGGGGCTACACGTTCGACGAGGCGAGCCGGCAGGCCACCGGGGAGGACGCGTCACCCGCGTACCTGCGCAGTGCCGTGATCGCCTCGCTGCGCCGGTTGAACACCGACCACATCGACCTCTACCAGCTGCATCTGGCCGACCTGTCGGTGCCGAGGGCGCAGGCGCTGATCGGGACCTGCGAGGACCTGGTGACCGAGGGCCTGATCCGGGCGTACGGGTGGAGCACCGACCGCCCCGACCGGGCCGCCGCGTTCGGGCAGGCCGCCGCCGGTGCAACCGCCGTGCAGCACGCCCTGTCGGTGCTGCGCGACGCCCCCGAGCTGCTGGCCGTCTGCGACAAGTACGACCTGGCCAGCATCAACCAGGGGCCACTGGGGATGGGCCTGCTCACCGGCAAGTACACCGCTTCGTCGACGCTGCCCCGCGACGACGTACGGGGGTTGGCGCCGGCCTGGCTGGGGTGGTTCCGGGGTGGCCGTCCGGCGCCGGAGTGGCTGCGCCGGGTCGGCGCGGTCCGTGCCGCGCTCACCGCCGACGGGCGCACCCTCGCCCAGGGCGCGCTGGGGTGGATCTGGGCGCGCAGCGGGCGCACCATCCCGATCCCGGGCTGCCGTACGGTCGCCCAGGTCGAGGAGAACGCCGCCGCCCTGCACCGGGGCCCGCTGCCGGTCGACCAGTTCGCCGAGGTGGAGCGTCAGCTGGCCGCCCTGCGCACCGCCGCCCTGCGCGACGCCGACCGCCCCCACTGGCCCCGCCCCACCCACCC
>NZ_QGSZ01000159.1 GCF_003857055.1 Micromonospora inaquosa | reverse complement strand
TTACTGCGCGTCTCGTGGGCTCGGAGATGTGTATAAGAGCCAGCCCCAACCCCCTCCACTGCCCCTCCGCCTGATACGACACCCCCACTGGCCCACCGGCTGGCACCCCATGCGCCACGACGCTGAACCCCGCCCACCCTTCACCGAAAGCGAACCGTTCCCGTTCGTCATCGTCCAGGGCCCCGGCGTCTACGAAATCCCCGTCGGCCCCGTCCACGCGGGCGTGATCGAACCCGGCCACTTCCGCTTCTCCGTCGTCGGCGAAACCGTCCTCAAACTCAAAGCCCGCCTCTGGTACGTCCACAAAGGAATCGAGAAACTGTTCGAAGGTCATCCCGCAAACCAGCGAGTCGGCCTCGCCGAGCGCGTCAGCGGAGACACCGCCGTCGGACACGCCCTGGCCTACAGCCTCGCCGTGGAAGACGCCCTCGACTGCCCGGTCCCACCCGAAGCGCAACGCGCCCGAGCCGCACTGCTGGAACTGGAACGCCTACACAACCACATCGCCGACATCGGCGCCATCTGCAACGACGTCGGCTACGGCATCGCCTACGCCCACGCCCAGCGCATCCGCGAACGGCTGCTGCGCCTCAACCAGCGCACCACCGGACACCGACTGCTGCGCGGCGCCATCTTCCCCGGCGGTACCTCCCTGCGCGCCGTACCAAATCCCGCCACCATCAAGGCAGTCGCCGACGACATCGCCGAGATTGTTGACAGTGCCCTGAACCACACCGTCGTGCGCGACCGGCTCACCGGCACCGCGGTCCTCGGCCTGCAGCAGGCGGCCGACATCGGCACCCTCGGCTACATCGCCCGCGCCAGCGGCCAGACCCACGACGCCCGCCGGGCCCACCCCCTTGCCAACCTGGGGGAGGTCACCGTCCCGGTCCGAACCGACGGCGACGTTCTGGCCCGCTTCCACATCCGGGCCGACGAGATTCAAGCATCCGTGGCAATCCTCGACGCCCTGCTGCCCACCCTGTCCCCAGCAACGGCCACCATCAGGCGTACCGGGCCGGTGCGCGAGCAACCGGTATCCGGGGTGGGCATCGTCGAAGGCTGGCGGGGCACCATCGTCCACCGCGTCGAACTCGACCCTGATGCCACCCTGACCCGCGTCAAAATCGTCGATCCGTCATTCTTCAACTGGCCTGCGCTGCCCGTCGCCCTCGCCGACACCATCGTCCCGGACTTCCCACTCACCAACAAAAGCTTCAACCTGTCCTACGCCGGCAACGACCTGTGACCAGATGTCGCGGCACCCGAGCACGCCCAGGGCTCTGTGCGGTCGCCGTGGCCCGGCTCGACGAGGTGATCTCTCTGATCGCCGCACCGACAGCGACTCGACCTGGGCGAGCACGGGGAACCAGATGCTCACCGAGGTCGGTATCGCCACCACCGCCACCGATCCGGGTCTGCGCTGGATCGCCATGCGTCACGCCGACGATCACGTGCACATCGTCGCCACGCTGGTTCGCGAGGACGGGCGGACCAACTGGATGCGCAACGACTACCCGCGCTGCGTCAAGGCCACCTACAACGTCGCGGGCCGCTACAACCTGCACCGCCGGGTCCCGCTGGCTGACCGCACCACCCACGCCAACCCGCCCCGTCGAGGTCAGCAAGGCCCGCCGTACCGGCCGCGTTCAGACCCCGTGAGCTACGCCGCCGGGTACGCAGGGCAGTGGCAGCAGCCGGCTCGGAGGAGGAGATCTTCGCCGGCCTACGTGAGGCAGGAGTACTGGTCCGGCTCAGGCGCAGCAGCACCGACGCCAAGATGATCCCGGGATACGCCGTTGCCCTTCCAGGCGCCCGTACTGCCAGCGGACAACCCGTGTACTCCGGCGTGGGCAGATTGGCGCCCGACCTGACTGTGCCGAAGCTGCGGCTGCGGCTGCGGCTGCGGTCAAGCGGGCCACCTCGTACGGCTCCTCGCTCTACGAGTTCGAGCTTTACGGACGGTGACCCTCCCGGCGCCGGCGGGAACGACCCGCCGGCCCCGGGAGCGGCGCGCCCCGGGCGGCCGGTGTCCCGTCAGGTCAGACGGCGGGCCGTTCGAACAGGAATTCCGTACCGTCGACCTCGTCCCACTGCTCACCGACGTGTTCGAAACCGAAGCCCGCGATGGTGGCGAGCGAGGCGGCGTTCTGCGGGCTGATGCTCGCCCGCACCGTCGACACGTCCGGCTCGCCCGCCGCGCGCCGCAGCAGCTCCCGCACCATCGCCCGAGCGTAGCCTTGACGGCGGCAGTCCGGGTCCACCCCGTAGCTGAGCTCTACCATCCCGGCGCTGTCCGGCGGTCCGTGGTAGCCGCCCACCCCGCCCACCGTCTCGTCGGGGACGGCGACCGCGGCGCAGGCCACCCAGTCGGCGGCACGCCGATCAGCGGCGATCTGGTCCAGGCGCATCTGCCACAGCCACGTGATGTCGTCGGAGACGAACCAGTCGGTGAGGGGGACGCCGGCGGCGGCGCGGGCGGCGGCCAGTTCTCCGTTCAGGAGGGCTTGCAGCACGACGGGGGGAGAGGGACGAAACGTACGGACGGTTCGGGGGTGCTGGACATCGCTGAATGATCACACACCGAACCCTCGGTCCACTGTCCTTTCGCCGTGACGGGCCGGTCAACCCCGGAGCCGGACGTCGGGCGCGGCCGGTTCAGCCGCGTCGGGCGAGCGAGCGAGTGTCGATCTTTCCGTGCGGGGTGAGCGGCATGGCATCGATAACGATGAACTGTTTGGGAACCATCTGGGCCGGAAGGCGGGCCGCCATGAGCCGCCGGAACTCCGCGTCGCCCGGCCCTTCCACACCGGCGCCGACCAGGGTCACGTAGGCCACAAGGTGCCCGGTGCCGGCGTCCATGTCGACCACGGCGTCGGCGACGAGCGGATGCTGGCGAAGGACGAACTCGACCTCACCCGGTTCGACCCGTGCCCCGTTGACCTTGATCTGCCGGTCGACCCGACCGACGAAGTGGAGGTCGCCGGCGGCGTCGCGCCGCACGAGGTCTCCGGAGCGGTACCACCGGCGGGCCTGCCCCGCAACCGTGGTGAAACGGCTCCGGGTCGCTGCCGCGTCGTTCAGGTATCCGAGGGCCAAGCAGGATCCGCCGATGAACAGCTCACCCACCCGGTCGTCGTCGACCACCTCGCCCTCGTCTCCGACGATCAGCAGCCGAGCCGAGTCGACCGGTACGCCGATCGGCACGGCGCCGGTGGCGTCCCGGCGGATGTCGGCGTACGTGGCGACGACGGTGGCCTCCGTCGGTCCGTAATGGTTGACGAAACGGTTCAGCGGGTGGCCGTCTGTCAGGCGCAGGCGGTCCCCACCGGTCAGCAGACAGCGCAGCTGCCCCTGCGACTGGCCGTACCATGGCCCCTCCTTCGTCTCTCTTCAGCCTTGCCGAGCGCGCTCCGGCCGGTTAGGGCCGGAGGTCCCGGGCGGGGGACCGTCCGGGACCTCCGGGTGCGGGCGCGATCTCGTCGGCCACTGGCGCGATTTCGTCGGCCCTGGGATTGGTCAGGGAATGAGCACGAGGCGAGCCGGTACCCGGCCGGCCACGACTTCCTCGATGGCGTCGTTGATCTCTGTAAGCGGCCGGGTCTCGGAGAAGACCTGGGTGCGTCCGGACGTGTGCAGCCGGAACACCTCGGCGAGGTCGGCGCGGGTGCCCACGATCGAGCCGATCACCTGGATGCCCTTGAGCACGGTCTGGAAGATCGGCAGCGACATCGCGTTGTCCTTCGGCAGCGACACGAGGATCAGCCGGCCGCCACGGCGCAGCGAGGCGTGCGCCTGCTCCAGCACCTTCGGGTCGGCGGCCAGCACCACGGCGACGTCCGCGCCGCCGAGGGCCTCGATCGCCGCGACCGGGTCGGTGGTGGCGGCGTTGATCACGTGGGCGGCACCGAGCTGCTTGGCCAGGGCCAGCTTCTCCTCGGTGACGCCAACGGCGATGGTCTCGCCGCCGAAGATCTGCGCGTACTGCAGCGCCAGATGGCCGAGCCCGCCGATGCCGAAGATCGCCACCCGGTCGCCCGGCGTGACCCCGCCGACCTTGACCGCCTTGTACGTGGTGACTCCGGCGCAGGTCAGCGGCGCCGCCTCGGCCGGAGCGATACCGGCGGGGACAGCCACGACGTAGCGGGCGTCCGCGATCAGATATTCGGCGTGCCCGCCGTCAATCGCGTACCCGGTGTTGCGCTGCGACTCGCACAGCGTCTCCCACCCGGTGACACAGTATTCGCAGGTGCCGCAGGCGTATCCGAGCCACGGAACGGCGACCCGGTCGCCCACCCTGTGCTCGGTGACGCCGGCACCTGTCTTCTCGACGATACCGACGCCTTCGTGGCCGGGGATGAACGGCGGGGTGGGCTTGACCGGCCAGTCGCCGCGGGCGGCGTGGATGTCGGTGTGGCACAGGCCGCTCGCCTCGATCCGGACCTGAATCTGCCCGGCGCCGGGTTCCGGGATCGGAACCTCCTTGAGTTCCAGCGGCTGGTCGAAGCCGGTGACCACGGCTGCACGCATGACGTCCTCCTTCATTCGTCTTCAGCTCGAGCCTCGTCCCGTGCAGATCAGGGCCGTAGGACCGATCGACCTCGGTACGCGGGACTTCTCAGCGCTGCTCGACAAGCCGGTGCGCGCGCAGCAGGTGCGCCCACCACGGCCGTCCGGCCGAGGCAGCGCGCAGCGGCGGCCGACCGGTGCGCTTGAGGCTGATCCAGCTGCCGGGACCCATCGTCACCGTGCCGATCGCAGGGCGCCGTCGTAGCGCCAGGCCGACCGAGACTCCGGCGGTGGCCACCGCCGCCGCGGCCAAAGCGGCAACGGCAACGGTGGTGGCATCGATGGCCGGCACGAATCGGCCGTCTATGTAGGCGCCGATCTCGCGGTCGCCGCGCCGGACCGAAGTCGTCGTCATCGCCGTGCCTCCTATCGGCTGTCCGAGCCGGTCGCTCCGGTCGCGGCGCGTCCGGCCTCGAGCCGTGCGACCGGGACACGGAACGGGGAGCAGGAGACGTAGTCCAGCCCGGCGGTGTGGAAGAACCTGACTGAGGCGGGATCGCCGCCGTGTTCGCCGCAGACGCCGACGGTCAGGTCGGGCCGGGTGGCCCGGCCGCGTTCGACCGCGATGCTGACGAGTTCGCCGACGCCGTCGCTGTCGATGGTCTCGAACGGCGACACCGCGAAGACACCGAGCTGGATGTAACGGCCGAAGAACGCGCCCTCCACGTCGTCGCGGGAGAAGCCCCACGTCATCTGGGTCAGATCGTTGGTGCCGAACGAGAAGAACTCGGCCGACACGGCGATCTGCCCTGCGGTCAGGGCAGCCCGCGGCACCTCGATCATGGTGCCGATCAGGATCGGTGGCGCACCCGGCACGTCGGCGAGGATCGCCTCGGCTTCCGCGCGTACCGTCTCAAGCTCTTGGACGGCGCCGACCAGCGGAACCATGATCTCGGGACGCGGGTCAGCGCCCGCGGTCGCACGGCTGGCCGCTGCCTCGGCGATGGCTCGGACCTGCATGGCGAACAGGCCGGGGATCACCAGGCCGAGCCGCACGCCGCGCAGGCCGAGCATCGGGTTCTGCTCGTGCATCCGCCGCACTGCAGTCAGCAGCGTGGCGTCGCGTCCCGCGTCTTCGCCGAGCGCTTCGGCCCGGGCCACGCGGGCGGTCAGTTCCTCCAGCGGCGGCAGGAACTCGTGCAATGGCGGGTCGATCAGGCGCACGGTCACCGGCAGTCCGTCCATAGCGGCGAACAGCTCTTCGAAGTCGGCGCGTTGCAGCGGCAGCAGTGCCGCGAGCGCGCCGTCCCGCTCGTCGTCATCGTCGGCCAGGATCAGCCGCTCCACGAGCTGCCGGCGCTCGCCGAGGAACATGTGCTCGGTGCGGCACAGGCCGACGCCGGTAGCGCCGAAGCGACGCGCGCGGGCGGCGTCGGCTCCGGTGTCGGCGTTGGCGTGCACGTCCAGCCGGGCCGTGTGGTCGGCGTGGATCATCAGCCGCTGCACCGCGGAGAGCAGCGGGTCGCCGTGCGCGGTGAGTTCACCCTCGAAGAAGCGCACGACCGGCGAGGGCCGCACGGCCACCGAACCCGGATAGACCTTGCCGCTGGTGCCGTCGATCGAGATGGCATCGCCGGCGTGCAGGGTTCGGCCCCCGACGGTGACGGTGTCGCCTTCGATGACCAGTTCGTCGGCGCCGCAGACGCAGGTCTTGCCCATGCCCCGGGCGACCACGGCGGCGTGTGAGGTCTTGCCGCCCCGGCTGGTCAGGATGCCTTGGGCGGCGATCATCCCGGGCAGGTCGTCGGGATTGGTCTCGCGGCGGACCAGGATGACCGGTCCCGTGGCTGCCGCCGCGGCGGCGGAGTCGAAGACGATCGCGCCGACCGAGGCACCCGGAGACGCCGGCACGCCGATGGTCAGCGGCGGGGGAGCGGCGGCGGTGTCGAAGCTCGGGAACATCAGCAGGGCGAGCTGCTCGCCGGTGACCCGCTGCAGGGCCTCGTCGAGGGTGATGGTGCCCTCGTCGACCAGCTGCGCGGCGATGACGAACGCGGCAGCAGGGGTGCGTTTGCCGACGCGGGTCTGCAGCATCCACAACTTGCCGTTCTCGATGGTGAACTCGATGTCGCACAGGTCGCGGTAGCGCTGCTCGAGCCGCTGCATGATCGACAGCAGCTGGGTGTGGCTCGCCGGATCGATGGTGGCGAGGTCGGCCAGGCCCACCGTGTTGCGGATGCCGGCGACCACGTCCTCGCCCTGGGCGTTGCGCAGGTAGTCGCCGTACACGCCGCGCCGGCCAGTGGCCGGGTCGCGGGTGAAGGCGACGACGCTGCCGGAGTCCTCGCCGCGGTTGCCGAAGACCATGGCCATCACGTTGACCGCGGTGCCGAGGTCCTGCGGGATGCGCTCCTGCCGGCGGTACAGCGTGGCGCGTTCGGCATTCCACGACCGGAAGACCGCGCCGATGGACAGGAACAGCTGCTCGTGCGATGCCTGGGGGAAGTCGCGGCCGGCGTGCTCCCGGAAGACCCTCTTGTAGGCGTACACGAGGTCCTGCAGCTGCGCGGTGCTCAACTCGGCATCGGTGCGGACACCCGCCGTCGACCGGGCTGCGGCCAGTTCCGATTCGAACTCCTCGCCGGGCACGTCGAACACGGTCTTGCCGAACATCTGGATCAAGCGCCGATAGGAGTCCCATGCGAAGCGCTCGTCGTTGCTCTGCCGGCCGAGGCCCGCGACGCTCGCGTCGTTGAGGCCGATGTCGAGGATCGTCTCCATCATCCCGGGCATCGAGAACTTGGCGCCGGACCGCACCGACAACAGCAGCGGGTCGTCCGCGTCTCCGAAGGTCTTGCTCGTGCGGGTCTGCATGAGGTGCAGGTGGCGCTCGACCTCGCCGAGCAGCCCCTCGGGCATCATGCCGGTGCGCAGGTAGTCACGGCATGCCTCGGTCGTGACGGTGAAGCCGGGCGGCACCGGCAGCCCCATCCGCGTCATCTCCGCCAGGTTGGCACCCTTGCCGCCGAGCAGGTCCTTGAGGTCCTTGTTCCCCTCGATGAAGTCGTAGACGTATCTGGTCATCGCCGGTCGCACCCCTCTCCCTTTCCTTGTTGGTAGCCCGGCCGACGGCCCCCGTTGTAGAGCCGGACGCCCCTACTCGACAGACCCCGGCCGGACGAGCGTGGAGACGAAGACCGAGAAAGGGGAACGTCATGAGAGGCCTTGTGTACGGCGGACCAGGCGTCCGATCGTGGACGGAGATCCCGGACGCCCGAATCGAAGACCCGCGCGACGCGATCATCCAAGTCGACGCGGTCACCATCTGCGGCACCGATCTGCACATCCTGGGCGGCGACGTGCCGGAGGTCACGGAGGGCACGGTGCTGGGGCATGAAGCGGTCGGCACGATAGTCGAGACCGGAAGCGGTGTCGCCGGACTGGCACCCGGTGACCGGGTGCTGGCCTCGTGCATCTCCGCCTGCGGCATCTGCCGCTACTGCCGCCAAGGAGCGTACGGCCAATGCCGCGGTGGCGGTGGCTGGATCCTCGGCCACCTTGTGAACGGGGTGCAGTCCGAGTACGCCCGCATCCCGTTCGCGGACCTGTCCACCTACAAACTGCCCGACCGGGTCGACGACGAATCCGCCGTGCTGCTGGCCGACATCCTGCCCACCTCGTACGAGGTCGGTGTGCTCAACGGCCACGTCCGGCCGGGTGACACCGTGGCCATCGTGGGTGCCGGGCCGATCGGGCTCGCCGCCGTGCTGACAGCGCGACTCTTCTCGCCCGCGCACATCGTCGTGATCGACAAAGCAGAGAGCCGTCTACAGGCAGCGAAAGTCTTCGGCGCCGACACCACCGTTCTCGTGGGCTCGGACGACGCCCTCGACACCGTGCGGGCACTGACCGGCGGCCTCGGCGCCGACGTGGCGATGGAGGCGGTCGGCACACCCCAGACGTTCGAGCTGTGCACCACGCTGGTCCGGCCCGGAGGCCGAGTCGCCAACATCGGCGTGCACGGCGCGCCGGCCACCCTGCACCTGGAAGACCTGTGGATCCGCAACGTCACCATCACCACCGGCCTGGTCAACACCTACTCCACCCCGAGACTGCTGGACATGCTGGTCGCGGGACAGCTTGATCTCGGGCACATGGTCACGCACCGCTTCGGCCTGAACGAGTTCATGGCTGCGTACGACGTGTTCGCCGACGCCGGACGCTCCGGCGCGCTGAAGGTGGTGTTGTCGCGATGAGAACCGGACTCCTCGTGATCGGTGCGGGCTTGGCCGTGGCGTTGTCGCCGTGGGCCCGTCGGCGGTATGTCACCTGGGGCGCCACGCCCGAGGAAGCGTCCGGGCCCGTGCCGGGCGATGAACTGCTGCCGGATGCCGGCCTTGTCTCCACCCGCGCGATCACCATTGACGCAGGCCCGGAGGCAGTGTGGCCGTGGCTGGTGCAAATGGGCAGCGGCCGTGGAGGTGCCTACACGTACGACTGGATCGAGAACCTCTTCGGGCTGAACATGCACAGCGCCGACGAGATCCTGCCGCAGTTCCAGCGCCTGGGCGTCGGCGACAGTCTGCCGCTGGGTACCAAGGGGCCGGCCATGCAGGTGAAGATCTGCGATCACGCGAAGACGTTGGCCTTCCGTTCCGCCGACGGCGCCTGGGTGTGGATTTTCGATCTGCGTCCCGACCAGGGCGGGACACGCCTGATCAGCCGCAACCGCATCTCCCCGCCCGGAACGAGCCGGGCCGCCCGCTTGCTGTACGACGTGATGATGGCTCCCGGCAGTCTGATCATGGAGCGCCGGATGCTCCGCGGCATCAAGGAGCGGGCTGAGCGGGTCGGTCGTTCAGCGGAGCCGGTCAGAGCCTGACCTGGTGGCACGTCTGCGTCAGGTCTTTCGGCCCTGACCGGTGGCGGGTCGGACTTCTACCGTGAGAGGTACGTAGCGAGGAGGCTGCCATGTCGGCGTGGAGAGTGGACGACGTAATGACCAAGGCGGTCGTGTCGGTGCAGCCGACGGCGACCTACCGCGAAGTGGTAGATCTGCTGATCGGCCGGCGCTTCAGTGCCGTACCGGTCGTGGACGGGTTCGAGCACGTGACCGGCGTGATCTCCGAGGCGGATCTGCTTCGTAAGATCGAGTACGCGGGTGAGGACGCGCCTCGACTGTTCGAGGGACGCCGTCGCCGGGGCGAGCGAGCCAAGGCACACGCCGCCACCGCCGCCGACCTGATGAGCAGCCCGCCGGTGGTGGCACTCAGCGGGACGCCGATCGCGGCCGCCGCCCGGGTCATGGACGTCGAGCACGTGAAGCGGTTGCCGGTCGTCGACGATCTGGGCCGGCTGATCGGCATCGTCTCCCGCGGTGATCTGCTCAAGGTCCACCTGCGGCCGGACGACGAGATCAGCGCCGACATCTGCCGCAACGTCTTCGACGTCTTGCTGCCCGACGGCTCCGAACAGGTGGACGTCGCCGTGGCCGAAGGAGTGGTGAGGCTGACCGGGCCGATCGACCGGCGCTCGACCGCCAACATGGCGATCCGCCTGACCCGGCAGGTCCCCGGCGTCGTGGACGTGATCGACAAGTTCAACGTCGCGTTCCAGGACACGGACACCACCGGCGCCAGCGTCTTCATCGTCGCCTGAACACGCGCGGGGCCTGGCCGCCACCGGGCCCCGCGCCCACCATGGGAGAGCGCCATGCCGTCGTTGAGCGTCTTCGACTGCTCGCCATGCATGACTTCGTCGCCGACCTTCCGTCGAACTGGCTGCATCGGCTCGCCGTGGCTGGGCGACCGGTGTACTTCGCTGCCGGGCGCCGGCTGTGCCGCGAAGACGCGCCTGCTGAGCAATTCTGGTTGCTCCACTCCGGCGCTGTCGCGGTCGACTTCTCCGTTCCGGGCCACGGCAACATCGTCGTCGAGCGTGTCGGTGCCGGCGCGCCGGTCGGCTGGTCGTGGATGCGGCCGCCATTCCGCTGGCGTTTCGGCGCCATCGTTGCCGAGGACATCCGCGCCCTCGAGTTCGACGCCGCGCGAGTTCGCAACCTGATCGCCGAAGACGCCGAGCCCGGACAGGAACTGACCGGCCGGATGCTGGACGTGGTGACGGACCGCCTGCAACACGCCCGGCATCGACTGATCGAGGTCTACGCCTACCCGGGAGATTGACGATGCTGCTCACAGATTCCTTGAAGCGCTGGATGTACCGTGGCGGACGCCCGCAGGGCTTGGCCCGCTTGATGAATCGCTTCTCAGCTATCCAGTTCCGGGCCGGCCTGCTCGTGCCGTCCAACTGGGCGACTCTCGAGGTGCGTGGGCGGCGTACGGGCCGAATGGTGTCCTGCCCGCTCGTGGTTGCCCGATACGAAGGCCGGGAGTATCTGGTCTCCATGCTCGGCAACGACGCCAACTGGGTCGCAAACGTGCGTGCCGCAGGCGGCGACGCTGTTCTGAGCCACGGGCGCAGGGAGAGCATCCATCTCAGCGAGGTAGCGGTGCCGGACAAACCGCCGATTCTGCGCCGCTACCTGGAGAAGGCCCCCGGAGCGCGACCGCACATCCCGGTCGATCGGCATGCCCCGCTCGAGGCATTCGAGGCGATCGCGGAGGACTACCCGGTGTTCCTCGTAACCCGTCCCGCCTCGTAGGGCCGAAGGTCCCACCGGCGCTGGCTTCCGACTACGAGCGCGACACGCCCGCGCCCTACGGTCGGACACAACGACAAAGATCCGCCGAAAGGAATCGCCGTGACCGCGGTTGTGTCCGACCTGCTGCAGACCCTGGCCGAACCCGACGAGGCCGAGCTCGCCCGCCTCGACGCGTGGTGGCGGGCCGCCAACTACTTGACCATCGGGCAGATCTACCTCAAGGCGAATCCGCTGCTGCGCCAGGCCCTTTCCGCGGAGCACATCAAGCCCCGGCTGCTCGGACACTGGGGAACCAGCCCGGGCCTGTCGCTCATCTACGCCCACGTGTCGAGGCTGATCCGGCACACCGGCCAGCAGGCCATCTACCTGGCCGGGCCCGGCCACGGCGGCCCGGCGCTGGTCGCCGCCGGCTACCTGGAGGGCACGTACTCGGAGATCTATCCGCAGATTGCCCAGGACGAGGACGGCGTGCGGAAGCTGTTCCGCCAGTTCTCCAGCCCCGGCGGCATCCCCAGCCACGTCTCGGTCACGACGCCCGGATCGATCCACGAGGGCGGCGAGCTCGGCTACGTGCTGGTCCACGCGTTCGGCGCGGTCATGGACAACCCGGACCTGCTGGCGATCGCGGTGGTCGGCGACGGTGAAGCCGAGACCGGCCCGCTCGAGGGCTCCTGGAAGGGCGTGTCGTTCATCAACCCCGCCCGCGACGGAGCTGTGCTGCCGATCCTGCACCTCAACGGCGCCAAGATCTCCGGCCCCACCGTGCTGGCCCGCAAGCACGCCGACGAGGTGCGGGAACTGCTGCGCGGTCACGGCTACGACGTCATCGAAGTTTCCGGTGAGGACCTGCCCGGCATGCACTACCGGTTCGCCGAAGCGCTCGCTACGGCCTGGGGCCGCATCCGCGCCATCCAGACCGCGGCACGCAACGGCGAATGGGACGGGACCCGGCCGGTCTGGCCACTGATCGTCCTCCGCTCGCCCAAGGGCTGGACCGGACCGGAGGAAGTCGACGGCGTGCGCGTCACCGGCACGTGGCGATCGCACCAGGTGCCGCTGTCCGGCGTGCGCGACAACCCAGAACACCTGGCGATCCTCGAGCAGTGGCTCAAGTCGTACCGCCCCGAGGAGCTCTTCGACGCGACCGGAGCGCCGACCGCTTTGATCCGCGAGCAGGCGCCCGCCGGCGATCTCCGGATGAGCGCCTCGCCGCACGCCAACGGCGGCGTCCTGACCCGCGCTCTCGACCTGCCTGACTTCCGCGACTACGCCTTCCCGGTGACGCAGCCGGCGACTGAGCATGCCGAGTCGACCCGCCGGCTCGGCGAGATGATGCGCGACATCTACGTCCGCAACCCGCAGACCTTCCGGCTGTTCTGCCCCGACGAGACCAACAGCAACCGCCTCGGTGCTATCTTCGAGGTCTCCGACCGGGCGTTCATGGAGCGTGTCGGCCCCGGCGATGTGGCGACCAGCCGCGACGGCCGGGTGATGGAGGTGCTGTCCGAGCACAACTGCCACGGCTGGCTCGAGGGCTACAACCTGACCGGCCGACACGGGATGTTCGCCACCTACGAGGCCTTCGCGATGGTGAGCGCGTCCCAGACCGTGCAGCACGGTAAGTGGCTGCAGGAGGCGAAGAACCTGCCCTGGCGGGCCAAGGTGCCCAGCCTCAACGTGCTGCTCACCTCTACGGCGTGGCGCAACGACCACAACGGCTTCTCCCATCAGGGCCCAGGCCTGATCCAGGTGGTGCTCACCCAGCGCGGCGACGTGGCTCGCGTCTACCTGCCGCCGGACGCCAACACCCTGCTGTCGGTCGCGGATCACTGCTTCCGGTCGCGGTCGTACGTCAACCTGATCGTCATCGACAAGCAGCCGCAGCTGCAGTACCTCACCATGGACGAGGCCATCGAGCACTGCACCCGCGGTGCGGGTGTCTGGGACTGGGCCGGCACCGACGACGACGGCAGCGATCCCGACATCGTGCTCGCCTGCGCCGGCGACGTGGTCACCATGGAAACCGTCGCCGCGGCGCAGATTCTCCGGGACCGGCTCCCCGGCTTCAAGGTCCGGGTCGTCAACGTCGTCGACCTGATGACGCTGCCGCGGCAGAAGGACCACTCGCACGGCATGAGCGAAACCCAGTTCACCGAACTGTTCACTGACACCGTCGACGTGGTCTTCGCCTTCCACGGCTACCCGGGCGCCATCCACCAGCTCGTGCACGGGCGGCCCGACGCCGACCGCTTCCGGGTGCGTGGCTTCATCGAGCAGGGCACGACCACCACCCCGTTCGACATGACGGTCCGCAACAAGGCGTCGCGCTACCACCTGGTGATGGACGCGATCAACAACGCCCACCGCCTGCCCCGCGGCGCCGCCGATCTGAAGGCGTGGTGCGAGGCACAGCTCAAGCGCCACGAGGCGTACGTGATCGAACACCTGGAAGACATGCCGGAGGTTCGTAACTGGTCGCTGGACACCGCAGCGAAGTAAACAGCTGGCTCCCGTCGGCGGCGGCTCCGAGCTCGGGGCCGCCGCCAGCCTGTCGGTCTCGTCCCCTCCGCGTGTCGCGTTCACCGCCGCGACGTCAGCTCGTCGTTCACGTGCAGGTGTCTTCGCAAGTGGTGGCGCATAACTCGTGGCGGGCTGGCTGTGGACCCGCGATTCCGCGGTGAGGTCGTCCGGCGCGGAGCAACTGCCGGACGATCTCGGAACCCGCCGAAAGTCGGTGCGATCAGTCTTCGATGCGGATCACGTCGGCGGGCGCACGGCGCGGTGAAGGAGGGACGGGGTCGGTCGCCTCGACGTAGCCCAGCCGAACAACCAGATAGGGCTCTCCCACCCCGGACAGCAGGCGGCCGAGCAGGCGCCGTGGCCAGGCAACCTCGACCGCTTCGCTGATGGGAGCGGTCGCCAGGCCGTCGGCGGTTGCCCGCAGGAGTAGCGCGGACATCGCCTCCCCGCCGCGGAGCAGATCGACCGGCTGATCGGTGGTGCCGAAGATGATGACGTACGCGGCGCCTTCGTCGTGATCGGCGCCGGGCAGCAAACCGGGCGAGCCGTCCGGCAGGAAGTTGCGAACCGGCACCCGCCGAAGGCTGGGCTCGACGGCGGTCGTAGGCGGCACACCGTCGGCGGTCCAGGCCGGTCGATGCGTCCAGTCGGTGAGCTCGCTGGTGTGGGCCAGGTCGAAGTGGTTGGCGTCGGCGGCCTCGTCGACCGAGATGGCCAGCTCCGGCACCCGGTCATCGGGCACGAGATGCAGATAGGCGCCCTGAGCCTCGACAAGCCGGCGCAAGCGGGTGAGGCTTCGCTCGGACACCGGGCGGTCGCCGAAGGCGCGGCGATCGGTGCGGCGCCGGCTGATGGCGGCGATCAGTTCCCCGGCGTCCGGGTCCGGCGTGGTGCGACCCGGGACACGGATCCGGGCAAGCAGGTCAGGGTGCTTCTCCTCGGGTAAGCGGTCCACCTCTGCGCACCATCCGGCCGCCGCCAATGAGACTCGAGCGTGGTGCAGTGCTCCACCGCAGCTCAGCAAGAGCAGTCGACCCTCGGCATCGGTGACGCCCAGACGGCGGCCCGGGTCGGACGACAGCTCCAGGACCTCGCCACTGAGACGCCACCTCCAAGGCTGAGTGTTGAACACCGATGGAGCACGCAGCGAGGCCCGGGCGGCAATCTCCAGGGCCGTTCGCGCCTCGGCACGGGTCACGTCTTCTCCTGGCCTGGTCATGGCAGAACCTCCGGACTCGTAGCGTTCCTTCACCGTTGCAGGCTGTGACCCAGACAGGGCAGGGCCGAAAGTCCCCACCGGTCAGCCGATGACCACATCCCGCCGATTCAGACCGGGGAGATTCACGGCGCACAGCAGTACCGGCACCCTCCAGCAGCCCGGAGCCCATCGCCGCGAAGAGTGTCCCGATCGCCGTCACCGCCGCCGTCCAAGTGAGCAGCGAAGCGCCCTAAGCCTGAATCCACCGATAGGCATCGGGTTGCGTCGGCGCGGTAGGCAAGAAGATGCCCTCTGACCTGGGAGAATGGGAGTTCTCGAAGCTTCCATCAGCCTGGTCGAGAGGGCATCTGTCAGGTGCGATTGTTGCATGGCCGCCGCGGCGTGGACGCGGTGTTTGATGATCCGAATTTGGTGTCGTGTGCCGGGTTGGTCCCGGTGATGCGCTTGGCCGAGCAGGTGGACCTTGCTGGCCTGGTCGCCCGGCGGGTACGCCCTGACCTGTCGACCGGAGCCAACGCTGGAGGTAAAGCCGCGGCGATTGTGGCCGGGATGGCTGCCGGCGCGGACAGCATCACCGATCTGGACGTGCTGCGCCATGGCGGGATGGGTGCCCTGTTCGACGGGGTGTACGCACCGTCGACACTGGGATCGTTCCTGCGGTTCTTCACCTGGGGTCACACGCTGCAGTTGGAGGCCGCCGCGCGGGACCTGCTGGCTGCCCTGGCCGCCCGGACACCGCTGTTACCCGGTGCCGGGACGCTGGCCTATGTGGATGTGGATTCGCTGTTGCGTCGCGTGTACGGGCACGCGAAGCAGGGCGCGGCGTTCGGGCACGCGAAGGTCGGCGGCTACAACGTGCGGCTTCGTGGCCTGTCACCGTTGGTCGCCGCGATCAGCACCCCGCAGGCCGCCCCGGTGGTCGCCGCCACACGGTTGCGTGGCGGTAATGCCGGTTCGGCCCGCGCCGCCGCGTCCCTGGTGAAACAGGCGATCTCCACCGCCCGCGCGTGCGGGGCGACCGGTCAGATCCTGGTACGCGCCGACTCGGCGTTCGGCTCCGGCCCGGTGGTCTCGGCCTGCCGCAAGGCAGGCGTGAACTTCTCGGTCACACTGCAGGCCAACCCGAAACTGCGGGCCGCGATCGACGACATCGGAGAATCAGCGTGGACGCCGGTGCGCTACCCCGGCGCGGTCCAGGACGACGACACCGGGCAGTGGATCTCCGACGCCGAAGTCGCCGAAACCGTCTACACCGCGTTCGAAACCAGCAGCCACAAGATCACCGCGCGGCTGGTCGTGCGCCGTGTCCGAGAGAAAACCCGGCACCAGCCGGACAGGAAGAACTATTCCCCACCTGGCGCCACCACGCGTTCCTGACCGACGCCGAACTGTCCACCGTGGAAGCCGACCTGACCCACCGAGCCCACGCCATCATCGAGCAACTATTCGCCGACCTGATCGACGGGCCCCTGGCCCACATGCCCTCGGGCCGGTTCCCGGCCAACGCCGCCTGGCTGACCCTCGCCGCGATGGCCCACAAC
>NZ_QGSZ01000176.1 GCF_003857055.1 Micromonospora inaquosa | reverse complement strand
GACCGGGCCACCGCCCACCGGCACCCCCGGCTGCACCGCTGTCTACTCCGTGCAGGACCAGTGGAACGGCGGATTCGTCGCCAATGTCAGCGTCACCGCGGGAACCACCGCGCTGACCGGCTGGCGGGTCACCCTCACCCTGCCGAGCGGAGCGTCGGTCAGCTCGCTGTGGAACGGGGTCAGCAGCGGCACCAGCGGGACCATCACCGTCGCGAACCAGAGCTACAACGGGCGACTGGCCGCAGGGCAGGGCACCAGTTTCGGATTCCAGGGCGCCGGCACCGGCAGCGGAGCCACCGCGAGTTGCACCGGAAGCTGACACCCCGGACAGATCACGTCGCTCGGCGGGCCGGTGCCAGCGCACCGGCCCGCCGTGGGTGCGCGACGGCCCGGCGGATAGGGAAGACTGGCCGGCATGGCTGATCTGAGCGATGCGAAGGCCGCGCTGCACGTCTACCTTCGCGGGACCCGCGAAGACCTCGTCTGGAAGCTCGACGGGCTCAGCGAACGCGAGGTCAGGCTGCCCCGCACGGCGACCGGCAACAACCTGCTGGGCATCCTCAAGCACTGCCTCAATGTCGAAGCCGGCTACTTCGGGCCCACCTTCGGCCGCGAATTCCCGACCCCTGACGAGCTGGTCCCGACGGAGGCGTTCGACGAGGACCCGCAGGCAGACTGGTACGCCCGGGAAGACGAGACGAAGGATGGGCTGATCGACCTGTATCAACGGGTCGGTGCGTTCGCGGACCAGACGATCGACGAGCTACCGCTCGACGCGCCGGGGCAGGTGCCGTGGTGGCAGCCCGGCGCGCAGGACGTGACGCTGCACCGGATCATCATCCACGTGACCTGCGATCTCGCCCGTCACGCCGGGCACGCCGACATCATGCGCGAACAGCACGACACCGCGATCGGCCTTCGACGGGACAGCACCAACATCCCCGACGACTACGACTGGCCGGCCTACGTCAGCAAGCTGACGAAGCTGGCCGACCGCTTCGCATGATCGGGAAACCCGTCGACGGGCGAGACGACATCGCCCATGTCGAAGCGGCGTTCGTGGGCACACCGCTGGCCGGGTCCGTCGGAATCCGAGCTACGCGCGTTCGCCGAGGCCGCCGCGGCCTCCGCACCCTGGCTGACCTACCGCCACTACAGCGAGGACCAACAGGTCAACCAGGCCGAGATTGAATACCATGCGCGCGGCACGACCCGCGTCGACCTGCACGCCCAGGTGCTCGACAGGGTGCGGTTCGTGACGCAGACCGACTACTGGTACACGCCCGACAGCGTCCTGCTCATGCTCGTGCCCACCAGCGACGTCCGCAGCTCGGCGTACTGGGTGGACTTCCACGGTGCGCTGACCTGCGAGGCTCAGCAGAAGCTCGCCGAGGTGCTGGCGCAGTGGCGGCACCGGTGGGATGCCCGCCTGGTCGCGTCCTGGGGCACCATGCTGCAGTTTCAGGTGGGTCGTCGCCCGACGCCGGGGGACGAGGCGTGGGCCGCCGCGGGTCAGCTCAAGGCCCTCGCTCCGAACCTCGACCTGCGCCGATGGGAGGTCGCCGTCGCCCTAGCGGCCGGTGACGCGTGGTTCGTCCACAACCGGCCCTGACCGGCCGACGGTGCGGGAGACCTCGCGGATCAGTTCGAGCGGTTCCTCGGTCCAGTGGGAGGCGAGGATGAGTTCCCGGGCCGGATCGACCCACAGCAGGTGTCGTCCGCCGTTGCCCCGGGCGCTGCGGCCGGTGGCCGGTGCCCCGGGCCACGGCACCTGATCGTCGTTGAGCCACCACAGATAACCGTATTCGCGCTTCACGGGGCACGGCGTCCACGACTGATCGATCCACTCAGGACTGAGCAGCCGGGCCCCGGCGTGCGTCCCCCGGTCCAGGAAGAGCTGCCCGATCAGGGCCAGGTCCCGGGCTGGGACGATCAGTCCCCCACCCCAGTGCGCGCCGCCGGAGACCACCTCGGTCCGGCGGCCGCCGATATCGACGACGCTCGTCCGGTACCCGTGCCACGACCACCGGTCGGAGGCGCCCAGCGGGTCCATGACCCGCTCCCGCAGCACCTCCGGCAGCGGCCTGCGTAACAGGATCGTCAGCGCGTACGCGAGCAGATTCATCCGCACGTCGTTGTACGCCCACCCCTGCCCCGGGGGCGTACCGTGCACCTCCGTGCGCTCGCGGAAGCTCTGCGCGTCGACGCTCGTCGGCTTGCCCCACAGCTCGCCTTCCCACTGGCTCGACTGCTGCAGCAGATGACGCCACGTGATCTGCTCGTTGTGCGGCCCGTGGAACTCAGGAACGTCGACGACCTGGTGCACCGGTTGGTCCGGCACCAACAGCCCGTCGTCGAAGGCCAGGCCGGCCACCACCGACACAACGGACTTGGTGACGCTGAAGGCCATCTCCGGGACGTCCGGGTCGCCCCAGACGGCAACCTCCCTGCCCCCGACGCGGACCACACCGCTGCCCCCACTGGCGGCGCGCAGCGGGCCGACGACCTCGCGGTGGCTCACGTCCGCGACCTGTGCCGCCAGGTAGGTCTCGATGTCGGCGGCGTCTCTCGTCCAGCGGGCGCCGAATTCCTGGACGACCCGCCCCAGCCGCTGCTGATCCACCGACATCTGTCCCATGCCCAGCAGTGTCCGACACCACCGCCGCCGGCAGGGCGAGCCGTGACCCGCCTCATAGGATCGCGTAATCCCCACCGGACCTGAGGAGCATCGCTCGTGACCCTGCTCGAACGCCTGCACCGGGCCGGTATGCGTGAGGTCGTGACGGTGCAGCCGGTGACGGGCGGGCTCGCGGCGCTCGCCGGCATCGCCACCCGTCGGGATGCGCCGCCGGTGTTCGTCAAGGGTTTCGCCGACCCGCCGGCCCACGACGTCTTCGCCGCCGAGGCCGAAGGGCTGGCCGCGCTGCGCGAGCTCGGCGGGGTGGCGACACCCGAGGTGATCCTGGCGGATCGGGACCTACTGGTGTTGTCGGTGCTGCACGCGAGGCCGCGCAGCGAGGCCTTCTGGGAGCGGTTCGCGCACCTGCTCGCCCGCCTGCACCTGAGCACGACCCATCCTCGCTTCGGTTGGCACCACGACAACTGGCTGGGTCGTCGCCGCCAGATCAACACCTGGAACGACGACGGCTTCGCCTTCTTCGCAGAGCACCGGCTGCTTCGCTGGCTCGATCAGCCCCGCGTCGAGGCGGCGCTGGACGCGGCGGACCGAGCGGCGCTGGAACGGCTCTGCGACCGGCTGCCGGACCTGCTGCCGGATCGGCCTGCGTGTCTGACCCACGGTGACCTGTGGGCACAGAACATCCTGGCCACCGCGGACGGAGAGCCCGCGCTGGTCGACCCGGCAGTGTCGTACATGTGGGCCGAGGTCGACCTCGCGCACGTGTGGTCCACCTCGCCCCCGCCCGAGGCACGACGGATGTTCGGGGTCTACGCGGAGCTGACCTCGCTCGACGGCGACTGGGAGACCCGCATGCCGCTCATCCAGCTGCGACAACACCTCGCCGTGCTGGCCCAGTTCGACGACGACTGGGGCGCAGCTGATCAGATCCGCGCCGTCCTTGCCCCGTTCCGGGCACGACCCTGACCAGAGGCCCAGCCGCCGACCACGGCAACCGGGCCGCAGTGCCCCGACGAGGTGGTCGCCGTCCGTCGCGAGACCCGCGAGCGGATCGGAGGTCGCGGCCTCCATTACGGTGACCCTGGAAATGGGGGTGGGCCATGGCACCGGAGGTGTCGCCGCGAAGGGCCAGGGCCGTGCTCGTCACGCTCTCCCTCGCCGCGTTCGCGTTCATCACGACCGAGTTGCTGCCCGTCGGTCTACTGACCCACATCGCACCCGATCTGGGCCGATCCCGCTCACAGGTGGGGCTGCTGGTCAGCGGGTACGCCGTGGTGGTGGTGCTGGCGTCCGTGCCGCTGACCCGGCTGACCCAGCGGATCCCCCGACGCCAGCTGCTCGGCGTCACGATGCTCCTGTTCGCCGCCGCGAACGCCGCCGCCGCGCTCGCGTCGACGTACGCCGTGTTGGCCGGCTCCCGTCTGGTGACCGCCCTCGCCCAGGCGCTGTTCTGGTCCATCGCCACGGCGACAGTGATCGGGCCGTTTCCGGTCGCGGTGCGCGGCCGGGCGGTGGCGCTGTTCGCGACGGGTGCGACGCTGGCCCCGGTGCTCGGCGTACCCCTCGGCACCTGGCTCGGGCAGCAAGCCGGCTGGCGCGCGGCGTTCGCGGTGCTGGCCGGCGTCGGTCTGGCGATCGCCGCCGCGGTGCTGGTCCTCCTGCCGTCCTATCCGCCGGCCGCTGGCGGTGCCGCCCGGGGCTCCGCACCGGACGGGCGGCGTTTCGCGGTGTTGCTGATCTCCACCGCCCTCGGCATCGGCGGCTTCATGACCCTGCAGACCTACGTGACACCGTTCCTGCTCGACGTCAGCGGCTTCACCGACGCGGTGCTGGCACCGCTGCTGTTCGTCTCCGGCGCGGCCGGCGTCGTCGGCACCCTGATCGCGGCGCGGACTCTGGACAGCCGACCGATCGCTTCGCTGTTGACACCGCTGAGCATCGGCATGGCGTCGCTGCTCGGGCTGTACGCGCTCGGCGCGCTCCGGCCGGGTGTGGTCGCGCTCCTCGCCGGGATCGGCCTCGCGTACGCGGCGTTCGGCTCCGCCGTGCAGAACCGGATGCTGCAACTGGCCCCGGGCAGCACCGACATCGCGTCGGCCGGGGTCAGCGTCGCCTTCAACGCTGGCATCGCCGGCGGATCGCTGCTCGGCGGCGCCCTGCTGCCCACCTCGGGGGCACGCCCGCTGGCCCTCGCCGGCGGGCTGCTGACGCTGGCCGCCCTGACGCTGCTCACCGTGGACTCCCATCGCGGTCGCGCCGTCCGGCCAGCGCCGACCGACGCCGCTTCCACCACCCGTTCGGCGGCTACCCGCCAGCCTGTTGATCAGCTGGATTCGGCTGCGGACGGGCCGTCGGTCAGCTACTCCCCCCGCCGACGGCCGCCATCATGATCAGGGTGCGCCGCCGCCGCTGACTCATCAGCGCGAAACAGGCAGTGAGCACCACCAGTTCCAGCTCGGCCCACTCGCCGGTGACGTCGACGCGGATCGGCCCGCCCGGTCGGCCGGGAAGGCGCACCGCGAGGCGGTGCCCGTCGCGTACCAGCTCACCACCGCGGCGACCGGGCGCCCAACGCGCCACCCCACCGGGCCCTGGCACGTGCGACCGGCCCGGGTCGAGCCGCACCGGCACGCCGTGCTCGCCCCGGGCCGTGAACCCGATGCGTCGGCGTCCGGTCGGTTCGACAGTCCAGCGGCCGGTGCCGGTGCGGATCTCGCCGCACCGCCAGGTCCAGCCGGTACGCAGCGACGCGCCCGGCCCGGAGTCGAGGACGAAGGCGCCGTCCTGCTTGCGGACGGTCAGCGTGATCATCGGTGCGTCACTCCCCGTCGCGGCCGGAGCAGGCCGACGATGAGGATGACGCCGACGCTCAGGTGCAGCAGCGCGAGGGTCGCCTTCGCTCCCCCGCCGACGCCACTCGGTGGCCCGACCACGAGCGACAGCAGCAGAACCGCGACAGCGGTCGAGGTCCACCACACGCGGGAGCGGTCGGTGCGACGTTCCAGCACCGCGAGCAGCGCCCAGCCGGCCAGCGCCGCGACCGCTGCGGCAACGATGACCGCTCCCACCGTGACCTGCCGGGTCGAGCTTCCGGACCTGACCGCCAGGTCGACGCCGGCCGCCGAGTGCAGCAGCGCGAACTCGGCCACGGCCACCACTGTCGCGCCAGCCGCCACCGCGGCCCGTATCAGGAAAAGGTTGTTCGTCATGGCCTGAGTCTGCGGACCCGGCCGGGCCGGACGCGTCGGTCCGGACGCCGCAGCGGGTACGTCCACCGGCGGCTCGGCGTACTACCAAAGGAGGTGGTCCGGCCCGCCACCAGCGCAGTAGCGTGCGCGATGTGGATGCGGCGACGTGCGAGGTCACACCGCCCCGGGTGTGGCGTTCCGCCCCGGTGGGCGTGACGACAGTGGCGGTCGGCGTCCTCGTCGCGACCATGCTGTGGTCCGCCACCCGGTCCAGCTCCCCCGGCCTGGTCGGCGTCGACGTCGCGCTGGCGGTGGCCGCCCTGATCCTCGTTCCGGTGGTCGTCCGCCGCCCACGGCTCGGTGGCGTGCTGGCCGGTGTGCTCGTCGCGCTGTCTCCGGTGGCCACGCCGGTGGCCAGCTTCGCGGTGCTGTTCATCGCCCGCAACCGGCCGTTTCGGCAAGCGGCGGCGGTGGCGGCGGTCGGCGTGGCGGGCGAGGCGGTGCAGGCGCTCTGGCGGCCGGTGCCCAGCCTGCCGTACGGGTGGCGGCTGGTGCTGATGACGATCGCGTACGCGGCCCTGCTCGGCTGGGGCACCTGGGCGCAGGCCCGCAACGCCCTGCTGGCGGAGCTGCGGGACCGGGCCCGGCGGGCCGAGCGGGAGCAGGAACGGCGGGTCGACGAGGCGCGGGCGGCGGAGCGCAGCCGGATCGCGCGGGAGATGCACGATGTGCTGGCCCACCGGCTGTCCCTGCTGGCGGCGGCGGCCGGCGCGATGGAGTATCGGCCGGACGCGCCGCCCGAGCGGCTCAGTGCCGCCGCCGGGGTGATCCGGGCCAGCGCCCACCACGCTCTCGACGAGCTGCGCGAGGTGATCACCCTGCTGCGCAGCGACGACGCCGAGTCGCCGACGGACGCACCACCCGGGCAGACTCTCGCTGACCTGCCGCGCCTGGTCGACGAGGCGCGGGCCGCCGGGCAACAGGTCGAGGTCGACGACCCGCTCGGCCCACCGGTCGAGATCCCCGCGGCAGTTGGCCGCACCGCGTACCGGATCGCGCAGGAGGCGCTGACCAACGCCCGCAAGCACGCCGCCGGCCAGCCGGTCCGGCTGGTGCTCGGCGGCGCGCCGGGCACCGGCCTGAGCATCGCGGTGAGCAACCCGACCACGCCCGACAGCGGCGCCACCGGCAGCGCCGGTGCCGGCCTGGTCGGCCTCGCCGAACGGGCCGCGCTCACCGGCGGTCGCGTCGCCCACCACGTCGACGCCGCCGGGCGGTTCCACCTCACCGCGTGGCTGCCGTGGCCGACGTGACGGGCCCGATCCGGGTCGTCATCGTCGACGACGATCCTCTCGTCCGGGGAATGCTCACGCTGATGCTCGACGGCGCCGACGGGATCGTCGTCGTGGGCGAGGCCGCCGACGGCGCCACGGCGATCACCGCGGTGGACCGGCACCTGCCGGACGTGGTGCTGATGGACATCAGGATGCCCGGCGTCAACGGCATCACCGCCACCGAGCGCCTTCGCCGCCGGCACCGACCACCCGAGATCATCGTGCTGACCACGTTCGACACCGACGAGCACGTGCTGCGGGCTCTCCGAGCCGGAGCGAGCGGCTTCCTGCTCAAGGACACCCCACCCGAGCAGATCAGCCAGGCGGTCCGCGCGGTCGCGGCCGGCAACCCGATGCTGTCGCCGGGGGTGACCCGTCGGCTCATGCAGCGGGTCGCGTCGGGGGCCGAATCCTACGAGCGGGCGCGCGAGCGGTTGGCCCTGCTCACGCCCCGGGAACGCGACGTCGTGCTGGCCATCGGGCAGGGGCGCGCCAACGCCGAGATCGCCAGCGAGCTGCTGATGAGCGTGACGACGGTGAAGGCCCACGTCTCGCACATCCTGACCAAGCTGGATCTCGACAACCGTACCCAGATCGCCCTGCTCGCCCACGACGGCCGGCTCCTCTGACCGCGGGCCGAGTGTCCGCCCGTCTCCGGCCGACGGCCGTTCAGGCCAGCGCCGCCGGCAGGACGAGGAGGGCGAACCGGATCACCCGCCCGGAGAGGCACGCGACGGCGAACTCCCCACGTCGGATACCCGCGGTGCCGGCGGCGAGGCTGACGACGGCCAACGGTGGAACCCCCACCGCGGCGGAGACGAGCACTGTCGGTAGGGCGGTGCGGCGGCGGGAGAGCCAGCGCCGGATGGGTTCGGTCCACCGTGTGGCCCGGCCCCCCGCGCGACCTGACCTTCTCCGCCGCGCGACCGTCCGGGCCAGCCGCCCCGATCCACGTCGCGCCGACTCGAACAGGAGCAGCTTGCCGACGGTCTGCCCGAGCGCCAGGGCGAGCACGGCGACGAGCGCGTGGCCGCCACGGTGCCCGGCGATCACGGCGTAGGCCTCGGCGTTGACGACCGGGACGAGCGCCGAGGCGAGACCGTAGCCGAGTGCCACCGCGGCTTCGGCGAGGGTGCTCACGCCCGGCCGTCCCGTTCGAGCAGCCGGACCACCGCCGCGGCCGACCACAGCTTGACCGCGACGACGGCGATGGCGACGCCCAGCGCGAGCAGGTGCTGCCCGAACGCGATGGCGCAGATGACGCCGGCGGTGTTGGCGACCTTGGCCACGGGCGACCAGTTCAACGCCCAGACCCGCCGGTCGACCAGGTGGAAGTAGTTGGGGCTGAGCACGGGCCAGCACAGGAACGCCAGCGACAGCATGGTGTCCAGCACCAGGAACGCGAGCAGAAAGACCAGGGCCACGACCGCGATGCCGGGCACGAGGGCGATCAGGCCCACGCAGAGTACGGCGGTGCACGCGCGGTCGCTCACGATGTCGAAGACCGCCCCGGCTCGGGTCTCCTGGCCGAGGCGACGGGCGGTCCAGCCGTCGAGCACGTCGCCGATCCAGTAGATAACATACGATACCGCCATCAATCCCACCGACCCGGAGACGATGGCGAGGACACCGACGGTCACCGCGGCGACCGTGCGAACGGCGGTGATGTAGTTGGGAACCGTACGAAGAGGGCCGACGGCGAGCGCGGCGTGGGAGTCGACGAGAGTCACCTCCGCAGGTTCGCGCGGTGAGCGTCTTCGCGGAACGTGCCGCGGTGCCGATCTGGCCGCGAGGGCGGCACCGGGGTGCCGACCGATCCGGTACCTGGGTACTGGTCGGTCCTGCGGCCGGTCGCGGAGACTGTGCAGGTGATGACTGGAATCCGCGAACGGTTGCGCGGCCCCGAGCGGGTGCGCCGACTCGCGTACGGCGTGGTTGGCTTGATCATCGCCGCCGTGGTCACCACCGTCGAGGGGGGCGTGTCCGTGCCGGCGGGATGGGCGTGGCTGGTGCTGCCGGTCGGCCTCGGCGCCACGGCGCTGGGCCCGCGCCACCGAACCCTGATCTTCGCGGTCTGCGCAGGGTTCGTGGCGATCGTGAGCACCGGGGAATCGGTGCAGCTGGGCCTCGCGGCCGCCTGCCTGGTGTTCGTCTCGACCTGCGAAGACCCGGCCCGGCACCCGTGGCTGGGATGGGTGGTTGGTTTGATCGGTGCGACCGGCGCGCTCGCCATCGCATTGGCCAACGAACGAGGGCTGTACGAGCAGCCGTTCTTCTTCGTGACCGCCGGCTACCTCCTGGCGATCCTGTTGCGATCGTGGTCCCGCGGCTACGCCCTCACCCGGGAGACAGCCGACCTGCGCGGCCAGGCCGCCTGGCTCGAACAGCGCACCAACCTGGCCCGCGAGCTGCATGACGTGGTCGGCCACCACGTCACCGCGATGGTGGTGCAGGCCGAGGCGGGCCAACTCAGCGACGACCCGGGGGCGGCGTTGCGGGCGATCGCGGACAGCGGCCGCACCGCACTGAGCGAGCTCGACACGCTCGTCGTGCACCTGCGCGATCCGACCGCGTCGATCGCGGTCAGCGCGCCGCCACGCCTGTCCGACATCGACGAGCTGCTCGCGCAGCCGCTGCGCCAGCAGGGCGTGACGGTGCGGGTCCAGCTGGACCCCGAACCGGGCCTGGACGAGACCGGTGTGTTGACCGTCTACCGCATCGCCCAGGAGGCCCTCACCAACATCGCCCGCCACGCGAAAGCCACAGCGGCCTGGGTCGAGCTGGTCCGCGTCGGCGACCATGCCCGCCTGCGGGTCAGCGACGACGGCGTCGGGCCGCCCCAAGCGCCCACGAGCGGCTCGGGTCTGCTCGGCATCGGCGAGCGCGTTTCCGCGCGCGGTGGCAGCTGGGAGCTGAGCCGGCGCCCCGGCGGCGGCACCATGGTGCAGGCCAACCTGCCGGTGGCGAACCGATGATCCGCGTCGCGATCGCCGACGATCAGGAGTTGGTCCGGGACGGCTTCAGTCTGATCCTGCGGTCCCAGCCCGACATCCAGGTCGCGGCGGAAGCAGCCGACGGCCGGCAGCTCCTCGACGCCGTGCGTCGCGACTCCCGCATCGACGTCGCCCTCGTCGACATCCGCATGCCGGTACTCGACGGCCTGCAAGCCACCCGCGAACTGGCCACGATCCCGCACGCGCCGGCGGTCATCGTCGTCACCACCTTCGACGACGACGCCTACGTCCTGGACGCCATCGCCGCCGGCGCACGCGGGTTCCTGCTCAAGCGGTCCAGCGCCCGCGACCTGATCGCCGCCGTGCGCACCGTCGTGGCCGGCGAGGCGGTCCTCTCCGCCCAGGTCACCGGCGCCGTCCTCGACCGGGTCCGCGCGATCGGCCCGGCCACCCGCGTGGACCTGTCGGCCTGCCAGCTGACCGCCCGGGAAACCGACGTGCTCGCCCTGATCGGGGCCGGGCTCAACAACAACGAGATCGCCGAACGCCTCTACCTGTCCATGAGCACCGTCAAGACCCACGTCACCAACGTGCTGGCCAAGACCGGCAGCCGCGACCGGGTACGGGCCGCCATCCTGGCGATCCAGGCCGGCCTCGCGCCGTGAGTCAGGAGTCGGTGGTTACCAGCGGGCGGCCCGCGCCGGCCCGCCCACCTCCGAACAGCGCCAGCGCGCCGCATGGTCATCGACCGGGTTGAACCCATGCCGCGAGGCTCCCGGAGGCCATAGGGTCCTGGTATGGCACAACGACTGGTCAGCGTCTGGCAACCGTTCTTCCTCTCCAGCGACAGTCGGGGCGCGGCAATCGACGCCGCGACCGAGTTGGAAGACCTCGGCTACTCACGGATCTGGTTCTCCGGCGGTTTCGGAGAGAACGTCGCCCCCCGCTTCCGCGAGATCCTGGACGGAACGACGCGCATCGGGGTCGCGACCGGGATCGTGAGCATCTGGCACTCGTCGCCTCCCGAGGTGGCGGCGTTCGCCCAGGCGGCGGAGCAGGCGCATCCCGGCCGGTTCCTGCTCGGTCTCGGCGCCAGCCACGCGGTGGTGGTCGAGGGCAGCGGCACCGACTATCGCAAGCCGTACTCAAGAATGGTGGATTACCTGGACGGCCTCGACGCGGCCGGGCTTTCGCCCCAGCGACGCATCCTGGCCGCACTGGGCCCGCGGATGCTCGACCTCTCCCGCGACCGCTCCGCCGGAGCGCACCCCTACTTCGTCCCGGCCGAGCACACCGCCGAGGCCCGGGCGGCGATCGGGCCCGACCGGCTGCTCGCCCCCGAGGTCGCGGTGGTCCTCGACCCGGACGCCACCACCGCGCGCGCCACCGCCCGGCAGTACACCAGCGGTTACCTGGCACTGCCGAACTACACCAACAACCTGCGCCGATTCGGCTGGACCGACGAGGACTTCGCCGACGGCGGCAGCGACCGCCTCGTCGACGCCCTGATCCCCTGGGGCACCGTCGAGAAGGTGACGGCCGGGCTGGAGCAGCACTACCAGGCCGGCGCGGACGAGGTGGCGATCCAGGTACTCAACGGCGGCGATGCCACCACCTTCCCCGCCGACGCGTTCCGCACCCTCGCCGCGGCCCTGATCTAGAGGAAGATACCGAGACCGGCCAGCAACAGGCTGATCAGGCTCGCAACGGCACGTACCGAGTTCCACCACATCCAGCCCGACGAGTAGGAAGCCCAGATTCGGGCCGCCTCCGCAGGGTCGGTCGGCACGCCCGCGGCGTCGAGCGTCTCGTTCATCGGCACGTTGACGAGCACCGTCGGGATCAACGCGCCCACCAGGTACACCCCCGCGGCCAGCAGGAACAGCACGCCCGGCGTCCGGTGACCGGGGATCAACAGCAACACCCCGGTCACCGTGGCGGCGACGATCGGGCCGAAGAACGTGACGAAGAACAGCGGATTCTGGATCTTCTGGTTGATGCTCGTCATGGCCCGGATCGCGGTGCCGGCGTCGACGGCGTTCAGACCGGGCATCACCGCCACCGAGAAGGCGAAGTAGACGCCGGTGATCGCACCGGTCAGCACCAGGGTCACCGCCGCCGACCAGGCAGCCAGGGTGGCGTTCATGCCCGGTTCCCACCGGGCGAGGTGTCCCACGCACCAGCGGCGGCGGCACTGCGGGCATAGTCGGTGAAGTCGCGCGGTCTACGGCCCAGGGCCCGTTGCACACCATCGGTGAGCTGGGCGTTGCGGCCGTCCAGGACCTTGCCGAACAGCTCGGTCAGCACCGCCGCGAGCTCTGCCGGCACGTCGTGCCCGGCCAGCACGGCGGCGTACTCCTCAGGCGAAACCGATCGGTAGCGGATCTCCCGTCCGAGCGCGTCACCAATCTCCGAGGTCGCCTCGGCGAAGGTGAGGAGCCGAGGGCCGGTCACCTCGTAGAGCTGCCCCGCGTGCCCGTTCCCAGTCAGCGCCGCGACCACGATGTCGGCGATGTCGTGGGCGTCGACGAACGGCTCCGGCACGTTCCCGGCCGGGAGGACGACCTCGCCACCGCGGATCGAGTCGGTGAGGAAGTCCTCGCTGAAGTTCTGGCTGAACCAGCTCGCCCGCACGATCGTCCAGGCCACCCCGGAGTCCTGGACCGTCCGTTCGCTGAGTTCGGCCTCCTCCTCGCCCCGGCCGGAAAGCAGGACCAGCCGTTCGATCCCGCCGGCCACCGCCTGTTCGGTGAACGAGCGGACCGTCGCGAGGGCGTCCGGCGCGGCCAGGTCCGGGTAGTACACCAGGTAGACCGAGGAAACCCCGTCCAGTACGGACGCCCAGGTGCGCCGGTCGGTCCAGTCGAACGGGGGCTCACCGGAGCGGGAGCCGACCCGTACCGGCCGATCGAGTTTGACCAGCCGGTCCACCACCCGGCGGCCGGTCTTGCCGGTGCCGCCCAGCACGAGAATCGGCTGCTCATCAACGTTCTTTGTCATGCCACCAGTCAAGTTGAGGGCGACCGCACCAGGAATGGCTGAGAGTCTTGGACCCATGTCCCGGCGTCTCAGCCACCGCCCTCACGGGGCTAGCCTGAGGACATGGATGCGCTCGCGGGGCTGCTGGACGGGCCACGGGCGCGTGGTGCGTTCCTGATGCGGTCGGTGTTCGACCCGCCGTGGTCGGTACGAATCCAGGATCGCGCGCCGCTCACCCTGCTCACCATGCTGCGCGGCTCGGCATGGGTGGTTCCGGACCGGGGTGCTCCGGTGCCGCTGCACCCCGGTGACGTCGCGATCATTCGCGGCCCACAGCCGTACACGGTCGCTGACGACCCGGCCACGCCCCCACAGGCCGTGATCCATCCCGGTGAGCGCAGCACCACCCCCACCGGCGATGAGTTGTGCGAGGTGATGGACCTGGGTGTCCGGACCTGGGGTGAACGCGCCGACGGGACGGCGGTGCTGCTCAGTGGTACGTACCAGTTGCAGGGCGAGGTGAGTCAACGGCTGCTGCGGGTCCTGCCCGATCTCCTGGTGCTGCCAGCCGGGGCACTGGACAGTCCGCTCGTTCCGTTGCTCAGCGACGAGATGGCCAAGGACGAGTTGGGGCAGGAGGTGGTCCTGGACCGGCTGCTCGACCTACTGCTCATCGCCGTACTCCGGGCCTGGTTCTCCCGACCGGAGGCGGCAGCGCCCGCCTGGTACCGGGCACACGGCGATCCGGTGGTCGGCAGGGCGCTGCGGCTGCTGCACGAGCACCCGGCGAAGCCCTGGACGGTGGCCACCCTGGCAGTTGGGACCGGTGTCTCGCGGGCCGTGCTGGCCCGCCGGTTCACCGAACTGGTTGGCGAGCCGCCGATGGCGTACCTGACCAATTGGCGACTCGCGCTGGCGGCCGACCTGTTGCGCGAACCGGACGCCACCGTCGGCGCGGTGGCCCGTCAGGTCGGCTACGGCAGCTCATTCGCGCTCAGCGCGGCCTTCAAACGGGTACGCGGGCTCAGCCCGGCCGAACACCGGCAGACCAGCCGGCCGCAGACGGCGGACCTGGTGACACCCGGGGCCTGACCGCCACGTGGGAACTGCTGACTGTGGCGCTTCAGGGCTGAGGTTTGGGGCGCGCGGCACTGCTCAGGCTCGCCCGATGAGATCGAGGCCGGTCAGGTCGGCCGACAACGCCCAGAGGCGGGCTGCCTCGCTGCTGTCGGTGGGGTTGCCGTCGGTGGTGCGGCAGTCCACGCAGTAGTCGCCGCCGGTCGCGTCGAGCGGGGCTGACGTGGCGGCCCAGACCTGGGTCGCCGCGCCCTGCTCGACGGTCTTGAACAGTCCCGGCGTAGGAGTGCCGTCGGTGTCGATCCAGCCGGCGGCGACCATCTCCTCGACCGTGAGGTGCCGTTGCAGCGGAGTGCGGATCCAGCCGGGATTGACGGAGAAGGCGCGGACGCGGTGCGGCCCGCCGAGCAGGTCGAGGTGGCGCGCGAACAGGATGTTCGCGAGCTTGGACTGGGTGTACGCCTCCCACTTGTCGTACCCGTGCTCGAACTGCACGTCGTGCCACCGGATACGCCAGGCCGGGTTGCGCCCGGAGGCGACCGAGACGACACGAGCGGTGTCGGCGGCGGCGAGCGCGGGCCACAGCAGATTCGCCAGCGCGTAGTGGCCGAGGTGGTTGATCGCGAAGTGCGCTTCCCAGCCGGGTCCAACCCGGGTCTCCGGGCAGGCCATGATGCCGGCGCTCGCGACGAGGATGTCGAGGGCGGGATGGCTGCGGAGGAACCGGTCGGCGAACGCGCGGACGGAGGCGAGGTCGGCGAGATCGAGCCGGTCGACCTCGACGCCGGCTACGTCGGCGAGTGCCTGCTGCGCCGCGTCCGGCCGGAGAGCTGGTACGACGACCCGGGCCCCGGCTCGGGTGAGCGCGCGGGTCGTGGCGAGACCGAGCCCGGAGTAGCCACCCGTGACGAGGGCGGTCCTGCCAGTCAGGTCGATTCCGGCGAGGACGTCTGCGGTCGTACTGTGGGCACCGAATGCGGTCTGGGTCATGCCGCGGACGCTAGGTGCTAGACCCAGGTCTAGGTCAACGGGTTACGGTCGATGGCATGGCGGACAACGGCCTGAGCATCGGGCAGGTGGCGCAGCGCACCGGGTTGAGCGTGCACACCCTGCGGCTCTACGAACGTGAGGGCTTGTTAGCCAGCGAGGTGCGGCGGGACGGGTCCGGCAGGCGCGTCTACAGCGCCTGGGACGTCGAGTGGCTGGCGAACTGCGTGAAGTTCCGGGCCTCCGGGATGCCACTCACCGCGATCAGCCGGCTGGCCCAGCTCGTTCGCGAGGGCAGCGGCAACGAGGCGGAGCGGCTCAAGCTGCTCCGCGAACACCAGCGCCACGTCATCGAGCAGCTGGCACAGCTGCGCGACTGCCTCGAACTCATCGACGGCAAAGTAGCCAGCTACGAACAACACCTCGCCGCCGGCGCCTCCGGTGATCCCTGGCAACAGCAACTCCAGCCCGCACCGCAAGAGCGGGGTTGACGAACACCGTCGGCCTGACCGGGACTACTGGCTGTGGCGACTGTTTCGGCGACGGGTTGCGGTGCGTGATTGGTGGGTAGAACCCGAATGATGGGTACA
Organism: Micromonospora inaquosa; assembly: GCF_003857055.1. Classification (GTDB taxonomy): domain Bacteria; phylum Actinomycetota; class Actinomycetes; order Mycobacteriales; family Micromonosporaceae; genus Micromonospora; species Micromonospora inaquosa. The sequence goes on along the minus strand of NZ_QGSZ01000176.1, from coordinate 52,061 downwards.
TGGGTACGCTGCACCGTCGGTGGCCTCAGCCCAGCCACCACCACACCACGACCACCCTCACCCCGCGGGTGGCACCACCGGCGTTCCCCCTGTCCGCAGACGAGAGGCGAGACCACACCATGACCGCAGTGCCAGACCAACGGTCTACTGCCGCTGCGGGTCCGGCGGCTGCCGAACGAGCAGCGGAGGAGGACCTGCGGGCGTTGTTCGGGCAGTCCATCGCCGTCTTCGCGTCTCTGGCGGGGCCAACGCACGTGGTGGAGACGGCGAACCCGGCGTTCTTCGCCACCATCGGCGAAGAACGGGCCCGCGTCGGGGTCACGCTCGCCGAGCTGATGCCGGAGCTGGCCGGTCAAGGGTTCATCGCGCTACTGGACCAGGTCTTCCGCACGGGTGAGCCCTACACCGGTCGTGACGTCCGGATCGTGCTGGGTAGCGGCCCGCAGGCGCGGGAGGCGTTCTTCGACTTCACCTACGAGCCGCGTCGGGACGCCGGTGGCAACGTGACCGGCATTCGTGTGCTCGGCGTGGAGACCACACAGGTCAAGCATGCCCAACGGCTGATGGCCGAACACCGCGCCCTGCTGGAGCAGATCGCCCGCCAGGCGCCCCTGACCGAGGTGCTCGACGGGATGGCCCGCTGTATCGAGAACCTCGCACCGCAGGAGGTGCTCGTCTCCGTCCTGCTCGCCGACCCCGACGCCCGGCACCTGCGCCACGGCGCCGCGCCGAGCCTGCCCGACTTCTACAACCGGGCCATCGACGGCATCGCGACCGGCGAAGGTGTCGGCTCCTGCGGCACCGCCGCCCACCGGCGGGAACCTGTCATCGTCACCGACATCGCCACCGATCCGTTCTGGGACGACTTCCGGGACCTGGCCGACCAGGCCGGATTGGCGGCCTGCTGGTCGACGCCGATCCTGGCCCGCGACGGCGGCCTGCTGGGCACCTTCGCGATGTATCACCGCACCCCGCGCGTCCCGCAGGACAGCGACCTCGCCCTCACCCGGCTCTTCGCCGGCACCGCAGCCCTGGCCATCGAACGCCACCACATCGAGCAGGCGAAGCTCGACGCCGAGGCACGCGCCAAGTCAGCCAATGACGAGTTGGCCAAGGTGTTGCGCGTGGAGCGGGAGCTGCGCGCGGAGGCTGAGCAGCGGGCCACGGCCGCCGCGGAACTCGCCACCCAGATGCGGGCCGCCGCGGCCGCGCAGGCCGCCGCGCCGCACCCGGAGCACTGCCAGCTCGGCGGTGCCGCCGGTTGCACCGCGCGAGCCGAGATCAAGATCGCCGATTCGTGGGGCGACGCGGCGTGGGGCTGTCCCGTCCACGTCGAGGAGGCCATCCTCAACGTACGGTCGGTGTTCATCGCCAGCGAGGAGCTTGGTGGCCTGACCGCCTACCTCAACCGCTGATCGCTTGCGGGAGGGCCGCGGCCATCGGTCTCCGGGCCAACAGTCCGAGCCCACTGTCGACGGGTGATCGGATGATTGCGCACGCCGCCCCCATTGCTTGACCCTTCAACTTTCCACCGGTAATCTTCAATATCCATCCACGGACGTCTATTGAAGTAGGTGAACCGTGCTGTTGAAGTCCCTCGCCGTCGCCGCGTCCATCACCGCCGTGCTGGCCACCGCCCCCGCCGCCTCGGCGGCACCCTCCCAAGCATCCAATGACATCTGGGGTCCCGGAAACTGCCCGCAGGGCACGTTCTGCATCTGGCCCAACTGGGATCATCCGCCGGAGGGTCCTACCGCGACTCCGTCGCTGGTGACCAGCACCGAATGGTCCGGCAACGTCCCGGCCTTCAACTTCTACAACCGCACCTCCCGGAACGCCGAGATCACCTGGTCCTACACGTATCTCGGGCAGCAACTCACCGGCACCGAGTGCGCACGACCCGGCGAAGGGTTCTTCTATGTGCCGATGTTCGTGACGAAGGTGAGTTGGCAGACGCGTACCTGCTGGCCCTCCCCCATCACCTGGTCGTAGGCTGGCGTCGTGCGTGCGGCGGCGCCAGCCGAACCGGCGAGACGCTCCTCGCCGACCTCGAAGTCCACCCGGGCGTCCTTGGCCAAGGCGCTCCTTCAGGACGTGGTTCAGCCTGCGCGATTCGGGTCGGTGAGGGCGTTCCAGTCCTCGGCGCTCATCGGGAACGGCCCCCAGTGCGGCAGATAGAAGGGCCTCCGCGGTGGGTCGGCCACCGTGAACGGCTTGAACGCCGGATCCGCGATCACCCGGTAGACGAACTCGGCCGTCGACATGTCGAGCTGGTGCCACGGCGCGACGCCGTCGCGGCGTGCGACAACAGGCCACCGATCAGGCTCCATCGAGCGGTCGGCCAGCCAGTAGTACTCCCCCTCGGTCTGATCGCTGCCCCACTGGATCAGTCCCAGCCCCTTGTCGGGCTCGTACAACTCGTAGGGGGCCCACAGCTGCGCCGGCCCTTGCCAGGCTGCCCACTGTCGACAATCGGCCCAGGTCCCAAGCAACGGCTGCGCGTGGTCGTCGGCCGGCCGTAGAAGGTCCAGGTACGCGTAGAACGCCCCCGGGGCGAACCGCCGGCACAGCTCTGTGAAATCCGACGGCAGTACGACCCCCAGTTCGGCCTCCACCTCCTCCCAGCCGGCATCACCCTCAGGATCATGGCACCATCCGGTCACCGCGATGATGCGGTCGATCCACGTCTGCTGAGCATTCACGGCCGGCAAAGTAACAGCATGGGCGGACATCTCTCGCCAGTCAGCTGCTCCACGCACGCACCAGGGGTCAGGGCGTCCAGCGCACGCCCGGGTTCACCTGCCCGGACCAGTTGAAGACGGCCATGTTGTCCCACTGGTTTCCGGTGCCGTTGATGTTGGCCGGGTCCCAGCCGTTGCCGCGGACGGCGTACCAGGTCGGTTCCCAGTAGAAGACACCGATGGCCCCCGCGTTGCGGGCGGTGTTCTGAACCCAGTCGAACTCCTGCGCCTGCCCGGACCAGGTGGCGCTGATGCCGTCACAGGTCGCGTCGCCGATGGCGTTCGGTTCGCTGTCCGCGTTGTTGCGGGTGAAGGGGTACGCGGTCTCCACGATCACCACCGGCCTACCGTAGCGACCACGGAGGTCGACGATGTTGTTGTAGAGGTTCGCCAGGGTGCCGTGCCACATGCAGTAGTACGACTGGGCGGTGATGTCCCACTGCACACCCTGGGCGCGGATGCCGTCGTAGAACCACCGGGCGTTGGCGTTGCTGTCGGCGTTGGCGGTGTGGATCATCACCGGGATGCCGCTGCCGCACGCCTTCGTCGCGTTGTAGCCCTGCTTCAGCAGGCCGGCCAGCGGGGCGAAGTCGTTGTTGACGACCCTGCCCTCGTTCCACAGCATCCCGACATTGATCTCGTTGCCGATCTGCACACTGTCCGGTGGGGTGCCCTGCCCTCGGAGGCTGGAGCAGACGTCGTAGGTGAAGGTGTAGACGTCGGTCCGCAGTTGGCTCAGGCTGTGACCGGCCCAGGCGGCGGGTTTGTACTGCTTGCCAGGGTCGGCCCAGGTGTCGGAGTAGTGGAAGTCGATGAGCACCTTGAGGCCCTTCGCCCTGGCCGCCCTCGCCTGGCCCAACACGGCGTTCTTGTTGTTGTAGCCGCTGATCGGGTTGTTCCAGACGCGTAGTCGGACGTAGTTGACGCCGACGGACTTCAGGATGTCCAGTGGGTCGCGGGCCACGCCGCCCGCGTCGTAGTACTTCGCTCCCAGATCCAGGCTGCGCTGCAACGAGGAGACGTCGGCGCCTCGCATGGTGAGCGTGTTCGCGGCCGAGACGGGTGCGGGCGTGCCGCCGAGCGTGGCGGCGACGACGAGGATGCCGGCCGTGACAGCCCCGATCAGAGCCCTGGGGCGGCGGTGGGGGGTGACCGAATGCGTGTTCACGAGACTCCTTCAGCCCACGGTGCAGGGAACGCCGTTCAGCGAGAAACCGGTCGGCGGCGCGTCGCTGACGCCCCACCGGCCCTGGATGCCGAAGGTCGCCGACCCGTCTGGCGCGAGGACCCGGTTCCAGTCGACGTTACGGACGGTCACGGTGGCACCGGTCTGGCCGAGCGTGGCGTTCCACCCCGAGGTGACCTGCTGGTCTCCCGGGAAGCTGAAGGTCACGGTCCAGCCGTCGACCGGCGCCGTCCCGACGTTGTGGACCGTCGCCGTGGCGACGAAGCCGCCCGGCCACTCGGACTGGTTGCGGTAGGTCACCCGGCAGGTGGAGGGCGGCGGCGTCGTGGGCACCTCGACCGTGTTGGACGTGATCGAGACGTTGCCCACCGCGTCCCGGGCCCGCACGTAGTACAGATCGCGCAGCGGCGTCGACGTAGGTAGCGACGTCGTGTACGTCGTACCCGGCACGGTGGCGATCAGCCTGGAGGTGAACCAGCCGTCGAACCGGTAGACGTTGTACCCGAACACGCCGACGTTGTCCGTCGACGGTGACCAGGACAGCGTGGCGGTCGAGGCGGTCACAGCGCCGACGGTCAGGCTCTGCGGCGCGCTCGGCGGGGTGGTGTCCGGGCCGGTGTCCGTCACCGGTGTGACCACGGTCAGGATGTCCGACCAGTTCGAGCGTTGCCCGAGGCTGTCTCGGGCGATCAATCGGAACGAGAGCTGCATGCCCGGCCCAACATGCGCGGTGATCGTGGTGCTGGTGACCGCGCCGGCGGTAGCGCTGAGGATGACATCGCCAAACTCCTGATAGTAGGTGATGTCGTAGCCGGTGATGGCGCAGCAGCCGGACGTGGCGGCCGTCCAGGTGAGGGTGACCGACCCGGTCCGGACCTCGCTGGCGGTCAGGTTCGTGGGCGCGCTCGGGGGGACGGGCGCGGTGCTCGGCGTGCTGGCAGGCGTCAGCGGCGCGGTTCCGGTCGGCGCCGCGGCCCCACCGGGTGCCGGCGCGACTCTCGGATAGGCGGCGGGCGTCGCGGTGGCGGCATCGACCGCCGGGGCTGCGGTCAGGGCGGTTCCGAGAACCGCCGTCGACAGCAGGACGGCGGCCAGCAGAGCCGATCGCGTGCGGCAGAACAGCGAGGACCAGGAGACGCCTGTCATACGTCGACCATGCAGTGAGACATCGATGATCGCCAACCTATCTCACGCCTCGGTCGGCTGCGGTCGCAACTCGCGCCGGATCGCCGGACCCCTCCTCCTGCGTCAGCGCCATTCACGCCCCTGGCTCGGCTGGGAGCGATACCAGCGGGGCGAAATTCAACCCCTCCGATCGCTACACTCGCCGCAACGCCGGCACGGCCCGCAGGCCTCTGCCCGCGCCAACCCCGATCGTTTGGAGACGCCTATGACCCGCGACAAGGCGGCACCCGCCGGCATCGACCCCACCATTCCCAGCGTGGCCCGGGTCTATGACTTCTTCCTGGGCGGCAAGGACAACTTCGAGGCCGACCGAAAGGTCGCCGAGCACGCCCTGCGGATCACACCGGACGGGCCGGCCGCCGGCCAGGCGAACCGGGCCTTCCTGCGTCGAGTGATTCGCTTCCTTGTCGCCGAGGCGGGCATCGACCAGTTTCTCGACATCGGGTCGGGGCTGCCCACCCAGGGCAACGTGCACGAGGTCGCCACCGAGCAGAACCCGAAGGCTCAGGTGGTCTATGTGGACAACGATCCCATCGTCCTGGCGCACGGGCGGGCCCTGCTCGCCGCGGAGGGCACCGCGACGGTGATCCAGGCGGACATCCGGGAGCCGCAGGAGATCCTCAACCATCCCGACGCACGTCGGTTCCTCGACTTCGACCGGCCGATCGGGTTGTTGCTCTTCGCGATCCTGCACCACCTCGGTGACGACGAGGACCCGCGAGCGGTGGCAGCGGCGTTGATCGACGCACTGCCCTCCGGCAGCTACGTCGCGATCTCACACTTCCGGGACCCGGGCGAGCGCGACCCGGAGGGCTCCCGCAAGGCCCGCGAGGTCGAGCGGGTCTTCAACGAGTCGCTGGGCACCGGCCGCTGGCGTACCGACGAGGAGATCCTCTCGTTCGTCGATGGGCTGACGGTGCTGGAGCCGGGCCTGGTACCGCTGGCCGAGTGGCGCCCAGAGCCGGATGCCCCCGCCACGGTGCAGACCGACACTTATCACACCTTCGTCGGGCTCCTCGCCCGCAAACCGTAGGCCCCGTCTGCCGCTGAGGTCCGTCGGCGGGAGCACACCCCGCCGACGGACGGGCGTCAGACCTGACCCGGGCGCGAGACCCCGCAGGACTTTCGTACGCGGTGCCACCAGGCGCACCCCGAGCGGCTGCGCGTTACTCCTCGGCAGTGGGTCGGCTGTGCACCACCAGCTCGTCGATCTCCAACCGGCCGACGCGCAGCTCCCTCACGACCGCGCGGCGGATAGACAGCCGCCCGATGACCAGCGCCCCCACGGCCAGCGCCCCTACGGCCAGCGCCCCCACGGCCAGGGCGCCGAGCGACGCAGCCCCGGCAGCCCGTGCGCCGGCAGCCTCCGCACCCGTCGCCACCGCGCCGTTCGCCCGCGTACCGGTCAACCGCATCAGGCGTACCTCTCGCTTCATCGCCCCATTGTCCGCGTACCGCAGGCCGCCCGCTCCCGAGCAGAGCCGAGCCGTCCGAACGGTCCACCGAAGTCCGCTGCTCAACCGCTGAGAGGACCAGCCGCCCGTCCGGTCGTCTACCGTAATCAATCCGTTGCTTGGAGCAACTGTGACCGCCCGCCCGGTCCTGCTGTCGCGTCGCTGACACCCATCTTCTTCGCCGTATGGGCAGCCGCGAGGCTGTAAAGCCGAACGTGAATTTCATTGAGTCCTAGCGGTAACCCGGGGGTGAATGTGGTCTCCTCGCTCGAACACGCACCGGCCGCACAGGAAACAGAGCGACCGGATAAACAGTCATCGGCCCGTGTCATCGGAAAGCGCGGGGTGGCATCGCCGCCATCGACCTTCTCCGTCTTCGTCACCTGCGCCGCCATGACGCTCCTGTTTGCCTTCATAATCGTCGGTACACCGAACAGTTGGGGCACCGACATCAGATGGACGCTGCGGGCATTTGGAGCGGTCGTACTCGGTCTGCTGCTCTTCATACACACCCGACGTCGTTACGTCCTGCCGCAACGAACCTCACATCGACCCACGAAGGTATGGGGGCTACCCGAATACCAGGTCAACGTCCTGCAACGGACCGCTGGTCAAGCTCAGATCAGCAACACCTCCGACAACGCCGGGCCCGCCCAAGCGCGCATCTTCGCCTCGGCCGTCATCTACCCCGCACACGTTCGTCAGCGGCTCACCGAGCGATATGATCCGGGCCAGCGAACGCTGACCCAGTTCGTGACGATCGATGCGCAGTTGCCGTCACGGGACGTCCAACGGCTGCTGAACTCTGCCGATACCGCGACACTCCAGAAGCCAGGAATTCCGGCTCAGCGGACGACAACAAGCAACGACGTCGCCGAAGGTGGTCGGACCGACGCCGCAGACGCCACGCAGCATCCGGCCGTCATTCTCTTTCCCGTGCTCGTGCCCCGCAAGGGCGAGATGGTGGACAACCTGCGGGTCCTGGCCGCCGACGGCAGCGCGGTGCCGGTGCTCTCCTACCGGCAGTATCTGCAGCTCGTCGCCAAAGTCCTCCGGACCCTCCTCGACATCGCCTACGGCGAGGACATCTCCAACGGCAGACATTCGGACGCTCTCGAAGCGGAGCGGACCGCCCTCCAGGCGGTGATGCGTCGGGCCACGACCAAGAGCGATGAGGCTAATGATCACGAGGGCAGCAACGCGTTGTACCGGGCAGCACATGCGAACGGCCGGCCGGAGCTCGCGAACCCTGCCGCGTTGAAGCTTGCGGCGCAACTGATCAAGAAGCTGTCATCCCACTACGCGGTGGTCGCGGCCGTGCCCTGTCCGGTGGATGGCCGATTCGTTGTCTCGTACGAGCGGATGATGACGCCCACCCTCACCCTTGCGCCCTGGTCCGAAGGCATCCTGAGTTGGATGAAGGCGCGCGCCCGCCTGCTGTTCGGCTCTCGACCGGTCGACTTCTCCATATCGTTGGACAACGCGTGGACCACGCAGAGCTACCACCTCGTCATCGACTGCCAGGACGGGGTGTTCGTCGGCGTACAGAAGGCGCAGGATCTGGTGGGATACCTGGACGCCCACTGGAACGATCGCCAAGCAAGGCTCGAGCAGAGCTTCGCATTGGAGAAGACGAGTCCTCTGCTGGAACTGACCACACCGCCGCCGTACTACCGCTTCCGCCGACGCGCCGGCCAACGCTACGCCCACTTCTACACACGCTTCTTTCCCGAGCCCAGAGAAAAGCTGTCCAACGGTGACCGCATCCCGGATGTGCGGTTCCGCTTTTACGAGGTGCCGCCGGGTTCGGTCTTCCGCGCGCTCATCGCCGCCACCGCGGCGGCGCTCCTCATCTGGCTGATCGGCTTCGTCGCATCCCGTGAGCCCGACCCGGGGACCGACGTGCCGGCGTTCCTTCTGGTGTTTCCGGCTGTCGCCGCAGCCTGGCTCGGCTTTGACAGCCAACCGAGGCGTCTGCTTGAGGGAACGCTCGCGGCGCGGATCTCCCTGTTGGCCACCGTGCTGTGTTCGATCGCCGCCAGCGGGCTGTTCATGGTCTACAAAGCAGGACTTCCCTTCCTGCAATGGAAAGTCCCGGCCGATATGCAAATTTTGGGCATCACGTCGATGGCCTGGAGCGTACTGACACTGCTAGCCGTTTTGAACGCAAGCACCACCGGTTACGCTTACCTCGCGAGGACTTGGGAATTCATTCATCTATCGACCAGAACCGACGGATTCGGTGGCCCCAAGGAGCACCTTCACTAGGGCGAAGCCCTGTTACACTCAGCCACAATATCGAGCGATTGGAGTGCGACGACATCTCGGCTGTGAACCAGAACGGCACGCCATACGTCTTCACTGCTGCGAGCCTCGTACGCCCAGGCAGATCGGATCGGTTCAGGTGATGTCCATGGACTCCGAGTACCACGTCTCCTCGCACGACTGGCCGGCCGGCACCGGTGCCGACGACCTCACCCTCGACCAGGCCAACGAGGTGTTCGACCTTTTCGACACGTACTACTCCATGGCCATCCAAGGCCTGTCAACGGTTCCCATCCCGCTGCCCAAGCCTCCGCAGCTCAGCGAGGGCACGACGCCGCGGACGATTGACGGCAGCTGAGTCGCCACTCGTCAGTCCGACCGCGGGCGGTGGTTCGGAGGCGCGGCACGATATTCCCGTGTCGATCTGGTGGGCGGTGGCTAGCGTACGCGGATGAGCAATGTCCCGATCGCCGGACTGCGGCTGCGTTTCTTCACCGATCCGGGCGAGTTCCTGGCCGCGGCGGGTGCTCACCTGGCCGCCGATCCGGTCGTCAGCACTGTCGTGACGACCGTCGCGCACCGGCTGCTGTCTCAGCGGGCCGAGGGGATCTCGCAGCCCGACCGCAATTGGTGGCTGGTGGTCAGCGACGACTGCGGCGCTGTGGTCGGTGCCGGGATGCGCGCCGCGCCATACGCCCCCTACCCGCCATTCCTGCTGCCCATGCCCGACGAGGCGGCCGTTGCGCTGGCCCACGCGCTGCACGAGCGCGCGGAGGAGATCGTCGCCATCAACGGGGCCCTGCCTGCCGTTGAACTGTGCGCCGCCGAGCTGACCCGCCTCGGCGGGGGTCGAGTTCAGGTCAGCCAACACACCCGGCTACACGAGCTCGGTGAGCTGGCGTTGCCGTCACCTACGACTGGCCGCTTGGTGGTCGCGACCGAGGACGACGTGGAACTGGTCACGGAGTGGCTCGCCGCGTTCATGGGCGACGCCGACGAACAGGCCGGCCGCCCGCGCGGTACCAGTGCCGACGAACTGCCCGACCACGCGGACATGCTGCGCCGACTCCACGCCGGACGGCTGTGGTTCTGGGTCGACGACACTGGTGAGCCGGTGCACCTCACCGGCGCCAACCCACCGTCGTTCGGGGTGGCCCGCGTGGGCCCGGTGTACACACCGCCAGCCCAACGCGGGCGTGGTTGGGCCAGCAACGCGGTCGCCGAGGTTTCCCGACGCATCCAGGCCGACGGTACGCGGGTCTGCCTGTTCACCGACCAAGCCAACCCGACCTCGAACAGGATCTACGCCGCCCTCGGCTACCGGCCGGTCGTCGACATGGCCAACCTGGTCATCGTCCGCTGACGCCAAGCGCTTCGCGGCAGACGAATGAGCCTCCGCGACGGGCCTGCTCCCCTCCCCGGGTTCCGAACGTCCCGGTGGATGTCCCCACTTGCTGCGGTGTGTCACATTGATGATCGTGGCCCGTGTGACGGTAGGCACCGCCGAGAACGCTGTTGATCAGGCTCGGCTCGCCGTGCTGATCAGCGACTACGAGATGGCTCGCGATGATGAGCGTTCATTCGTCGCAACCATGGCGGCGATGATCGGCGTAGCCGTGGCCCTAGCCACTGCCGTGGTGGCGGTCGTAAGCCAGACCTGCCAGTTCGCGCAGACGGAAGGCTGCATCAGGGCCCACGATGCGCTGCTCGCCGCGACACCGTTGCCGACCTTCGCCGTTCTGGCGTACATGCAGATGATTGGCATCGTCGCGACCATGCGCTCCTACTACATACGCGCGATCGAGACAGAGTTGCAGACGTACGCGATCGGCCGGCTGGCCGCGGTTCCGGAGCTGCGTCCGGCCAGCCTCATCGGCGTGACGACCGAGGTGAACAGCCTACGCCGCGGGCGGCTCGGCTACCGGTTGCTCGCCCTACTGACGTACTTCTGCGTCGTGGTCGTCTTCGGCGGACTGGCCTTGTACGTCGCACTACGCCTCAACCAGCCGTGGCAGTTGATCATGTTCCTCGTGTACGGCCTGTTCGCTCTTCTGTTCACGATCGAGGTCATGACCACCGCTGTCGGCGGCAACTCGCTCTTCTACAGGCATGCGACGAAGTACTCCGCACGCACACTCGGCCTCAGCCGGCCCGAACCGCCACTCGTCGGCCAACGAAGGCTCTGGTCCTACCTTTTGGTGCCAAGAACCGCGGACTGGATCAAGTGGATCATCGTGCCGGCGGTCGGAGGTCTTCTGCTCTGGGCCGGATCTCTTCGGCTCACTCGTGCTGAGCTGGTAACCGCAGGCTTGGTTTGGCTCGTGATGGAAGGGCTCATCTACACGGCCCGCTATCAATGGAACGACATCATCGGGCTGGCTGACGATGTCGCTCATCCCGCGAGGCAAGCACGACGGCGACTGCCGGTCGGCAACAGTAGTGAGACGATGCGACGCAACGTGCGTCGGTCAGCCTTCACAGCTCTCGTCCGTGTCGCACTCGCGGTCGGCATCGGCGTCTACCTCGACCTGGCGTGGGTTACGGCCTGCCTCATCGGCTCGGTATTCGGTATCGCCGTGCTGTACGAGGCCCTGCGGCGCCGCCCCGCCTCCGATCGACCGGAGGCGACGACGCCGGTCACCGTGGCCATCTGGGTCGCCGTCGGGCTCGGCTACGTGCTGCGCGCCGCCGTCGCATGCTGGCTGATCGGGCTCGGCCCCAACGACGCCCGAACCTGGCTCGTGGCAGGCGCTTTCGGCGCGTTCGGGATAATGTTCGTAACGCTTACCTGGGCGTTGGAGGCCAGCAGCTATTGCTCCGAGGTCAACGGCGAGATCCAGTACGCGCCGGAACTGCGAGCAAAGCCGCAGATCGCGGCGCTGCTCCCGTACACAGGTAAGCCGGTCGTCCCCGGCACGCACAACAAGGACCACGCTGACTGCGGTAACAAGACCATGTTGGAGAAGCGTGGCCGTTTGACAAGCCCGTGGAACATTGCGGCGCTCACCGCCTTCCTCCTGTCCGCACCCCTCGGCGTGTTCATGGCCGACGGCCTCAAGATGCCTTCGGCCGACGCTCAGTTGGGCTGGGTCTTCTCCGCGACCTTCGTGACGGCGGTCGCGATGCTGGCTAGTGGCAGCACCAGGGGGCGCATGCTCGTGCTGATCGCTGGGACCGGCGGCCTCGCGGCGGCTTTGTACGGGGTAGGCCTGCAGCCGGGGTTCGGCGTCATTCCCTGGATGGTCTTCGCGGGTTGCTACGCGGTCTTCCGGTCGCAGTCGTATGCCAGCCTCACGGAGGGCCTCGAAGATCTCACCAGAGGCCTCCTCTCCGGAATCAGTACGTTGTGGAAGAAGACACGTGCGGTGCTGGTCAGCAAACGTACGGAGGCATTGGTGTGGGAGGACCGACCCAGCGACGCACCCTGAGATGGTCGTTCTTCACGACGGCCCTACCGACGGCGGCTGGCGTGGCATCCCGGCCGCCGAGTGCGGCATCGGCCAACTCAACCCCACCGGGCGCCACAGCCGTACTCGATAGTCGTCGCGCTGGAGACCGGCCCGTACCTCAAGATCCAGGTTTGTCGCGGTGGCGGCGGGCTTCGATGTCGCGCAGCACGTCGGGTGCCTGACGCGTGGCCGAACAGCGGTGTCAGCTGGTGGTCAACGAACCTGTCAACGTGGCGCGGCGGCGTACTCGGCTAGCAGGTATGAGCGGTAGGTGATCACTGCGGGGATCGTGACGTTCAGCTTCCCCGCCGTGGTGGTGAGCACCTCCTCGTACCCCAACAGCGCACCGGAACGCGCATCGACGATCACCGTGTATTGGGCAGGCAAGCCGTGCGCGTTGGTCGTGATGGAGAAGGCTTCCCCGGTGCGTCCCGCACGGTCGGTGACGGTGCCGGTGACCGTGATGCCCGGAAGCTCGGCAAGGAGTGCGAGCACCGCCGCCCGCTGGGCCGGATTCAGCAGCCGCACCCCGACGAGTTCGGCCATGTCCTCCAGGTACTGCACCGGTGCCTGAGCTTCGGACGTGCCTGCTCTCAACCAGCTAAGCAGCACGGCGGCATCCGTCGGAACCGCACCGCGGAAGCGGCCGCCGTGGAACTCACCGGGCGCGTAGTCGTGCACTGCCTCCGACGACTCGACGCGACCACCCCACTTCTCCCATTGCCGACGGTCGGCGTCTGAGCGAAAGATCGGCGGCAGATCCCTCTTGACCGTTCGACCCGCGTCGTCCTCGGTCCGCCAGGACCGCCACCGCTGTGGCACCACAACGGATACCGTCCTACCGCCGGAAATGGAGGAGTTCAGAAACCAGTTCGTCGATTCCAGGTACTCCACCGTTCCGGCGGGCCGCGGTGGCATTGGCTGCCGCGCCGCCACGGCAGCCAGCCGCCGAAGCCGGGTACTGGCCGGCTCCGCGGTCGGCGGCGGCCCATAGGTCAGCAACGCCGGGGTCGCCGCATGGGCGGGCTCCGGCTGGCGGTACAGCTCAACCGCTACCCCACCACCGGCCGCCGCCATGACCACCGCACCGACCGCAGCCAGCACGAGCCGACGTCGCGGCACTGTCCGCTTGGCGGTGCCTACTCCGCAGTCGTCGGAGAGGATACGCGCCAGAACCTGCCTGCGGCGGCTGTCATCGCACGGCGGGGCGGTACGGGCCGGGTCCAAGCCGCCCAACACCTGACGCACCTCATCCACGGCGTTCATGTCATCCACCCCAATCCGACATCGACGGCGCCGCGCTCGACGTCCGCCCCGCCCCGTCCCCGGCATCGGTGAGCTGCCTTCGTAGCCGGCGACGGGCTCGCATCAACCGCATCGCGAACGTTGCTCGCGACTGACCCAGCACAGCTGCCGCCTCGGTCGGCGCCAACCGCTCCCAGGCCACCAGCCGCAGAATCTCCTGGTCGCCGGCGGACAACCGGTCGAACGCCACCGCGACGTCACGCTGGCTGACAACACCGTCCGCGTGATCCACCTGCACCGTCCGATCAGGCTCCGCTGCCACCCGCAGCGTCAACTCCTGCCACCGTCGACGGCCTCTGGCCTCGTTGGCCAACACCAGACGCGCCACTCCGTACAACCACGGCAACGCCGATCCGACCGGCACATCGTCCAGACGCCGCCACGCGACCAGGAAGACATCGGCGACAACATCACCGACGTCAGACGCACCCACCCGCCGAGCGACGTACCGCCACACGTCACCGTGATGGCACTCGTACAACTCGGTGAACTGCTCCTTCGCAGCGTCCATCACACCCCCTATGTACTTATGTCCGGCACCGGGCAGAACGTCACGCCTCGCAACGACGCCACGCGGGCACGATCCTTTTCAAGGCCACCTGGGATGTGGTGCGTCGGTGCCCGCCAATCTGGTCTGGCTCGCCGCCGCGCGTTGAACGCCGGGGCACGGTGGAGCGAGCCGGTGGCAGCATGGCTTCGGTGACCGCTACTAGTGACTGGCACGAGTGGCACCTGCCCTACGAGGACGACACGTCGCCGCTGTCGCGGAGGCTTCGCCTCATTCAGCAGCACATCAACGACTGGCTCGACCAACGGCCGGACTCCTCGCTCCGGGTCGTCAGCGTGTGCGCGGGCCAAGGGCATGACCTCATCGGCGCCCTTGCGCTGCGGTCGGACGCCGACCGGGTACGCGCAGAGCTGATCGAGTACGACCCTCGCAACGTGACCGCCGCCCGGATGGCTGTCGCCGCCGCTGGGCTCAACGGGATCACCGCCACCCAGGCCGATGCTGGCGACTTCGCCGCGTACCGCACGGCCGCCCCTGCGGATCTGGTCCTTCTCGCCGGGGTGCTGGGCAACATCAGCGACGGCGACGTGCGAGCAACGATCAACGCCCTGCCGCGGCTATGCGCATCCGACGCAACCGTGATCTGGACCAGGACCCGGCGCGATCCCGACCTCACCCCGGCGATACGCGGCTGGTTCGCCGGCTCTGGCTTCACCGAGGAGGCATTCCACGCACCAGGTGACGTGCTGTTCTCTGTCGGCGTTCATCGGTTCCACGGGCAACCTCAGCAGGCACCACCCAGCGGCGCGATTTTCACATTCACCACAGGAGGCGCCAGTCGTCGATGAGATGCTGCGGTCGCTGGTCAGGTGACGCTCACAACGACCTTGCCAAGGGCGCGTCCCGTGCCCACGTAGGCCAACGCCTCGGGCGTCTCGTCGAGGGTGAAGACCCGGTCGATGTGGATAACGAGGTCACCCGCCACGCAGAGATCGGCCACCGGTCCGAAGTGGGTCGGCCCTTCCCGGACGGCGAGCACGCCCAAGCGGCGGTTGGTGAGCCGGCCGGCCACCGCACCGACCGTCAGGACGCGCAGCAGCGCCGGGACCGATCCGCCGACGCACCGGTAGCGGCCACCGGGGGCCAGCGCCCGGCGATAGGCGAACACCGATCGGTGCGCGACCAGATCGAGGATGAGATCGTACGGGCCGCTGCGGGTGAAGTCCTGGCTGCGGTAATCGATCACCTCGTCCGCGCCGACGGACCGCATGAAGTCGAGCTTGCCCGCGTTGTCGACGCCGCTCACCTGGGCGCCGAGTCGTTTGGCCAGCTGGATCGCGAACGCGCCGGATCCCCCGCCGGCGCCATTGATCAGGACCCGGCTGCCGGCTACGGCGCCAGCAGTGCCCTGCTGTGCGATCACGCCCGCCTGCGGGATCGCCGACGCCTCGGCGAAGGTCAGGGCGGCGGGCTTGCGGGCCAGGACCGATTCGGGCGCGACCGCGTACTCGGCGAAGCCGCCCTTGAGCATGAGATTGTCGCCGTACACCTCGTCACCGGGTCGGAACCGAGTGACGGCGGAACCCACCGCCTCGACCCATCCGGCGATGTCCGAGCCGAGGGTCCGGCGTGCCGGGGAGCGCAGCCCACCGATGCGCGAATACAGCGGCGAACCTTGCAGGGTCTCCCAGTCGCTCAAATTCACCGAGGTCGCCGCAATCTTGACGAGCACCTGTTGGGCAGCCGGGGAAGGCTTGGGGAGATCCTCGATCCGCAACCCATCCGGGGGCCCGTACCGGTCGTACACGACTGCTCTCACCTGGCACCACCAGCCCGTCGGAAAAGTAGGCCAGTCGCAATACCCGGTCCAGCAGCCTACGCCTCCTGGTTAGCACGGCGGGACAAGCGACCGGCCGACAAGGAGCTGCTGGCGATTGAGGAGTCGATGTAGGGCGCGGATCCGTGAGTGGATATCGGCTGGCGGGACTTGTGGCCGTGGGCCATGGTTTGGGCGTGATCGTCATCCAGCGGGTACGTGTGCGATGGAGCGCGGCCGGGCGGGGCGCTGCACAGGCCAACGCCCGTCGAGGACTCAACCGACCGGTAGTCCTTCCCGCGCCGCTGCCAACAGGCGATGTGGTAGTCCACGACGTCCTGGCTGATGAGGCCGCCAGCTACACACTGCGCAGCGACGTACTGGCCGGTGGCGTGAGCATCGCCCGCAGCCTCACGCTATGGCTCGCCTTCGAGGGCTCGGCGGTAACCGTCGAGCGTCTGCCCGGCGGGGCGGCGTTTCCCCGGGCGGGAGTGTCGACCCGCCTGTTCACCCTCGCCCATGGCCAGGTCGGCCGGTACCGGGCCAATTTCCGGTTCCGGTTCACCGACTGCGCGTGCGACCCCAGCTGGTACTACGAGGACTGGGTGGTCCATGTCAGCAACGGCAATGCTGCGGGCGACCGGCTTCTGCGCGGCGAACCGGACTGCGTTGTCGACAACCGTGTCCATCTTTATGGTGGCCCCGCGCGCCGGGGTAACCGCTAGCGAACTGTCTCCGAGCGATCAGCGGCTTGACCGGATGTCTGCGGTGGTGACAGCGACAGAGCAGGAGGGTCGCGACTTCGCTCTCCTCTCAGCGCTCGCCTCGCAGGCGGTGTGCGCGTCTGCTGGATTAGAGTCCCTGGGATGGTCATGAGCGCGCAGGACGTCGTGGGCGTGATCGAATCAGACCCGGGAGCAATGAGAGTCCTTCGGGCTGCGGCCGATCTTGGATTACCGGACTGGTGGATCGGTGCTGGCTTCGTACGCAACCGCGTCTGGGACGCGATCAGCGGCATCCCGGTCTCGCCCGATCGCGACGTGGATATCGCCTACTTCGACCCGGACAAGCTGGACCCACGCGAGGACGCACGCGCCGAAGCCCAAGCCCTGGTGGCCCTGCCTGAGGTGCCGTGGGAGATCCGTAATCAAGCACGGATGCATCTGCGCAATGGCGATGAGCCCTACACGTCAACCCTGGACGGCATATCGCGCTGGCCCGAGACCGCGACGTGCGTCGCGGTGACTCTGCGGGGCGATTCTGTTCGTCTGGTGTCCTGCCACGGTCTGACCGACCTTGTGGGAATGGTTGTCCGCCCGTCTCCAACCATGGACAACGCAGCGGGCCGCGCGAAGGTACAGCGCCGCGTGGAGGTCAAGGGATGGCTGCACCGATGGACCGGACTGCGGCTGGAAATCTAGCGCGTTGCGGATAGGGCGAACCTAGCTGGACGCGACACTAGCGCGGCAGAATGTGGCGTTTATCCTTGAGCCTATGCGGCTCGCTCCGCCTTCGCCACCCATGCCCCGCTGAGGGTGACCACAAAAACGAGAGCAGCAAGCATCCACGCGAGCCAGGAAGGACCGTCCGGACGTACCACGGTCCATACAATGATCAAGGACCCGATCACCACTACCGCCAGAGCTGCCAGGTAACCGATGCCCGCAGCGCTAGCCGGAATGGGCAGGCGAGTTCCCGAGGACTTCGCCGCGATACGGCTGGTCACTCCCACAAAGAGGGCTACAGCGACGAGAAGGATGCCCGCGACCTGCTGCGACAAAAAGCGCTCGCCACGATCGCGGCGCCCGCGGTCAATCCGATTATCCCGTCATACCACAATGGGGCGACAACCGCGCACGCATGTTCTCGGGCAGGTGGGCCGAACAGGGGTGTGCAACCATGATCGGCATGTCGACTCCGCGAAAGGGAAATGCCGCGTAGGCGCCCCGCACAACTGCGTGCCGATTCCATCTACCGGCAACCACTTGACGGGTCAACCTCCGTCATCCCCGGGCTCTCGGCCCGCGGATTGAAAGCCATCGCCTACCTCGAACGCACCCGCCTCTGGGACCAGGCAGTGTCTGATGCACTGCGGACCTGGTCATGGTTCATGTGCCAACCCGGGCGCCGCTTGTGGGACCCGACTGCTGGCTGCGGGATAACGCAATGCTGCCCGAACCCGCCCGAGTTGCGTTGGATCCTGGACGTCGCCGTTGCCGTCCTGCCGCCGGGAGACGCCCGAACCCTCCGCAAGCAGGTCGCGGCCCTCGATGAGCTGTGGTGACCCGCCGCAACGGCACCCCGTGGTGCGCCGGGTGCCGTCGGTGCTGGTGTCGCACGGCAAGGTCGCCGAAATGCGACGCCGGGCAGCCGTGCGCTTCCACGTCCTGCCGCGCTTCAACGGGTCTCGCTCCGAACTGGAGGCTCTCGTCGTGCGCCGGGATCGTCTCCTGGTCACCACCGGTGCCGTACCGGCCGTCGACCCCGGACAGCGCGGCACGCACTAACCGCCCCTGACCAGGCATTCTTGACGTATGGACCGTCCGATGAACCGACCCCTGGAGGTACCACAATGTTCACCACGAAGTTCTGGAAGGCCACCGCCGAGCGGGCGGTGAAGAGCGCCGCACAGGGTCTGCTGCTCTACTGGGGCGCTGACGTCGTGTTCAACGCCTGGCAGGCGGATTGGGCAGCAGCCGGCGGCATCGCGTCCGGCGCGGCGGTGCTGTCGGTGCTCACCTCACTCGTGAGTGCGAAGGTATCGGGAGAGGGCGACTCGCCCAGCCTTGTCAGTGTCGAGCAGTAGCCTCCGGCAGCTGCAAACAGTCGCGCCCCCGCCAGCCTCGGCCGGTGGGGGCGTCTCAACACGTCCAAACTTCCGTCAGGGTGCAGCCCGGCCAACCCGAGCGTCCACCCGCGAAGCGCGTTGAAGGCGTTGTCGCGGCCGGAGTCGTGGCGCCGAGGCTCCAGCGGGTGCTGGGGCCTCGGCGCCCTTCGTCTTGCTCGACATAACGGGGGGTGCGACAGCCTGCGGCCGTTCGGCCGCCGGAACGATCTCGGTCGATCAGGCCCGCAGGTGCACGCGGCGGCGCCGTGCGAAGAGCACCAGCGCGATGCCGACCGCGACGGCGACCGCAGCCGCGCCGGCGAGCAGCATGGTGTTGTCGCCGGTGACCGGCAGGCCCGGGCCGGCGCTCGCCGACGCCGACGCCGACGGCGCCGGCGCCGGCGCCGGCGAGAGGGACGGCGACGGCGAGAGGGACGGCGACGGCGACGCCGACGGCGTGACGCTCGGCGAAGTCACGGGGACCTTCTTCGCCGGCACGAAGACGCGCGGCTCGTCGCTGTCGTCGGCGCGCACCTGCGCCAGAGTGTGGTCGTCCTCGCCGTTCTCGCCGGCCAGGACCTTCCAGCCCGCCGGAGCGGTGAAGGTCAGCAGGACGTCGCCGGCGGGGAGGCGGGCGAACCGGAACAGGCCCTTGGCGTCCGTGATGGCCTCGGCGTACTTCGTCTTGCCGTCGGCACTGGTGGCGACGACCTTGACACCCGGGACGCCAGGCGTCCCGGGCGTCCACTCGGCGCCATAGGACTCACCCTGGAAGACGTAACCGCCGAGATCGTCGAAGACGCCCGCCACCGGCAGCCGCACGCTGGTGATGTTGTCGGCGTCGTTGGCTTCGCCGTTGTCGGCGGCGAGCGAGAAGGCAACGAATCCGTAGCCGGACTGCGACGCCAGGCGGTTGGTCTTGCCAGTGAGCTGAACGGTCTTGGTGGCGCCGGCGGCGAGGTCGAAGCCGGTCGACAGCTCACCGTAGACGACACCGTCGACGCCCTCGCTGTCGCCGCCGGTGTAGTGCACGCGTTTGGCGTCGACGGAGCTCTTGTTCTGCACCGTGACCGTGACGGTGAAGGTTTCACCCTCAGCGTAGTTGGCCTTGTCGGCGGCGGAGGTCACCGCGATATCCGGCTTGGGGTCGGCGGCCAGGGCGGCCGTAGCCGGGAGGACGGCCACGAACGCGCCCACGAGGGCGGCGGCAAGTGTGCGCATGGGGGTCTCCGTAATGGGGGACGGGAATCAGCGCGATGCTAGCGGCTGGGCGAGTGGCCCCGCTGTCCCAAGATCGGCTCAAAGGCCAGCCACCGAGCGTGACCACCCGCGATCAGCGCTGTCGCCACGTCGCCGTTTGCGTCGAGGTCCGACGATAGGATCGGCGAACATCAATCGGAAGGCGTCCGACGTCCCTTGCAGGAGGTGTCGTGCCGGACCTGATCGTGGCGCTCCAGCGGCGGATTGACGTAAATGCCCTGCGTGCCGTCAACACCTACCAGCGCGAGGTGCCCGAATACGCGTCGCCGTCACCGGAGCAGCTCGCGCACATGCTCGACTTCGCGCGTTTCATCCGACGGGTGAGTCTGGAGCGCGTACGGGACGACACGTCGCTCGACGAGGACGACCTGGCGGCCATCGGCGACGTCGGCCGACGACGGGGCGAGGATCGGCTCTCGCTGGCGTCGCAACGGCAGGCGCTCAGCACCCATACCGCACTGATGCTGCGCGATGTGGTGGAGACCGCTACTGCGGCCAACACCGAGGATGTGCTCCACATGGCCAACTGGCTCGGGCGGGAGGGCAACCGGGCCCGCGGCGCCTACCTGGACGGGTACCTTGTTGGCGTTGCACAGACCTGGTCGATGTCGGCTCAGGTCCAGATGCTCGCGCGGTCGCTGCTGGCCGACGAACCACCGCCGACGGGCATCGCTCGGGCGGCCGGCGTACGTCTTGCGAATCACTGGCTGGTGACGGTTGTTCGGTTCGACCCGCCGGGCCTGACCGCGCCGGCTCGGAAACGCATCGTCGCGACAGCCATGGCGTCCTGGCGGATCCCGATGTCCTGGCTCGGGCCGGCGGAGTTGGTACTTGTCACGCCGGCATCGGTCGACGCGTCGACGGCCACGTCGGCATGGCTTGTCGACGGTGGCGTATACGGTCCGGCGGCGGATCGCACCCTGGACCTGGTCCGCGGCGTCGCCATGGACTCCGGCCGTGGGTGCGCTTCCGGGGCGGCCCTCGGAGCGGTGGGCCAGCTGGCCGGTGTGCTGGACCAGGCTCGACAGATCAGCCGATTGACGTCGGCGGAGCGCAGACCCCAGCACCTCTACAGCGTCGCGGACAGGTTCGTCGAACTCGGAGCCGCCCGCTTGCCCCAGATGGACGGTTGGCTGCGGGAGCTCATCACCCGACTCGAAGCCGGCCCGGACCTGATCCGCACCCTCGACGCGTACTACCTGCACGACATGTCCCGACCGGCGACGGCACGGGCGCTTGGTGTGCACACCCGCACGCTCGACTATCGCCTGCGACGCGTAGAGGAGCTGATCGGGCTGCGTCCGGCCTCGACCCGCGGCGTGCGGATCCTGACCGCCGTCGTCGCCTGGGCGTTCGCCGACCGACTGCGGGAGGCATGACGAGGCCGGGCGTAGCCGGTCGACCGCCGCTGGCACCGCGACGGTCGACCGGTTTGATCCGTGCGGCCTCCTCAGCAGGTGACCTGAACGATGGGCGACTGTGTTGTCAGCGTCACTGACGGTGGGTAGTAGCCGCCGGGAGCGGTGTACGTGTGGATGCCCTTGGTGACGTAGTAGTTCGGCACACTCTGGCAGATCGTGAAGGCGACACCTGTGTACGTCTTGTTCCCCGGGCCGGAGTTCAGGCTTCCGACCGACACCAGGAAGAAGCCGCTGCCTGGGACGTACTGGTACAACTCGGCCTGCGCACCGATGTACGGGATTGGCGCGTCACACCACGAATCCGCCTTGCCGTCGATGCTGCCCGGGATGCCGTTGCCGCCGGTCGACGCATGCGGATACTGGGCCCGCGCGGAGCAGGTGATCACATTCTCGGCGGCTGCCGCGACCGGTCCACGAGTGGTCGGCTTCCGGCTGAACGTAGGTGTTACCGCTGCGGCCTGCCCTCCGGCCAGAGCCTCCGCCGCATCGAGCACCGGCTGGGGGATCGCCCCGGCAGCCATCGCAGACCCTGCTGCACTGGCCGGAGAAGCAACGGCGGCCACGGAGACCGCCAGCAGTGCGGCAAGCCCGATGCCGAGCACGCGACGTCTGAGCATCTTCCCCTCCTACAATCATTCCCCGCAGTCGCAGGGGAATCGGAAAAACATGGTGGGGAAACTATTCAGCGACGGGCGTGCCGACGTCTTCGTGAACGATCGCAAACCTGCCCCCTAGTCGACGCCTGACATTGTCATGCCGCACAACGGCCGGCACCGCACCGTGACATGTGGACTGATGTCCCCGGGTTTCGCGGAGCCATGTTGGTCTGAGGGTGCCGCCGACGACGGTGAGCTGGTCGACCCGCCGCCGAAGCGCCGACGCCAGAGCGAGCAGTGGGGGCCGAGGGGTCGGTGACCCTGTCCGCCGCCGAGTGCGACACCCTGAACAGTGGGCCGATCGTGAGGTGCCAGCCCAGTGCCATGGTTGGCACCAGCGCTGGCTCCCACAGCCGCATCGGAGTGCGGATGCTGCCCGACTGACAACCGAAAGCACCATGGCTGCGCCTTCGGATCCGTCGAAGGGGCGTCCATCCTGAAGCGCCTGTTCACAGCGGTGCCGGCGCTCCGAGCGGCTGAATGACGACTTCGACGTCCACCGCACAGGTGCCAACCTGCTCCGATGGCAGGGCCGCGTATCAACTCACGGGGTAGGCGCCGTTGTGGGCATGGCGCCCTCGGCGAGCTTGAGTCGCGTCCAGATGTTCATGTTGATCACAATGCCCACGATTTCCAGGATCTCGCCCTCCGTGAAGTGCGTGGTCATCCTGTCGTGGGCTTCCTGGAGGCGGCTGTTGACGGTGGCGTCGGCGGCTCGGGTCAACGCCTCGGTGTAGGCCAGCGCGGCTCGCTCCGCCTCGGAGAACAGGTGCGTCTCCCACCACGCGGTGAGGGTCTCGACCTTGGGCGGCGGGATCTCGGCGGTACGGGCGGCGGCGTGATGCACCAGAAGGCAGTAGCTGCAGTTGTTGATCTGCGCGACACGTAAACGCAGAAGCTGGGCCAAGGTCCGTTCCACCTGGAGTGTGGCGGTATGGCCGAAGGCTGCGGCTCCTGCGTTCGCCAGAGCCATGAGTTGCTCGTTCGACGTGGCGTTCAGTCGGACGTTCTGGATCCTGGTATCCAAGAGATGACCTCCTGTAGGTGACAACGACAGCACCAGTGGTGGGGACGTCCCCGTCGGTGGACAGCCGCTTCGGAATTCCCACCAGCCTTGAGGGGCGGGCGCAGGTCGGGTGCCGCGTCTTCAGGTGGGCAAGCCTGGCGATGGCGAGGATGTCGGCGCTGGCTCCGGTGAAAGTAGGTGTCGGAGATGCGGCCGGCCCCGTAAGGGCGCCGTGCGCCGGTGCGGGCGCTGCGCGGATGAGGGGCAGCACTCTGGGCGCGGTCGGCGTCAGCGTGATCAGTCGGCGGACGGCGGGACGCGGAATGAGGCGGGATCGACGGGACGGCTCTGCTTCGGCAGGCCGGCGACGACGAGGAGGTACGACTCGGTCACGAGATTGTCGACAAGCGCGGGCTCGACGTCCGCACCCGCCCGCATCGTGATCCAGTGCTTCTTGTTCATGTGGTAGCCGGGCGAGATGCTCGCATGAGCGGCGCGGAGCGCGTCCGCGTCGGATGGATCCGCTTTCAGGATCACAACGGGCTCGCCGGGCATCGACGTCTGCAGCATGAACACCTTGCCACCGACCTTCCATACCTCCCAGTCGCCGGTGGACTGGTGTGCGTGCTCGGAGCCGGGAAGCTCGGCGGCGCGGGCCGCGGCTCGCTCCTGCACAGCCTTATCAATCTCCATCTTGACCTCCTCGAAGTCCTCAGCCTCGATCCGTGGATCGGCTGTGGGTTGATCGCTCGGACGCCGGGCAACCGGGTCGAAGTGAACGGGGCTGGCGCGGCGGCCCGACGTCCGCCGCGTCCGTCACATGTGCGTGAAGATCTTCTCCGCGTCGAACCGCGAGACCGGCTGACGGGAAACCCGAGCCTCGTCGGGGTAGCCGAGCACCAGAAGCAGCGTGGTCGTGTAGTCGGTGCCGGTCAGGTCGAAGGCCGCGTCCACGGTCCTGCGGTCGAAGCCCTCCATCGGCGTCGCGTCCACCCCGAGGGATGCGGCGGCCATCATCGTGGCGCCGACGACGAGGTAGGTGTTCTTCTCGAGCCAGTGGAGCACGTCCCCGCCATAGTTCTTCGTCTGGATCTCCACGAAGTTGGAGGCGCCCGCCTCCCATCCCTTCTGGATCTCCGGGTCGGCGAAGCGCCTGTCGGCGCGCTCCTTCTCGAAGATCTCCTGCAGGTGCGTGTCAGGGATGTCCTTGCGCGTGGTGAAGATGATGGCGTGCGAGGCGTTGCGCACCTTCTCCGCGTTGTCCGCGAAGCGGCCGACCAGTGCGTTCGCGAGCTTGTCCTTGCCGTCCTGCGTCTCCAGCACGTGGAAACGGTTCGGCTGAATGTTGATCGTCGTCGGTGAGGTGCGCAGGTAACGCAGCAACTGCTGGAACGTCTCCTCCGGGATCCTCTTGCTCGGGTCGAAGTAGCGGGTGAGGTGCTTCGTCATCAGCTTGTCGAGATTCAAGATCATGCTCTCTTTTTGTCTGAACGCCGGATGGAGAGGAAAGTCAGGCCGACTGGTGGTCGGCGCCGGGGACGTCGACGACGGCGTCGCTGACGTTGTTGAGGTAGTTCGTGAGCAGGGTGACGACCACGATCGTGACGATCGCCTGGATCTCCGGGTCGATGTAACCGGCCCCGCGGATCGCTTCGAGGTCCTCGTCGCTGACCTGGCCACGCGTCTCGATCACGTGCTGCGCGAACCTCGCGACGGCGGCGCGCTTCGGGTCGCTGGACGTGCCGTTGCGGGCGAGCTCAATCTCCTCCGGCGACATACCGCCGAGGTTCGACGAGATGAAACCGTGGAGTGCCTGGCAGTAGTGGCAGCCGTTCGACTGAGAGACCGCGAGGGCGATCGTGTGGCGCGTCTTCGCGTCCAGGAGCTTCGCGATGCTGCCCTGCAGGCCCATCACGATTTCGAGCACTGTCGGGTTCGCGGCGAGCGTGGTGAACATGCTGGGGGCGAAGCCGAACTGCTTCGCGATGGCGTCGAGGGCACCCCGCGTCTTCGCGTCCATGTCGGCGCGCGCGGGAGCGGTCAGGCGAGACATGGTGCTGAACCTCCAGGGTGACTTGACTGGACGATTTCGTCCACTCGCTTGAGTGAAGCCCATCGAAAGTGGGTTTACAAGCCCAGTCTGTGTAACGCTGATTACATGTGCTGAGCAGCGGAGTGTGGGCAGCCCCAAAGCCCCAAGGGTCAGGCCACGCGCGAGCGACCACTAGAGTACGCGGTCGCCACGTGACTTTACTGGACGATTTCGTCCATCAGTCGGACTGGGCGCAGCAAAAGTGGGTTCCCGAGCCCAGTGTGTGTATGTTGATCACATGCAGGTGAACAACGGGGCGGAGGCAGCCCAGAAGCTCACTCCCAAGGGCCAGGCCACGCGCGAGCGGATCCTGGAGCACGCGGCGGCGCTGATCTACGGCAAAGGGGTGCACGCAACCAACAACGAGCTCGTCCGCCGCGCTGCGGGCGTGAGTGGATCGCAGCTGAGTCACTACTTCCCCACCAAGGAGAGCCTCGTCCTGGCGGTCATCGACTGGCAGGCTGACAGCGTCCTCGGCTTCCACCGCAGCGAACGGTTCGCCAGCTTCGACACCATCGAGGCGTTCCAGGACTGGGCGGACTTCTACGTCCTCTCGGGGCGTCCGTTCGAAGACGGCTGCAGCCTCGGCTCGCTCGCGAGCGAGATCGTCAAGACCGATCTCGACGTGCACGACCGGCTCGCGGAGGTGTTCGCGCAGTGGCGCGAGATCTTCCGCGCCGGGCTCGATCGCATGCGGCAACTCGGCCGCATCGATGCGTCCGCCGACCCCGCGCGGCTCGCCGACATGTTCCTCGCGGCGTACCAAGGCGGCATGCTCCTCGCCCAGGTCGCCCGGGACATCGGCCCCCTGCAGGACGCGCTCTCCGCGGCGGTTGACCATCTGCGGACGTTCGCGACGTCTGACGACCAACACATGGGCTGACGCGGCGCATCCGAGCCTCGGGTATCGGGTGCGACGCCACGTTGGAGCGCGCTACCGGGTCGCCCTCGACGTCGGAGCCGACCCGGCCGTTGTCACCGACAGGATCGCGCACATCCAGGCCGAACGCGCCCCTGCGGAAGCAGAGGTCTCCAGCGAGCAGTGCGACGCCGACGTTGGTCAACCGCGACCGGGTCACCGAGGCGCAGCGCGCACGGTCGGCGGCAGATCCGGGCGGCTGGGTCGCCGACGTCGCCCTCCCAACCGGCGGGCGGGCGGGCCGCCGGTGTTCTAGGGGATCAGCTCGCCCATGGAAAGCGCCTCGTCCAGCCGACCGGCGGCCAGGTCGTCGTGACGGATCACGAAACTCCCGGCACTCCGGTAATAGAGCTCGTTGTCTACGGGAAAGCGGGCGAGCGACACCCACTCACTCGTCAGCCGGTGCGTCTCCCTCTCCACATGGGAATACCATTTCGCGACCGGGATGACGATCTCGCCGATCTTCTCGCGCCACGCGAGGGTCTGCTCCGCAATACTCTTGATCACCTCCTCGTCGGCATACCCGCCGATATAGGCGCTGGCGTACCCGCTGTCAGGCGGCCAGAGATCGTTGGCCACCGCACAGAGCTCGTCAAGGTGCGGCAGGTCACCCTCAAGGTCACGGGCCAACTGCTGCTGGAAAGGCGACAAGTCGTCGTCGTCCTCGTCGTCGTCCGCCTCGTCGTCCTCGTCGTCAGCCCCGAACCGATCGGGGAACTCGGCGCGCAGCGTGGCGCCGACCTCATACTGCTCGCCGACGAACGCCGGGTCGGTGCGTCCTGCCGCCACCTCGGTCTCGGTACCAGCCGGCACATACACGACTCGCCCATACCTGCGCTCCCCGCTGGCAGCCGCCTGCTCGTGGTTCAGGAAGAACAGCAGCGAACCGCCTGCCGGCAGCCCGAAGCCGTCGACTCTCGGCAGCGCCGCACAGTCGACCGAGAAGATGAACGGCAACGCATCGACCCCGTCCGACGGCCAGTCCATGCCCACCGGCAGCCGCGGCAACCCACCGAACTGCCCGACCGGAACACCGCCGGATCCCCCGCTCAACCGGATCGACAAACGCAGGTGCTGGATGAACCGGCTGACCTCGTCGTCCGGGATGCCTAACGCGAGCGCCGCACGACGAAACTGCCCCTGATGATCCATAACGCGACATGGTGCCACGCGGACAGTGACCAGAGGGCGGGCCCACCGCCCGAACGCGCAGCCGCCGGCCTCGCCACCGCCGTGATCGGGCCCCATCGCGACAGATCCGGGTGGTTAGGATCCTCAAGTGCCTGCGCACCATCGTCCGCCTGCTTGGAACGTCGTCAACGATCACGAAACCGCGAGGGACATGGCCAGCAGCGGGATTGTCGTGTTGTCGGGCCCTCCGTGCTCGGGCAAGTCCACAGTTGGAAAGACTCTGGCAGAGGTGCTGACCACCTCAGGTCACGGTCGGATCTACCTGGAGGTCGACACGCTATTCGAGCTTCTGTTCCCTGCGTCCGATCGAAATCGTGACGACCGTTTGCGCGCGTACGCCGGCGCGCACCTCCTCGCCCGAATGTTCGTAGATGGTGGCGAGACCGTGGTGCTCGAGTGCACCTACGCCCGCCGTGACCAGCGAGCCAGTCTGCTGGAAGCGTTGGCGGGATCCTCTGCGCCGCTCCGGGTCGTCGAGTTCTTCGTGACTCCCGACGAGGCCGTGAGCCGTTTCCGGGAGCGCCACCAAGCCACGGACCTCGACGAAGCACTCGTCCGCGAGCGCGCTGAAGCGTTCCCATACTTCGACGACGCCCTTCGAATCGAGTCGTCCTCGGGGGCACCCGAGGAACACGCACAAAGCATCGTCACGTGGCTGCGACAAGACCCTCGACCGGTGGACCAGGACGCGTGGACTCGGACAGGAAGGGGCTGGAACTGAGGACCACACTCACATCGGCTAGATGAGGACACCGTCTCGACGCCGTGAGCGGGGCTCTGACGGTTCAGAGGGCGACGATCGAGGCGGGGGCTCGTTCTTGCCGAGCCAGCGCACGTATCACGTTCAGGGAACCGTGTCGCCAGGCTGCGAGGCTGCTCAGCAGCTTGATTGTCGCTCCGGCCGCTGCCTCTGGCAGCGCTGGCGTCGGCAGCCCGAGACTGACTGCCAGGTCGTCGATGTGCACGACCAGTTCCACCACCCGGGTCAGTAGGAAGTCATCGACGTGCAGACCCCAGTCGCCGAGGTCCACGATGCGGTTTGCTGGTTGTGCCGCTCCAGCACCGAGATGGCTGACGCTCCCGGCGTCGCGGCGAGGAAGGTCGCGGTGTGGGTGAGCTGGTTGGCCAGATGACGGGCGAGGCCGCCGGTGGAGAAGTCGGGCAGCGCGCTGGGCGTGGACCATCGCTCGATCAGCATCGGTTCGTGCAACAGGGCTGCGGCGGTTTCAGCGACGTCCAGGAACGCAGGTCGGATCATCGAGTGGACGTTATGCGGGTGCGGCGTCTGTTGTCAGTCCCCTGCTGGGGCCGGTCCGCAGCCGGGGTGAGGCACGAGGCTACGCGGCGGTGGATTCGAGCTGGTCGAAGGCGATGCTCCACCACGATTCCGGATCGGTGAATGCGGACGGGTCGACCCGCGTCAACTCGGCGCGGATGGCCGCCGCGACCTCGGCGCGTGCCCTGCCGCCCGGGTCGGTGGCGATAAGCTGCCCGAGCCTGTAGAGGAACTCGACGAACGCAGCGAACGAGGCGTTGACGTGCTCGAAGTTCGGCGTCGAGAGGTCCAGCAGGATGACCGAGCCGTTCTGCGAGTCAAGGATGTAGAGCATCTGGGCGTCATCGGGCGAGCTGCCGAGGATGACGTACATCCGCGGGCCCTCGTCGCCAATCTCGATCTTCAACTTGCCGAACGGCGTCATGCCCGGGGCGGTGACGTCCGCGGTGAACAGGATCGGCACCTCGACCGGGAGAGCGGCACCGGCCGGCAGGACTCCCGGTGTGAGCACGTCGCCGAGCAGACCGGCCGGGACCTCGATCACGCCGTCGGCGCCCCAGAGCGCGGTGAGTTCCGCCAACGACACGCTCATTCGTCCTCCTGCTCGCCCGGCGTGGTCAGGTCCTGTTCCTCAAGGAACCGCCACCAGTCGTCATCGTCAGAGCCGATCTCGGCGTAGCCCGCGCCGAACAGGTAGTAATCGAGGAAAGAGTCCAGGTCCGGGGCGATCTCCTGGAAAGCCTCGCGCATGAACCACTCGTCGGTGCTGACCTGCGGGAAGTACCAGACCGCGCCGGAGTCGCGCCGCAGCAACAGCGGCTCCTCCTTGAGGCGCCCGAGGTAGAACCACTCGTCGGGCTCGGCGGCGACGCCGGTGTATTCCGGCATCATCTTCAGACCGCTCTGCATACGCGCTGAGGAGGAGATGCCGGGCAGGTAGAACCCACCGGCCGCGATGCTCTCGGCGACCTCCATCAGCTCGCGTACCGGCTGTGGCACCTCGGCCGGAATCTTGTCGGTCGGCGCGCCCGCGCTGATCTCTCCCCAGCTGACGGTGTTGTCCTCGTCCGCCACCAGGTCGGCGCGCAACTCCTCGATGAGTTCCCGCAGATCGGGGTTCAATCCACTACCTCTATTCGGATCGGCGTGCCGTCCGGCAGGTTCATGATCTGCACCCGGATCTGGGTGCCGATGTCCTGGTTGGTCTCGGCGTCCATCAGCTTCAGGTTACTGACCTCGTCAGGACCGCCAAGTTGCAGCTCCCAGACATGATCGGGGTTCTGGTCGCGTACCCGTTGCTTCATCCGCTCGGCCGCTTCACGGTCTTTGGCCTTCTGCGCGTCGCTGCCCTTGTTGTTCTTGATGTACTTGTTGTGGATCTTCCGGATGATCCGGTCCTTGAACCCGCCGGTAATGCTGGTGTCGCGCGCTACCGGGTTCGCCTGCTTGAACAGCTTTTCCTGATCGCTGAGCCGTTTCAGGGCGGCCATCTTGCGGTCGAAGTCGGTGCGGTGGTGTGTGCTCTTACGCTGGACCCGGATGGTGACCTCGGGCAGATCATTGTTGCGCCTCACCGGGGGTGCGGAGGCCTTCTTCACCGCCGCGCCGACGAGTTTGCCCACCTTCGGCTTGGCCGCGCCACCTCGCTTCCGGGGACCGCCCCGGCTAGCCACTTATCAGCTCCGCAATCACCTGGTCGACCAGCAGGCCGACGATCTCCCGCGTGATCATTTGGAAAATCGGGATCTCAGCCAGCGACGCGCCGAAGGTGACGACCGCGGTTGCGATGGCCTGCGCCACCTGGAAGGCAAAGATGGCCAGCTGCACAATCATCTGGATCTTCAACGCGAGCACGATCCCGGCGCAGATGATCAGGCCGGTGCCGACCAGCATCGCCGCCTGAGCGTAGTCCGGCAGGGTACCCGGCCCGCTCTCCGGTTTCTCCCACCACTGGGCGAACGCCTGCATCGCCTCGCCGCTCTGCTTCGACATCACCGCCGCAGCGGCCGCGCCCGCCTCCCCGGAGGCGTCGGCGACCGTCCCGGCGAAGTCGATCCAGGCCTGCCCCATCTCGAACAGCTTCTCCTCGTCACCCTCCGGCCAGGAAAAGCCGATCCAACCGAGGGCGGTGACCAGCTCACCCGGCAGCTGAAGTCCCATCCCTCACCCCAGAATTCCGAGGATGTCGCGCATCGCGTTCGCGGTTTCGCGCTCAACCGACTCGTAGTTGTCAGCCATCGCGGTCAGATCGCTGCCCGCCGCGCCGATCTCCTCGGCAGCCACACCGATGCAGTCCAGCACCCAGGCCGAAACTCCGGTGTAGACGCCCCCGATCAGCGAGCCGATGTCGTCGCCGCCCCAGGGCTCGCCGTAGCCGGCCATCTGCGCCTCGAAACTCTCGAGCTGCCCGATGAACCGATCGGCCGCGCCGATCACCTGATCAGCGCCGGCTCGCAGGGCTGCGGGCTCCACCTCGAAACCGCTCACCGGTCAGCACTCCCGCCGGACATCCGGGCCTGCGCCTCGGTCAATGCCTGCAGAAACGTGCTCAGCCGCGGCACGGCCGTATCCCTGACCTGCTGCAGCTGCTCGGTGAGCTGCGTAAGGTCCGCAGCACCCGGCGCGGAGACGCCGCTACGCATGGAGTCGATCGCCGCATTCACCGCCTCGACGATCCGGTCACACAGCTCGGCGGAGCCCCGGCGCATCAAGCGCGGATCCACGGTAAGCGACGAAAGCCGACCGTCGGCACCGAACTCGGCAGAGACATGACCATCCGCTGCCTCGCCGATCCGCCGCTGCCGGGCGACTTCCTCGTCTTCCGGCTGTGGGCTCACCGCCCGAAGGGCACCGACAGTGGCATCGAGCATGCTGGCGAAGTCCCCACTCGCGTCCCGTGACATCGACATAGATCGCCCTCCCGATAGTGCTCGAACATTCGCGAGCATACGGATACGGGTCAAACCACGCCGCCCTGAGCACTTCGACCTCTACTGGGAGGTCACGCCGCACCGCTCGACCGCATCACCACAGGTCGAAGCCCCCGTCTCTCTGTCCAGCGTCGGTGAGCACTTCGGGCGCGGTGACGGGTCGTCAGAGCTCCCATGGGCGTGGGAACCGCGGGCACTGTCAGTGCGGCACGCCGGCCGGGAACTCCTCGACCCCCAGCACGCGCAGCAGCTCAAGCTTCTCCCGGGCCTCGGCGTCGGCCGGGGTCAGCACCAGCAGCTGCTGGCCGAGGTCGGGGGTGACCAGGGTTTCGCAGTCCATCGTGATGCGGCCCACGCGCGGGTGCATGAACGTCTTGCGGTCGGCCCGGCGCACCGCCACCTCGTGCTCGGCCCACAGCCGCCGGAAGTCGTCGCTCGCAGCCCGCAACCGTTCGATCAGGCCCGTCACAGCCGGGTCGCCGGCCCGCCGGCCGGCCACCGCGCGCAGGTCGGCGACCTGCTGGCGGGCGTGCCGCTGCCATTCCTCGGGGCCGTGGAGGTCGCGGATGACCGGGTCGGTGAAGTAACGGTAGGCGACGTAGCGGCGGTCGCCAGTCAGCCCGGTGTGGTCGCCGCTGAGCAGGATCGACATGCGGTTCTGCGCCAGGACCTCGCCCAGGTCGGACAGGACCATGGCGGGGATATCGCCCACCAGGTCGAGCAGGCGGACCAGGCCGGCCCTGGCCAGGCGGGCGATGCCGTCGGCGGGCGGCGGCTGGTGGCCGGCCAGGTGGAACAGGTGGCTTCGCTCGTCGTCGGTCAGGCGCAGGGCCCGGGCCAGGGCACCGAGCAGCTGGGTCGACGGCTGGCTGCTGCGGCCCTGCTCAAGGCGGACGACGTAGTCGACGGACATGCCGGCGAGCATGGCGACCTCCTCGCGACGCAGGCCGGCGGTGCGGCGGCGGGGGCCGTCGGCGATGCCGACCTCGGCGGGGCGGATGGTCTCGCGCCGGCGCCGCAGGAAGTCGGCGAGCTGCTCACGCTGCATGCCTCCATGGTGCCCCGGGGACTGGGCACCGAGCCAGGGAGCGGCGCTCCCACGATAAGCGCTCCGCTGTCGGCGGGCCGGAAAGCGGCGCAGGGTGGAACCGAGATCGACCGATGAGGGAGAGTTTCGATGCAGACACGCACTCTGGGTAACACGGGTCCCAAGGTTTCCGCGGTGGGGCTGGGGGCGATGAGCATGTCGGGCGCGTACGGCCCGGCCGATCGCGAGGAGAGCATCGCCACCGTACGGGCCGCGCTGGACGCGGGGGTCACGCTGGTCGACACCGGCGACTTCTATGGCATGGGGCACAACGAACTGCTGCTGTCGGAGGCGTTGCGGGGACGCGACCGGGACAGCTATCTGCTGAGTGTGAAGTTCGGGCAGCAGGTGGGGCCGGGCATGCGGTTCGCCGGTCAGGACTCCCGCCCGGCTTCGGTGCGGAACTTCCTGAGCTACTCGCTGACCCGGCTCGGCGTCGACTACGTGGACATCTACCGGCCGGCCCGGCTCGACCGGTCGGTGCCGATCGAGGACACGATTGGCACGATCAAGGAGATGATCGACGCCGGTTACGTGCGGTACGTGGGGCTCTCCGAGGTTGACGCGGAGACCGTCCGGCGGGCGCACGCCGTACATCCGGTTGCTGATCTTCAGATTGAGTATTCGCTGCTGTCGCGGGCGGTCGAGGCCGACGTGCTGCCCACGCTGCGGGAGTTGGGCATCGGGCTGACCGCGTACGGGGTGCTGAGCCGTGGCCTGCTCTCGGGGAACTGGGTGCCGGGGCGGCCGGACGATCACCGTAACCACAGTCCCCGCTTCTCCGCCGAGAACGCGTCGCACAACCTCACCCTGGTGGAGGCGTTGCGTCGGGTCGCCGACGCGAAGGGGTGCACGGTGGCGCAGTTGGCGATCGCGTGGGTGGCGGCGCAGGACCCGTCCATCGTTCCGCTGGTCGGTGCACGCACCCGGCAGCAGCTGGCCGAGGCGTTTCCGGCGCTGGACGTGAAGTTGTCGGCCGAGGATCTCGAAGAGATCGAGGCGGCCGTGCCGAAGGGTGCCGCACTCGGTGACCGTTACCCGGCGGCGTTCATGTCGAGCCTCGGCGTCGGTAACTAGTGCCTCGTCAGGCAGCCATGAACGGGTAGTCCAGGCAGCGGATCTCGGGCTGGTCGCGAATCCGGACCTCGGTCGGGCTCGTTGGTTGCGCCAGCGGATGTGGTCACCGATGTGGACACCGTGACTACCTCAAAACCGGCGATCCGGTCCTGTCTCTACCTTGCATAAGCCCTGGGGATGTCCGGCCGCCAACAGCGGCCGGACATCTGAACTATGGGAAAGATATTGGCGTATCTGGGTATAACTTGCGCCCACCCTCATGCACGCATTCGATCAAATCCGGGCGCCTTTCTGTCGGCACGGCTCGCAATATGCCTTCCGGGCTCTTTTCCTCGTTCGCAAGCCGTACGCCCCTGGCGGCGAGGCACTTTCGAATCGTGTCCAGCAGATCTGGTGACACGTAAGGTGCGTGGGTTTTCCGGAAACGCTCCGCCGCAGCATCGAGGTGAGTTGCCCGGCACCGGCGGGCAACGCTCATCTTTTCGTCGAGCGTCAGGTCAGCCGATGCGTACCCGAGAATCATCTCGTCGTTGCCGATCGGATCCCAGCCGTCGTTGACAAGGGTGACCTTCGACGCGCTGAGGCAGGTTTCCAGTCGCCGGACCGCAAGTTCATATTCCGCCCGGTCCGACTCCTCGCCGGACGACCCCATTGCGGGGACGGACGGTGCGACTTGCGTAGATGCCGTTACTTTGTCCGGCTGAGGCTGCCCGGCATTCGTCGAAGACGAGCAGCCCGCCACTCCCAGGATCAACGCAGCCACGAGGAGGCTCCTACCAGCCTGCAGGATGACTGCAGCCGACCGGCCGTCATGTGGTTCGGAGCCGGTTCTCACTCCTAGTGTGAACACCCGTAGGACTCGTTCTCCTGAGTCTTGTGGCATACGCTCCGGAAGCTCGAGCCAGCCGGCGGGGAATCCGCGACGTAATCGGCCTGGTGAAGTTCACGAGTGACGATCCAGCCGTCCTCCTCGTAGTTCACCAACAGCCACGCGTGCCCCGTGCAACTACCCGATACTTTCTGGGTCCAGGCAACTTGGTGGTTGGACGTCACGCCACCCGTGTAGCGGCAGCCGCTGCGGATCCTTTCCCAGGTGCCACTGTGCGCGGAAGCCGGCTGGACGGCAACCAGCCCACCGACGGCTACGAGGCTTGAAATTAGCGCCGCCCTGACCAACGTCCTGCCAATTTTTCTCACGACACACCTCCAGCGACACGACTATCGAATCTCGACAGCCTGATGTGAGTGTGCGGGGGCATTAGGTCAAATACGGTAGATTCCCATGGCCGATTTGCCGAATTGAAAATCCGACGGTATCGAAACGGCAGCTTGTAGCCGCACTCCACGCATACCACATTGACGTTGTTGCTGGTGAATCTAAGGCCCCCGCTGATCTAGCCGGCCCTGATGGTATCCACAGAGATCAGTGGGATACAACCCCCGGGTCTCAGCAGTCCGCCCACCACTAGGTGGTGTCCACGACGACGCACCTACCCTGCTTTGGCCAGCGGCAGGCCCCGAGCGCTGCTGCCATCCCGGTGCTCCTACAGGTGTCAAGCCGCGACCTTGACCAGGGTCGTAACGGATTGCGATCTTGCCTCCCATCTGTGCCCAGCCTTCCCCCGAGGGCTGCCCACAGATCCCGGAGCATTCGCCCGAGCGGCTGGCTCGTCGGTGGTCACCGGCTCGGTGCAGTGAGGGGCAGCGGTGAGCTTCCACTTTCTGGCAGGCTGCGGTGGTGATCATTAGCTCGCGCAAGGTTGGGCGCATCACCGCAGCAGTGCTCGTCGCGACGCTATGTGGTGCCTGCGGAACAGGTCGCCGAGACGCCGTAGCGGAACCTCCACAAGAGGCGACATCGTCCGCGTCGGCGGCACCGCAGCATGAGAATCGAGCCTCGACGCCGGATGGATCCGTCGTGCTGCCATGGGTCGCGGCGGTCGTCGCTCGCGATGACACCTCGATCACCGTGGCCACCGGCATAGACAGCGCAATCTGCGGAGAGTCCACGCGTTCCCCCGAGGCGACGATCACCCGTCAGGACGAAACCCAGGTGGTCATTTCGGTGACCACGAGCATCGTGCGAGCAGAGGAAGAAGTATGCGCCACCACCGGTGACGCTGCGCCCGCTTTCGTGTCGCTGCAGAAACCCCTCGGTGACAGAGTTCTGCGCGACGCCACCACCACCCGGCCGCATCCGACCTACTTTCAGCGGGATGTGCCGGACGTCCTTGCAGACAAGCGGTGGGATCCTTCCGGAGGACACCTGCGACCCGACGAACGCTGGTTTCAGAGCTTTCGCGACCCTGGCGGCACAATGCTGCTCCTCGACGCGCAGCCCACAACCAGAGTGCACCGGCCCGCCACTATCGCCACGGTCCCAATCCGCTCACAGCAAGGCATCATCACTACCTACGGCGCACCAGGCTCTTGGACGGTCTGGTGGGAGCTCGGGCAGGTCACCTACTCCCTGTCGCTTATACCGCCCGAGAGCCACGGCTTCACCCTGAAACAGTTCAAGCAACAACTCGCCGGGCTTAGGTGGAGTTGATCGGGCCACGCTGATAACACCAGGCAGGCATCCTCTCCGCCTAACGCCGTCGAACCTGTGCCATCCCGATGCTCCTATGGACGTCAAGCTCCGTCGGCCGCTGCCTCGCCAGCGGGGCTTGACCTGCGCCGTTCCTAGCCGACCTCGACGTCCATCCCAGAGTCCCCATGCAGGTGCTGAGGCACCCCGCTGCTCCCAACCTGCTCCCCCCCAACCGGGCTCACACCGGGCCGCCGACCGATCGTGAGCTGCCAGCCCACTGCCTTGGTTGGCACCAGCGGTGGCTCCCGCAGCCGCATCGGTCGACCGGGGAGCACGCCCACGATCGCCGCGCCTTGTCAGCGGCAATAGCGCGCGTCCCGATGAGCCAGGCGGCCGCAGCGGTCAACTCGGTTGTCGTGACCGCTGCGGTCGGGCGCCCTCCGGTGGATGGCGGTTCACCAGGGCACGGGCGTCCCGTCCCAGGAGAGGAATTCACCCGTGGGGCCGTCGTCGGGTAGCAATGCCAGTCGGACCGCGCCGGCCGCGGCTTCGGCCGGGTCTCCGCCGCTGGCGGCGGCGGTCACGTTGAGATCGGTCTTGCGCAGCCCGGGCGCGAGGGCGTTCACCTTGAAGCCGTCGGCGGCGAGCGCCTGGGCGTAGAAGACCGTCAGCGCGTTCAGTGCGGTCTTGGACGACCGGTATGCGGCGAGTGAGCCCGTCGCGGGGAACTGCGGCTGCGGGCCGGTGCTCCAGCCCAGTGATCCGGTGCCACTGGAGATGTTCACGATCCGGGGCCGGGCGGAGCGACGCAACGCGGACAGGAACACGTTGGTGGCCGCGACGACCCCGAACACATTGGTTTCATAAGTACGGCGGAAGGCGTCGACGTCGGTCTCGGTGGCCGGGTTCAAATCGATTGAGATGCCGGCGTTGTTGACCAGGACGTCCAGGTTTTCGACCTGACGGGCGGCTTCGGCGATGCTCTGGGCGTTGGTGACGTCGAGGATCAGTAGTCGGGCGTCGCCGCCGATCTCGTCGACGGCCTGCTGTCCCCGTAGCGGATCTCGGGAGCCGACGTAGACGGTGAGCCCGGCGGCCGCGAGCTGCCGCGCGATCTCCTTACCGATGCCCTTGTTGGCACCGGTGACCAGTGCTGTGGAATCGTTCATGGGGTTCATGATGTCGACGATGCCGTCGGCAAACCGGCGCATCCAGGGACAACCGGTACCTGGCAGTGGAGGAGGTGCGATGGCCAGACAGGAGCTGGCTCGGTTCCTGCGCGAGCGGCGGGACGAAATGGGCCCTGCCGACGTCGGCCTGCCCGCCGGCCCGCGCCGCCGTACCCCCGGCCTGCGCCGTGAGGAGGTGGCCCGGCTGGCACACATGTCCGTCGATTACTACACCCGCCTCGAACAGGCCCGAGGCCCCCACCCGTCGCCACGGATTCTGGAGGCCCTCACGGAGGCGCTGCGGCTGTCGCCGGCCGAGCGGACCCACCTGTTCCGGCTGGCCGAGGCGAGCCCGACACCGCCTGCCGGCCCGGTACGCCAGGTCCGCCCGTACGTGGTCAACCTGCTGCGCCGCATCCCCGAAGCGGCGGCCGTCGTCACCGACGCCAGCTACGACGTGATCGACTTCAACCCGCTCGCCGACGCCCTGCTGGGTGACCTCAGGCAGGAGCCCAACCTGGCCCGCCGACGGTTCCTGGGCCTCAACGGCTACGAAAGCTCCAGCGCCGAGGAGTTCGGTCACATCGCGGTGGCGCGGCTACGCGCCGCCGCCGACCGCTACCCCCGCGACGAGCCCATCGCCCGCCTCCTGGCGGAGTTGCGCGCTAGCAGCACCGAGTTCACCGAGATCTGGAACACCAACCCGGTACGCGCCCCTGGCCATCGGACCAAGACCATCACCCATCCACAGCTCGGCCCGCTGCGCCTCAACTGTGACGTGCTGGCCATCCCCGACGACGACCAGCAGGTCGTCTTCATCACCGCAGACCCCGGCAGCCCCACCGCCCGCGCCCTACGCCACCTGACCGCCAAAGTCTGACGCAACCACTTCGCCAACCTGCACCCAATCTGCTCCCCCATTGCCAGGGTCGCGCCAGCCACAACAACCGCGATGACTGGGCGACGGACGCGGATGGTGTCGTTTGCTAGGCAAGCGGACTTTCTGCCAAGGGCCAGTGACAGCAGGGCGCTGTCACCGACCGCGCCCGCCGTGAGCGGGCTTGGCAGGATGCACGGGTGCCCGTCACCCCCCGCCTTATGGCGTCCTTCCGGGTCCCGGCGAACGCTGCTCGCGTACCCGGTTCCGATCACACCGCCGACACGCCCGCCGTCCAGCGGTGGCCGCGCCGCCGGCTCGTCGTGATCCGGCGCGATGACGAACTGTTGGCATACGACCTCGGACGGCTCATCGCCGGCGACCACGCTCCCGCAGCCCGGTTCCCGGCACCCTGGCCCCGCCGAGCCGGCGGCATCGATGCGGTCAGCCCCACCATCGACCTGGCGGTCTTCAGCGGCGAGCACGCACTACACGCGGTCGACGCCGCCGGCGCGCTGCGCTGGAGGGTGTGCCACGCATGCTGGGCCCCGTCCTGCTTGTCGCACCACAACTCCTACCAGGAGTACGCGGACGACAAGGAACACCGCAACCCCGATTCGGGCTCCTGCTGGATCAGCGCGGACGGCTCGACGGTCTGGGCTCACGTACGCACACCGCTGCCAGATGACGCCGAGTCGGAACTCGACGAGGAGTGGCTCGTGCTCGACGCCGCCGACGGCCGCGTCCTGGGACGGGCCTCGACCGACACCGCAGCCGCCGGCTCCCACCACATCCCCCACCCCGCCCCTGGGCAGATGGGCCTCAGCGTCGGCGAGGGTCAGGACGGCGTCCCGCTGCTGTGGGGTCGGTGGGACGGTGCTCGACTCACCGTCACCCGCATCGGGGATGACGACCGTTGCCTCGTCGACGTCAGCCCCTGCGGGACGCGGCTCCTCACGATCTCTCACTGGGGATTGGAGCCTGCGATCCATCGCCTTCCCGACGGCGCGGTGACGCACGAGATCACCACCGACCCCCGGCCTCAAACGCCGCCAGACGCGGAGGAAGAGCTCTCCTGGGGCTACCGGTGCGGCTTCGTCAACGAGCACACAGTCATCGCGAGCACCAGCGACAGGAACGAGCAGCCACGGCACTGGCTGATCGACACGGCACGGGGGAACATCCTCGGCCAGGTGGAGTATCCGAAACCGGTGTCGGGAGACCCGATCGCGCTCGGCGACAGCACCTGGCTCACCTGCGGCGAGGATTCCTTCCAGCTTCTCCTGTGGAGCCCACAATGACCTCCCCACTGAGTTAACTGCACCAGACGGGCCACTTGATCATGGTGCAGTCCACCATGACTCAGGGAGCTGTCGTTGGATCTGCGTTTGCTGTTGATGGACGGCCAAGGACTCGGGCGGGCCGTTCGATCAACTTGACATGCTGCTTCTGCAGCTCGTCGGCGGCTGGTAGTTCCTTCACGCCGAAGAGGTCATCCACCGGCCGCCGGCCGGCCGCATGAAACGCCGGCTCCGGCCCGATGCTGGGCAGGTGCCTTGCCGGTTCGTCCATGCGTTCCGGGTATAGGTTCGAGGGGTGGATGTGGTCGCCGCCTGCCGGGCCTTCGTCGCCGTCAGCGGCCACGGCAGCTTCACGTCCGGCGCCGCCGCCGCGGGCATCCCCCAGTCGGTCGCCAGCCGCCGCATCGCCGCGTTGGAGGAGCACTTCGGGGGGCGGCTGTTCGACAGGTCGTCCCGGGCGGTGCGGCTGACGCCGTTCGGGCAGGACATGCTGCCGTCGGCCCGGCGCCTGGTCGACCTCGCCGACGCGATGGCCGACGACGCCGAGCGGGCCCGGCTGCGCCCGCTGCGGGTCGCCGTACCCGAGATCTGCCCCCCGCGCCGCCTCGCCGATCTGGTGGTCGCGGCGCGGCGGCAGCGGATCCACCTGGAGGTACGGCCGGCCGGCCCGCAGCAGCGCGAAGAGCTCTGCCGGACCCCGGAGGTCGGCGCTGCCATCGTGGCGGTTCCGGAGGCGACGGCTGCCTGGCGCGTCCCGCTGGGGCTGGCCGCCCGTACCCCCTTTCCGGCGCCGACGGTGTTCCTGGAGACGCTGCGCAGCGGCCGGGCCCGCACGCAGGCACGCCGGCGCATCCTGATCCAACCCGAGGACGACGTCGCGCACCTCCGTGACCCGCTGACCCGCGTCGGCCAGGCGGTTGGCCTGGCACCGGCCCAGGTGACGGTCGCGCTTTCGCTGGTCGACGCCGCGGCGGTAGCCCTCGGCTCCCCCGACTTGCTGCTCTGCTCCCGTGAGCAGGCCGAGGACTTCGCGCTGCACTGGTGCCCGCTCGCCGGCCCGCGGCTCCTGCGAGGCTATGACGTCGCGGCCGGCGTACGCGAGGACCTCGATCAGCTCAGCACGGTCCTGTACGCGGACATCGCACGCTGCCTGGGCGCCTCCGACGGCCACGAGAGTCGGACCGAGGGGTCGCCACCCGGCGGCCCGTCGACCGGAGAGCCGACGTGAGCGCCACCGCGGTCGTCCGCAACGCCCAGGACCTGCTCGACGAGGCGGGGCTGCACGGTGCCTTCCTGGTCCGCGACCTCGACACCGGCGCGGAGATCGGCTTCGACACGGAGACCCCGTACCCGGCGGCGTCGCTGGTGAAGATCCCGCTGGCGGTCGCCGTGCTGGAACGGATCGCGCGCGGGGAACTGGACCCGGCGACACCTGTCGACGTCCCGCCCGGCAGGGTCACCACACCGGGTCCGACCGGGCTGAGCCGCTTCCGCCACCCGGCGCGGATCGCCGTGGACGACCTGCTCTACCTGAGCACCTCTATCAGCGACAATGTCGCGGCCGACGCCCTGTTCGACCTCGTACCGCCGGCGGCGGTCGCCGCCGAGCTGCAGCGACTGCGCGTCGACGGCATCGCCGTGCGACACCGGGCGAGCGACCTCGCCGACACGCCGGCGGAACGTCTCGGCCCCGACGAGGTGCACCTGGCCCACTCCCTCGCCATCGGCGCGGTGACCCCCGGGCAGGGCCACCCCGTCGCCCAGCTCGACGTCAGCCGCGCCAACACCGGGTCGGCCCACGCCTTCGTCGACCTGCTGCACGCCCTCTGGCGGCCCTCGACGATCCAGGAGGCCACCGCCAGGCGGGTACGCGCCCTGCTGGGTGACAACCTGCACCGGCAGCGGCTCGCCCCGGACTTCACCTCCGATGCCTCCCGCTGGTCGTCGAAGACCGGCACCCTGCTGCACCTGCGCCACGAGGTGGGGGTGG
This sequence comes from Micromonospora inaquosa, assembly GCF_003857055.1. Classification (GTDB taxonomy): domain Bacteria; phylum Actinomycetota; class Actinomycetes; order Mycobacteriales; family Micromonosporaceae; genus Micromonospora; species Micromonospora inaquosa. The sequence goes on along the minus strand of NZ_QGSZ01000176.1, from coordinate 10,540 downwards.
TGGAGCACGCCGACGGGCAGTCGTACGCGGTCGCCGCGCTGACCGCCTCCCGGGTGCCCGCCGCCGCCCAGCCTGGCAGCGAGGCGACGATGGCGCAGGTCGCCCGGTCGCTGCACGACCACCTGCGCACGGGCACCCTGCCCTGGTGGGGTTAACCGGCGTTCGTGGCCCGGGCCCGCCGCTTCGATGTCCGCACTCCCGGGCATTCCTTGCACCGCTCATCGCCCCCGACGGGCAGTGCCGCCCCGTTGACTACCGCACTGCGACGTCTCGACGTACGCGTCGCGCGGGGCTCAGCTGGTCAGGTCCGTCGGCGCCGGTGCGAAATCGATGCGTGGCTTGCCCTGCATCGCCGCCGCCAAGCTCTCGTACACCGGAGGGTTGATGCCGTCCCGCTGCTGGTGCCCCATCTTGACGGTGGTCTGTGGCCAGTCCGGGTCGGTCAGGATGCCGGCCACGGCGTACTGCTTGGTCATGGCGACCATGGAGGCGTAGTTCTCCGCGTCGGTGGTGCCGGTCTTGCCGGCGACCGGAGCGTCCACGGCAGCCTTCACCTGCGCCGCCGTACGGCTGCCGCCGCACCGGCTGGTGGCGGAGTCGTCCCCGACGGGGCAGCGGGCGGCGTCGACGGCGGCGCGAGCCACTCCGGTGCTCACCCGCTTCTCGCAGCGCGGGCCGGCGACGTCCACGGTCCCGCCGTCCGGACCGCGAATCGCCTGCACGGGAATCGGCTCACAGTAGGTGCCGTCCACGGCCAGCGTCGCGTACGCGTTGGCGAGTTCCAATGGGGTCGTGTCGGAGACGCCCAGGGTGAACGCGCCCCAGTCGTGGGCGGCCTCCCGGTCGGCGGCCCACCGGTCCTCCCGGTCGACCCGGAACCGGATGCCGAGCCGCTTGGCCACGTCGACCACGTTCTCCGCGCCGATCTGCTGCTGGAGCGGGACGAAGTAGGTGTTGGTCGACCGGGCGAACGCGCTCCACATGGTCAGCACGCCGCCGGCCTTCTTGTCGGAGTTCGTGGGGCAGTAGAGATCGGTTCCTGGACACGCGGTGGGGCTCGCACGATCGATGACGTACTCCGAGCGGAACCGCTGCGGCGCGTCGATGGTGTAGCTGAGCGGGATGGCCTTCTCCAAGGCGGCGACGACGGTGAAGATCTTGAAGGTCGATCCGGCCTGGTAGCCGGTGATGCCGTCGCCGCCGGTGAGCAATGGGTTCATCGTGTTGGGATAGCTGCCCGAGACGCCCTTCGCCCGCTGCTTCGGGTTGCTGTGCGGCCCGTTGGTCGGGTTCCTCGGGTTGTCGGGCCGGAAGGTGCGGTTGACGGCGAGGGCACGGACGCGGCCGGTGCCCGGCTCGACCACCGCGACCATTGCGGCTTCCTTGCTGTTCACGCTCTTGGCCTTGCGGACCGCCGTGTCGGCGCCGCGCTGCACCTGCACGTCGAGCGAGGTGACGATGGTGTAGCCGCCGCTCTTCAGCCGGCGCTCACGGTCGTACCTGGTCGAGCCGAACGTCTCCTGATCCATCCACCAGCGGTAGAAGTAGTCGCAGAAGAAGCCCCACTCGTTGACGTTCGCGGCGACGCAGCCGTTCGGGGTGCGCTTGTCCTTCACCACCAGCTTGGTCGCCTTGGCGGCGTCGGCCTCCTGCTGGGTGATGGCCTTGATGTCGACCATGTTCTGGATGACGTAGTTGCGCCGATCCAGCGCGAGCGGGTAGCCGAGTTCGGTGGTCGGGTCGTTCGTGGTCGGCGCCTTGACCATGCCGGCCAGCAACGCCGCTTCCTCGATCTTCAGCTTGCTCGGCGGCTTACCGAAGTAGACCTGGCTGGCGGCGTAGATGCCGTACGCGCCGTTGCCGAACGAGGCGAGGTTGAGGTAGCGGGTGAGGATCTCGTCCTTGGAGAATTCCTTGTCGACCTGGAGGGCCAACCGCATCTCGCGCAGTTTGCGGGCGCTGGTGTCCTCGGTCGCCGCGACGACGTCGGCCGGGTGGGTGGCCGAGTAGGCGATGGCCAGCCGGACGTACTGCATGGTCAGCGTCGAGGCGCCCTGCCGACCGGAGCCCTCGCTCTGGTTGTTGACGAACGCGCGGGCGACACCGTTGATGTCGACGCCGTTGTGCTTGTAGAAGTCATGGTCCTCGGCCGCGATGATGGCCTTCCGCATGTACGGGGAGATGTCGGCGAGCCTCACGTCGCGTCGGTTCTCGTCATACATCGTCGCGAGCGGGGTCTTGCCGTCCGAGGCCAGCAGGTAGCTGATCTGCGGCGCGCGGGCCACCGCCAGCTCCGTGGGCAGGGCACCGAATGTCTCGGCGCCGGCTTTCGCGGCCAGGCCGGACATCGCCACCGCGGGGAAGGCCGCCGCGGCGACCACCACGCCGGCCAGCAGGCCACACACGAGTAGCGATGCGGCGTTGGTCAGCACATTGTGGTCACGTTTCCGCATCCAGGTCACCTCGATCCATAGGGGTGCGGGGCGGCAGCGGCCCGCCGGTCGCCGTTCCAGGCCCGGCCGGATCCTCCATCGCTGCCACCCCACGGTGTCCGACTCGTCCGGGCGGGCGCTCGGCGAGGAGTAGGGCGCCGGTCGACCGATCACCAGCCGGCCATCACCACCTTGGTCGCCTCGGCGATGAGGGCGTTGTCGTAGCTGGCGTCCTTCTGGTCACGGCTGGACAGGACGGCGAGGACGATCGGCGCCCGGTCCGGGGGACAGATCACCGCGATGTCGTTGCGGGTGCCGTACCCGCCGGCGCCGGTCTTGTCCCCGACGACCCAGCCGTCCGGGACACCGGCGCGGATCAGCTCACCGCCGGTGGTGTTGCCCTGCAGCCACTCGTTGAGGATGTCGCGGTCCGCGGGTTCGAGGGCGTCGCCGACGGCGTACGCCCGCAGGTCCTGGGCCAGGGCCCGCGGGGTGCTGGTGTCCCGCCGGTCACCTGGCTTCGCCTCGTTGAGCGCGGTCTCGTAGCGCGCCGGATCGGTGACCTTGTCCCCGACCTCGCGCAGTTCCTTCTCGAACTTCTGCGGTCCTCCGAGCTGGCGCACCATCAGGTTGCCGGCGGTGTTGTCGCTGTACCGCACGGCGGCGTCCGCGATCTCGCGCAGCGTCATGCCGTCGCCAACGTGCTGCTCCGTGATCGGCGAGTAGGTCACCAGGTCGTCCGCCGAGTACCGCACCACCCGGTCCAGCTCGGCGTCGGTGGTCTCGTCGAGGATCTCGGCGGCGGCCAACGCCTTGATCGTCGAGGTGTACGCGAACCGTTCGTCGGCCCGGTACTGCACGGTCCGGCCGGTGCCGGTGTCGATCGCGTAGACCCCCAGCCGCGCGTCGAACCTTTCCTCCAACTGCCGGAACTCGTGGTCCCGGTCGGCGGCGGCGGGTGCGGTCGCCGTCGGTGTGCTGTCCCGCGCCGGCTGTTCGGCGGCATCGGCGGGACTGCAGGCGGCCAGGGACACCACTGCCGCCGTGGCCACCAGGCGGTGTGCCGCAAAAACCATGATCGCTCCCTGTTGATACGTGGACCGGCGCCGGACAGCGCCGATCGGACAGGACTCGACCCTGACAGGGATCCAGCATGCGGTCGAAGACGGAACTGGCGGGGTTCATGCCGATCTGGCATCGCCAGCGTTCTGCGGTGAGGTCCCGGTTCAGGTCAGGTGGTGAGCCACCCGCGCTTTCATGGAGCTAAGGGGTCGTCATCTCGGGCTCTCTTTGGTCGGCGCTGGTCAGCTGTTTGGTCCTTCTGTGCGACGTGGTGTCCGCGTCCGCGCTCGTCCGCTGTCGGTCGCCGGTTTGGCTGCTCGTTTGGCTGCTCAGCACTGGCAGAGGCCGTCAGGCTCACCGGCCCGGCTGATCGGAACTAGCATTCGCGCCATGACGACCGCCGACGTAGAACCGCCCCCTGCACCAGGTTCTTCCGGCCGGGCCTTGGCGCGTACGCAATTCGTCCTGGCCGCCGTCTACATCGGCGCCATCGGCGTCGCCATCGGTCGGGCCGCATCCTTCTCCGGGTACCTCTACCTGCCTCATCAGGGCGACGAGCACACCGGTAACGCCAATCTCTGGCCGGGCCTCTGGGCGCCCACGGCGCTAGCGATGATCGTCGTGATCGGCGTAGCGCCGTACATCGCTGCAGCGGCAACGCTCGTCGCCGTCCCCCGGCTCCTGACGGCCACGATGCGGACCTCCGTGCACCGGCGAAGCCTGATCCTCAGCACGATTCTCACGGCCCTCGTTGCCGCCTCCTCGTTGACTCCACCGGTCAAGACGCTGCTCGGCTGGCTCGTCGACTAGACACGCTGGCAGCTTGCCGGTCTCATCTTGCGCCTGGCTGGCCGCGTCGCCCCCTGCTCGCGCCACTGGCCGCCACCTTGAGCCAGCCGAATTCGAGCCGCGACGTTCTCGCGCACAAGATCTGGGCGCTTCGTCCGGCGGGGTCCGTCCGCGTCGTTGGCCTTGGACAATCGTCCGCACACCCCAGCTGCGGCAGGTCTACCGGGGCGACGCCTACCAGGTCGTGCGCTGCGGCCTGACCGGCGGCAAGGGTGTCCCCGCCTCGGTGGGCCGGCACCCGGTCGTCTTCGCCACCTTCACCGCCCCGTCCTTCGGCGCAGTCCACCGGCACGTCGCCCGCCACACTGCCGCAGCTGGCAGCGCTGCGCGTGATCGTCGGTCGGCCGTAGAAGGTCTGGGCGTAAAACGCCCCCGGCACGAACGGGCGGCACAGTTCCTTGAAGTCCGACGGCAGCGCGACGCCGAGCTCGGCTTCCACCTGCTCCCAGCCGACACGATCCTCGGGCTCCTGGCGCCATCCGGTCACGTCGATAATCCGGTCGATCGACGTCAGCTGATCATTCACGGCTGGCAAAGTAACAGCAGAGGCGGATTTATCATCGCCAGTCATCGCTCGCTCGCCTACCGTTGCTGCACTTAGCTGCTGTACGACAGCAGAAAGGCCACCTCCCAATACTGGGAAGTGGCCTTTGACCTGCGTGGGCGATGCTGGTATCGAACCAGCGACCTCTTCGGTGTGAACGAAGCGCTCTCCCACTGAGCTAATCGCCCTCAGCGCCACTGACTCTACCCGATCGTGGAACCGGACCGGAAATCCGGGGTCAGTGCGTCGCGAGGTACTGCATCGCCTCGGCGACCACGTCGATGCCGAGGCTGTACTTGAGGGACAGCCAGACCACCGTGGCCACGAAGACCAGGCCGACGGAGCCGAGCACGATTCGCACCAGCAGCGATTGTCTCGTCACCCAACGCGTCCAGCCGTGGACGTGGCGGCGGGTGAAGCCGAGCAGCCTGCGCGCCCAGTGGTATTCGACGGCCCAGATGCCCAGGCCGGCGATCACCAGCAGCCAGCCCGGCCCGGGGAGCGGGATGAGGGCGATGCCGATGGTCACCACCAGCGCCCCGGCGATCGCGATGAAGATCTTGAGTGCGATCCGGCCGGTGGGGTTGGCGCGGATGAGGTCGAGGGTCAGTGAGATCCGCTCGCGCCAGCGGGGGCGGCGCGGTGGGTCCTGCACGGCGATTCCGGCACCGGCGTCGCGACCAGCTTCGGTGCCGCCACCGCGACCGGCACCGCTGACGCCACCGCGACCGGTGCCATCACCACCGGAACGACCGGCGTCGGACGCCGGCCGACCGGCCCGTTCGGGCTGCTCCTTCGGCACTCCGTACCCCCGCTTTTCGGCTGCTCGGACCGCGACTTTCGGCGGGCCGGGTGCCGCCGACGCATCCACTGAGGATTGCTTCGTCACCATTTCACCCCCCAGTGTCGCTCGGGCCCGTCACTGCAACGGCCGACTGGACGTTACCGGAGTAAGTCGACGACTGAGCCACCCGATACCGGGCGGGATCACGCACTGGGCAGAACCGGAAATCCTACATGAATGCTCACATTCACGCGGCCTTTCCGTCCCCCTTCCCACCACTGGGTGAAGTCAGCGTATGGCGGAGCGTAGCCAGGAGTAGCACCTGAGTATGGGAAAAGCGGGACACGCGCGTTCCGCAGCGGTGCCGGGGGGAGAACGTCCATGAGTGTCATCCGACCGACGACCGTAGAGGTCGAGACGTCGCTAAGGCTCGTCGCACCTGACGCCACCGCCTTGCCGGTGCGTGCCAGTCTGCGTTACGACCCTGCTGACCCGTATGCGGTCCATGTCCTGTTCCATGCCGAGTCGGCCGGGGGCGAGGCGGTGAGTTGGTCGTTCGCTCGCGAACTACTGGTCACCGGCCTGGACGAGCCGGCCGGCATCGGGGATGTGCGGGTCTGGCCCTGGGCCACACCGCGCGGCGATTTCGTCGCGCTGGCCCTCTCGTCACCGGACGGCAACGCCCTCTTCGAGGTGCCGCGCAGCGTCCTGGTGCGTTTCCTTCGACGGACCTACGTCGTCGTCCCGCGCGGCCGCGAGGCCGAGCACCTGGACGTCGACACGGCGGTGAACCGGCTGCTTGCCGGTCGCTGACCGCCCGAACGGGCAACACCGGCCACACCGGCGCCGCGCGGATCTGCCGAGTCCGCGCGGCCCCGGCACACACCCGGGGGGTACGCGGACAGCGCCCCTCGGGTCGGCCGGTGTTCAGCCGTGCGTGGTGATGCCGCCGTCGACGGGAATGACCGCTCCGGTGAGGTACGCGCCGGCGCGCGACGAAAGGTAGATGGCCGTGCCGGCCATGTCCTCGGGGCGCCCGATGCGGCCCAGCGGCACCTGTTGCTCGATGGCGGCCCGGCTCGCCGGGTCGTCGAGCGCGAACGCCATCATCTTGCTCTCGAACGGGCCGGGGGCGATCGCGTTGACGGTGATCTGCTCACCGGCGAGTTGGTGGGCGAGGCTGCGGGTGAGCATGTGCACGGCGGCCTTGGTGGCCGAGTACGCGTACACCTCCATGAACGGCACCCGGATGCCGTCGATCGACCCGATGTTGATCACGCGGGCCGGGTCGTCGGCGCTGGCGGCGGCGCGCAGCGCCGGCAGCAGCGCGGTGGTGAGCCGGAAGACGGCCTTGACGTTGACCGCCCAGAGCTTGTCGAACGCGGCCTCGGGGTAGTCCTCCAGCGGTGCGCCCCAGGTCGCGCCGGCGTTGTTGACCAGCACGTCGAGGCGACCGAAACGCTCGCGCACGGTCGCGGCCAGCGTCTCGGCGCCCGCGTCGTCGCTGAGGTCGGCGGGGATGGCCTCGCAGCGCCCCTCGGCGGAGAGGGTGGTGGCGACCGCCGCGCAGACGTCCGCCTTGCGCGACGAGATGATCACGTGTGCGCCGGCCCGGACGAAACCCTGGGCGATCATCAGCCCGATCCCCCGCGACCCGCCGGTGACCAGGACCGTCTTACCTTCGACCGAGAACAGCTGCGTCATGCCCATCCCATCGCGAGTCGGCGGGGGCCGCCGGCCGGTCGGGGTGTGCGGCGGATGCCGGGTGGGCCGCGGACCGGAAGGCGCTACCGCCGGGTAACGTAGCCTGGCCGCCAGGACCGGGACAAGCCCGGGGCGCACCGCGGATTTCGGCTCGAACGTCGATCGGGATGCGGTGACCTGCGGTTCGGGCTACCGTCGCAGGCGATGGTCTCCACCGATCCCTCCCCCGCGCCATCGATCGGAACGGCGTCTCCCGTAGCCGACGAGATAGCCACGTTCGCGCTGGCCGATCTTGCCGGTGATCCGGGCTGGCGTCGGCCGGTGATCGTCGAGCGGGAACTGCTGATTCTCACCACGCGTGGGCACGGCGACGCGGAACTCGACTTTCACCTGCTGCCCTGCCGGCCCGGCACGCTGCTGCGGGTCCGCCCCGGCCAGGTGTTGCGCTGCGCCGGCCCCCAGTTCGACGCCACAGTGGTCGCCTGGGATCCCGAGGCGCTGCGCGGCTTCGACGTCGACCTGACCACGGCCGCGACCTGGCGGCAGTTGGCCGGTGAGGACGAGGACGCGGTGATCAGCGAGGTCAGCCAACTGGCGGTGGACTGTCGGCGGCACCCCGACGGTCCCACCACTCGCGTGCTGCTCCGGCATCAACTGGCCGTGCTGCTGCTGCGACTGGCCCTGGCCCACGCCGACCGGTCGCCGTCCCGGCCCGAGGACGAGACGTTCCACCGGTTCCGCCGCGAGGTGGAGCACGGGTATCCGTACACCCGGCGGGTGGAGGACTACGCTGTCGAGCTCGGCTGCTCGGTGCGGACCCTGACCCGGGCCTGCCTCGCCGTCACCGGTCGCAGCGCCAAGCAGGTCATCGACGAGCGGGTCGCGTTGCAGGCCGGCCGGTTACTCGCCACGACGGATCAGCCGATCGCCGAGATCGGGCGGCGGCTCGGCTTCTCCGAACCCACGAACTTCGGCCGCTTCTTCACCCGCGAGGTCGGGGTCAGCCCCGGCGCGTTCCGGGCCGCACGGGACCAACCGGCGGTCGGCCGGGTCGTCCGACCTCGACCGCCGGCCGAGCCGACCGGTGCCAACGGCGGCCGGTTCCGCCCCGGCACCCCCGGTGAATCCGCCAACGGCGGGCACGCCACGAGACCGGGGCCGCCCGCCGCAGGGCCCGGGGTCACCGGGCGGGCATGATGGCAGGGTGCAGATCTCCGCGCGCGGCGACTACGCGGTACGGGCGGCGTTGAGCCTCGCCACCGCGTACCCCTCGCTGCTGTCCACCCAGGCCATCGCCGCGGAGCAGGACATGCCCCGCAAGTTCCTGGAGGCGGTCCTGGCGGATCTGCGCCGGGCCGGCATCGTCCGCGCCCAGCGCGGCGCCGAGGGCGGCTACACCCTCGCGCGCCCGCCCCGCGAGGTGACCGTCGGCGCGGTGCTGCGCGCCGTGGAAGGCCCACTGGCCGGGGTACGCGGGCTGCGCCCCGAGGAGACCCGGTACGAAGGCTCGGCGGAAAACCTGCCCGGCCTGTGGGTGGCCGTCCGCGCCGCCGTGCGGCGGGTCGTCGACGAGGTGAGCCTCGCCGAGATCGTCAGCGGTCGACTGCCCGCGCACGTCCGCAAGCTCACCGCGCTGCCCGACGCGTGGGAGCCGCGCTGACCTTGCGCCCGCTCACAGCGTCCGCACCACCTCCCCGGTGCCGAGCCGGGGCAGCCGCTCCGCCCAGGCGCCCGGGCCGGGGTGGCCCAGGTTGAGCAGCAGCAGCGCCTCGTGCCGGCCGTCGGGGAAGAACTCGCGGGTCACCCCGGCCGCCTCGAACCCGGCCATCGGGCCGGCCGCCAGGCCGGCGGCGCGTACGCCCACCAGCAGGTAACCGATCTGAAGGGTGGCGCTGAACCGGGCCTGCTCGGCGCGCGCCGCACGGTCCGCCAGCCAGTGCCGGGCCTGCGGCCGGTGTGGGTACAGCTCGGGTAGCCGTTCGTGGAAGTCCACGTCGGCCGCGAGGATCGCGGTCAGCGGAGCGCTGGCCGTCTTCGCCCGGTTGCTCGACGAGACGTACGGCAGCAGCCGGGCCCGGGACTCCGGCGAGCGCAGCAGCAGCACCCGCAGCGGCTGACCGTTGTACGCGGTCGGCCCGTACCGGATCAGGTCGTGGATCGCCGCGACCTGGGCGTCGGTGACCGGCTCGTCGGTGAACGTGTTCGCCGTGCGGGCCGCCCGGAACAGCAGGTCCTGGGCGGCCCGGTCCAACGCGAGCAGGTCCGGCGCGGTCGGTGCCGTCACCTCGGCGAGCCGGCGGTGGTGTAGCGACCCCGGTGGTGCACCAGCGGTGCGCCGTCGCCGCCGTCGCCGAGCGCCAGCGGCTCGGCGATCACCAGCGTGTGGTCCCCGGCCGGAACCCGGTGCACCACCCGGCAGAGCAGCCGGGCCAGCACACCGCCGAGCAGCGGAACGCCGAACGGTCCGGACGTCCAGTCCGGGTACGCGGCGAACCGGTCGATGCCGCTGGTGGCGAAGACCGTGGCGGCCTCCCGCTGCCCGGCGCCCAGCAGGTGCACGGCGACGTGCTCGGCGCGGGCCAGCACCGGCCAACTCGACGACGCCGTCCCCAGGCAGAAGGAGACGAGCGGCGGGTCCAGCGACACCGACGTGAACGAGGTGGCGGTGAACCCCGCCCGGCTGGGCGCGCCGACCCCGCCCAGGCAGGCCGGTTCGGTGGCACGGGCGACAGCGGTGACCACTGTGACGCTGCTGGCCTGCCGGCGCAGCAGAGCGCGGAACAGGTCAGCGTTCACCGGTCGCAGCTCGACGATGTCCGCCGAGGGCCGTTCCACGGTGGTCATGCCGGCACCAGGGCCGACGCGGCGTACGCGCTGGCCGGTCGGGGCAGCCCGTAGTGCTCGCGCAGCGTCCGACCGGTGTACTCGGTGCGGAACAGCCCACGGGAACGCAGCACCGGCACCACGTGGTCGACGAAGTCGGCGAGCCCGCCGGGCAGGTACGGCGGCATGATGTTGAACCCGTCGGCGGCGCCCTGGGTGAACCACAGCTCGATCTGGTCGGCGACCTGCTCCGGCGTACCGGCGACGACCCGGTGACCCCGGCCGCCGCCGAGCCGGCCGATCAGCTGCCGGACGGTGAGCTGTTCCCGGCGGGGCCCCTCG
>NZ_QGSZ01000324.1 GCF_003857055.1 Micromonospora inaquosa | reverse complement strand
AGATGTGTATAAGGGACAGGCCCTGCCCTGCCCTGGCCCGGCTCGGCTCGGCGATCTTGCAGTTTCGGTTGGCGTTTTGCGCGGAATGTTGACTTATGTCGACGCAGAAAGTGCAAGATCGCGCAGGGTGGGGGGTTCGGCCAGCAGGACGCCGAGGCAGCAGGCCCAGAGTGGGAAGGGTGGGACTGCTATCCGTTCCATGCCGCCTACTCCGAGCCCTAGACCCTGCTGGGCGACGAACAGCGTCGTCCCGGCCAGCGCGACTAGGCCGGCGGTGAGGGTGAGCCGTCGGCACCGGCCTAGCGTCGTGCCGCTCGGGGCGAAGCCGGCGAGGAGCAGGCCGACGTTGCCCAAACCCATGATCAGGAATGCGCCGAGGACGTGCAGGTTCTCGTCGACGTCGGCCGGGTAGACGGCCGCGAGGGCGTATCCGCCGGTGGCCAGCAGCAGGAGGGTCTGGGCCGAGCGCACCACTGGGCCGTGGCCGAGGATTCGCCAGGTCAGCAGGAGCCCGACGGTGAGCAGTGCGGCGGTGGTCAGTGTCGCGGTGTTCATCAGTGGGTGCCAGGGCGAGCAGACGTAGCGGGGGCGGGTGGTGTCCCAGACGCCGCAGTGGGTGTTGCCGAGGTCGCTGATGTTGTGGGTGGCCCAGTTGTAGGTCGGCTCGCGCCCACGGCAGCCCGGTGATCAGGCTCGCGGCGAGAAAGATGGGTGCGGCCGCGAGCCAGCACAGCGCGCCGAGCCGGCCGGTGCGGGTGAGGTTCATACCCTGAGCAGACCAGTGCGACGGCTGTGGGCGCACTACCACCAGATGGCCGGTTCGGGGTAGGGGTGGCCGTACCCGGACGGCTCGGCGTGGGCGACGCACCGGGCGGGGCGAGGTCGGTCCCAGCGGATAGGCTGAGCGGCGGTCGAGCAGACGAGTGCGAGAAGGAGCCATCCCGTGCGCCCAGGTGGACAGCCGAACATGCAGCAGATGCTGAAGCAGGCGCAGAAGATGCAACAGCAGATCGCCGCCGCGCAGGCCGAGCTGGCCGAGGCCGAGCTGAGTGGCACCGCCGGTGGCGGGCTGGTCACCGCGACCGTCTCCGGCTCCGGTGAGCTCAAGGCCATCAAGATCGACCCGAAGGCCGTCGACCCGGACGACGTGGAGACGCTGGAGGATCTGGTCGTCGCGGCCGTGCACAACGCCGCCGAGGCGGCCCGGGAGTTGACCGAGCGCAAGATGGGCCCGGTCGCCGGCGGCATGGGCGGCCTCGGCCTGCCCGGTTTCTGAGCCGGCAGATGTACGAAGGTGCCATCCAGGATCTGATCGACGAGCTGGGCCGGTTGCCGGGCGTGGGTCCGAAGAGCGCTCAGCGGATCGCGTTCCACGTCCTCTCGGCGGATCCGGCCGACGTCAACCGGCTGGCCGGCGCGCTGCGCAAGGTCAAGGAGCTGGTCCGGTTCTGCACGACCTGCTACAACGTGGCCGAGTCCGAGCAGTGCCGGATCTGCCGCGATCCGCGCCGCACGGACGAGGTGCTGTGCGTGGTGGAGGAGCCCAAGGACGTGGTGGCCATCGAGCGGACGGGTGAGTTCCGCGGTCGCTACCACGTGTTGGGTGGGGCGATCAATCCGCTGGAGGGGATCGGCCCGGACAATCTGCGCATCCGGGAGCTGATGATCCGGCTCGGTGGCGGCGGGGTGCGGGAGTTGATCCTGGCCACGGATCCGAACACCGAGGGCGAGGCGACCGCCACCTACCTGGCGTTGATGGTGAAGCCGATGGGCATCTCGGTGACCCGGCTGGCCAGCGGGCTGCCGGTCGGTGGCGATCTGGAGTACGCCGACGAGATCACCCTCGGTCGGGCCTTCGAGGGGCGCCGCGCGGTCTGACCCCTGACGTACGACCGGTGGCCGGCACCCGTGTGGGTGCCGGCCACCGTTGCGTCTCTGCCCGGAAGTGATCTGACACCTGTGCCCTCATCGGGGCTGTTCGACGTAACAGTTTGGCATCGCGGTTGCTGATTGATCGGTTTTTGCCGCTGTTTACCTACGAATCGAATGTCAAGCGGCGATTGAGGCACGATCCGATACCAACCATCCACCCGGCGGTTTCCGGCTGGTCGCCTCGGGAGCTATGGTCACCGCCATCGGTGACCCCTGTCACCACGTTGTCCGTACCCCCAAGGACGAGGTGAAGCACACATGCGTGCACCCAGGCCGAAGGTCGCGATCGCGGCCGTCGCGGTCGCGGCCCTCGCGGTAGCAGGCTGCGCCGAGAGCAACCGCGACGACAAATCCGGTGGTAGCAAGAAGGACACCCTCGTCTTCGGCGTCGCCGGAGACCCGAAGGTGCTCGACCCCAGCTTCGCCAGCGACGGTGAGTCGCTGCGTGTGGCGCGTCAGGTCTTCGAGACCCTGGTCCGACCGGAGGAGGGTGGCACGAAGGTCACCCCCGGCCTGGCCGAGTCCTGGACCCCGGACGCCGCCGGCACCACCTGGACCTTCAAGCTCCGCTCGGGCGTGAAGTTCCACGACGGCACCGACTTCAACGCCGAGGCTGTCTGCGTCAACTTCAACCGCTGGTACAACGCCAAGGGCCTCATGCAGAGCCCGGACGTGACCGCGTACTGGCAGGACGTCATGGGCGGCTTCGCCAACAACGAGAACGCGGACCTGCCGCCGAGCCTCTTCAAGTCGTGCTCCGCCAAGGACGCGACCACTGTGGACCTCGCGTTCACCCGGGTCTCCAGCAAGATCCCGGCCGCGCTGATGCTGCCCTCGTTCTCCATCCACAGCCCGAAGGCGCTGCAGGAGTTCGACGCCAGCAACGTCGCGGGCACCGCCGAGGACATCAAGTACCCGGCGTACGCGACGGAGCACCCGACCGGCACCGGCCCGTTCAAGTTCAAGGCCTGGGACGTCGCCAACAAGACGCTGACCCTGGAGCGCAACGAGGACTACTCGGGCCCCAAGGCCAAGCTGAAGACCCTCATCTTCAAGACGATCTCGGACGAGAACGCCCGTAAGCAGGCGCTGCGCTCCGGCGACATCCAGGGCTACGACCTGGTTGGCCCGGCAGACGTCGAGCCGCTGAAGGGTGAGGGCTTCAACATGCTCACCCGCCCGGCGTTCAACGTGCTCTACCTGGCGATCAACCAGAAGGGCAACCCGAAGCTCGCCGACCTCCGGGTCCGGCAGGCCATCGCGTACGCCCTCAACCGTCAGCAGCTGGTCACCTCCAAGCTGCCGCCGGGCGCCAAGGTCGCCGACAACTTCATGCCGGACACCGTCGAGGGCTGGAACGGTGACGTTCCGAAGTACACCTACGACCCGGCCAAGGCGAAGGCGCTGCTGGCCGAGGCCGGCGCGTCGAACCTGACGCTGAAGTTCCACTACCCGACCGAGGTCACCCGGCCGTACATGCCGAACCCGAAGGACATCTTCGAGTTGCTCTCGGCGGACCTGAAGGCCGTTGGCATCACCGTCGAGGCGATCCCGCTGAAGTGGAGCCCGGACTACCTGAACGCCACCACCTCGGGTAGCAAGCACGACATCCACTTCCTGGGCTGGACCGGTGACTACGGCGACGCCTACAACTTCATCGGCACCTTCTTCGACCGGCCGAAGGACGAGTGGGGCTTCAACAACCAGGCCCTGTTCGACCAGTTCAAGGACGCGGACACCACCGCCGACATCGCGGCCCGTACCGAGAAGTACAAGGCCCTGAACAAGTCCGTGATGGAGTTCCTGCCCGGTGTGCCGATCTCGCACTCGCCGCCGGCGATCGTGTTCGGCAAGGACGTGACCGGCGTCAAGGCGAGCCCGCTCACCGACGAGCGGTTCTCCACCGCCGAGTTCAAGTAAGTCCTGATCTGACGCAGCAAGGAACGCGGGCGGGCGCTGTCGCACAGCGCCCGCCCGCAACCCTCCGCACCCCTTCGAGGCCGCCGTGTTCCGGTTCATCGTCAGGCGCCTGCTTCAGCTGATACCCACGCTGTTCGGGCTCTCCCTCCTGCTCTTCATCTGGCTCCGCCGACTCCCCGGCGGCCCCGAGACCGCCATCCTCGGCGAGCGCGGCACACCCGAGATGCGGGCCGCGATCCGCCGCAACATGGGGCTCGACGAGCCCATCCTGGTGCAGTACGGCCGTTTCGTACGGCGGATGATCAAGCTCGACCTGGGCACCTCGACCTCCACCAAGCGGGCGGTCACCACGGAGTTCATCGAGCGCTTCCCCGGCACCGTCGAGCTGACCATCACCGCGATGATCATCGCGATCGGTGTCGGCATTCCGCTGGGCTACCTGGCCGCCCGCCGTCGCGGCCGTTTCCTGGACCACGCGTCCGTGGGCGGTTCGCTGATCGGCATCTGCATCCCGGTCTTCTTCCTGGGCTACGTGCTCAAAGCGATCTTCTCGGAGAACCTGCACTGGTTCCCGTCCAGCGGCCGGCAGGATCCGACGCTCGGGGCGACCCGGGTCACCAACTTCTTCGTCCTGGACGGGCTGATGACCCGTGAGTGGGACGCCGCCGCCGACGCCCTCTGGCATCTGGTGTTGCCCAGCATCGCGCTGGCCAGCATCCCGCTGGCGATCATCGTCCGGATCACCCGGGCGAGCGTGCTGGAGGTGCTGAACGAGGACTTCGTGCGGACCGCCGAGGCGAAGGGCCTGACCGAGCAGACGGTTCGTCGCCGGCACGTCCTGCGCAACGCCATGCTGCCGGTGGCCACCTCGATCGGTCTGCTCGCGGGCGGCCTGCTCTCCGGCGCGGTGCTGACCGAGACCGTCTTCGCCTTCAGCGGCATCGGAGCGTTCGTCGCCGAGGCCATCGGCCAACGCGACTATCCGGTGCTGATGGGCTTCATCCTGATCATCGCGGTGGTGTACGTGCTGGTGAACCTCCTGGTCGATCTCTCCTACAGCTTCATTGACCCGAGGGTGAGGGTGCGATGACACTCAGCCCAGGCAAGAAGCGCGAAAAGATCGACCGGCTCTCCGAGTTGGCCGCCCGTGACGACGAGCGGGGTGTCAGCCTCTGGCAGGAGGCGTTCCGCCGGTTGCGCGGCAACCCGGCTGCGATCGTCGGCGCGGTCATCCTGGCGATCTTCGTGTTGGTCGCGGTGGTCGGTCCGTTCCTGGTGCCGTACGCGGCGACGGACACGATCGGCATCCGGGAAGGGCTGATCAAGCCCGGTGTCATCCCCGGCCCGACCGGCGAGCACTGGTTCGGTTACGACCACCAGGGCCGTGACGAGTTCAGCCGGATGATCGTGGGTGCCCGTCAGACCCTGCTGGTCGGCGTGGTCTCCACCCTGATCGGTCTGGCGATCGGCGCGCTGATCGGTGGCGTCTCCGGTGCCGCGGCCGGTCTCGGTGGCCGGTGGGGGCGGTGGGTCGACACCACCCTGATGCGCTTCATCGACATGCTGCTGGCGATGCCGAGCCTGCTGCTGGCGGTGAGTATCGCCGCCCTGCTCGGGGCCAGCCTGACCACGGTGATGATCGCGGTCGGTGTGGTCTCGGTGCCGGTGTTCGCCCGGTTGCTGCGCGGCTCGATGATCTCCCAGGCCAACAGCGACTACGTGCTGGCGGCGACCTCGCTCGGCGTCAAGAAGTCGAAGATCGCGCTCACCCACGTGGTGCCCAACTCGCTCGCCCCGGTGATCGTGCAGGCCACGCTGACCCTGGCCACCGCGATCATCGAGGCTGCGGCGCTCTCCTTCCTCGGCCTCGGAAACCCGGACACGGCAGTACCGGAGTGGGGGGTCATGCTCGCCGACGCGCAGCAGTACCTCGGCATCCGGCCGTCACTGGCGATCTACCCGGCGGTCGCGATCATCATCACCGCGCTCGGCTTCACCCTGTTGGGTGAGGCGATGCGCGAGGCCCTCGACCCGAAGCTGCGGAAGTAGTGCCGTGAGCGCGAGGAGTGAGCTTGCGAGCCCCGCAGTCGCGAACGAAAGGCCGGTACGGCATGGCACTGCTCGAAGTTGAAGATCTCTCCGTCACGTTCGCCCGCCGCGGTCAGCGGGCCGTGCACGCGGTCGACGGGGTGTCGTTCGCGGTCGACGCCGGTGAGGTGGTCGGCCTGGTCGGCGAGTCCGGCTGCGGCAAGAGCGTCACCTCGCTCGCGATCATGGGCCTGTTGCCCAAGCAGCCGGGCCTGCGGGTCGGTGGCAAGGCCGTCTTCGACGGCACCGACCTGCTCCAACTCGACGACCGGTCGCGGCGGGACATCCGGGGTCGGGACATCGCGATGATCTTCCAGGACCCGCTCTCCTCGCTGAACCCGGTGATCCCGATCGGGTTGCAGGTGACCGAGGTGCTCACCCGGCACCGGGGGATGAAGGGTGAGACCGCGGCGAAGGAGGCGGCGGCGCTGCTGGACCGGGTCGGCATCCCCGACCCGAAGCGGCGGCTGAAGGAGTACCCGCACCAGCTCTCCGGTGGGATGCGCCAGCGTGCGCTCATCGCGATGGCGGTGGCCTGCCAGCCGCGGCTGCTGATCGCCGACGAGCCGACCACCGCGCTGGACGTCACCATTCAGGCCCAGATCCTGGAACTGCTCAAGGAGCTGGTCCGGGACTCCGGCACCGCGCTGTTGATGATCACGCACGATCTGGGCGTGGTGGCCGGCATGTGCGACACCGTCAACGTGCTCTACGGCGGTCGGGTGGTGGAGACGGCCCGCCGTCGTCCGCTGTTCCGCCAGCCGCGTCATCCGTACACAGTGGGTCTGCTCGGCTCGGTGCCGCGCCTGGACGCCGGGCGGGGCGAGAAGCTCAACCCGATTCCCGGTTCGGTCCGCGACCTGCTGCCCTGGCCGGACGGTTGCGCCTTCGCCCCGCGCTGCGCGCGACGGACCGACGAGTGTGTGGGTGAGCCGCCGGAGCTGGTGCACGCGCACGACGGACGCAGCTACCGGTGCGTCAACCCGGAGCCGCTGCCCGGCATGGTGCCCGCCCCGCGCGAGGAGGAATCAGCGTGAGTGAGCGTAGCGAGCGAACCATCAGGCACAGCAGCGTGGCGTCTCGCGCCGGCGCGGAGCGAAGCGGAGTGCTGGCGTGAGTGAGAACGACATCCTCGTTGAGGTGCGCGATCTGAAGGTGCACTTCCCGATCAAGCGGGGGGTGCTCTTCGACCGGGTGGTCGGCCAGGTGAAGGCCGTCGACGGGGTTGACCTGAGCATCGCCCGGGGCAAGACGTACGGCCTGGTGGGTGAGTCCGGCTGTGGCAAGTCCACGTTGGGCAGGGCGCTGCTCCAGCTCACCCCGCCGACCGCCGGTGAGGTCAGTTTCGATGGCGTCGAGCTGACGACTCTGCCGGCCGGCAAGCTGCGCAACATGCGTCGCCGGATGCAGATGATCTTCCAGGATCCGATGTCCAGTCTCGACCCCCGGCAGAACGTCGAGTCGATCCTGACCGAGGGCCTGCAGACCCACGGGATCGGCACCGACCGCACCGACCGTCGACGGATCATCGGCGAGACCCTGGACGCGGTCGGGCTGCCGCGCTGGGCGCTGTCCCGCTACCCGCACGAGTTCTCCGGCGGGCAGCGGCAGCGCATCGGCATCGCCCGCGCGCTGGTTCTCGGGCCGGAGCTGATCGTTGCCGACGAGCCGGTCTCGGCGCTCGACGTGTCGATCCAGGCCCAGGTGGTCAACCTCCTGGACGAACTCCAGGACAGCCTGGGCCTGACCTACCTGGTGATCGCGCACGACCTGGCGGTGGTCCGGCACATCTCCGACACGGTCGGCGTCATGTACCTGGGGGCGTTGGTCGAGGAGGCGCCGAGCGACCGGCTCTACACCGAGCCGCTGCACCCGTACACGCGGGCGCTGATGTCCGCGGTGCCGGTGCCGGACCCGGACGTGGAGGACCGCCGGGAGCGCATCCTGCTCGCCGGTGACCTGCCGTCGCCGGCCAACCCGCCGTCCGGTTGCCGGTTCCACACGCGCTGCCCGTGGGCGCAGCCCACCCGCTGCGCGGACGAGCGACCGGTGCTGCGGGAGATCGGTGCCAGCCGGGTGGCCTGCCACTTCGCCGAGCGGATCGCCAGCGGCGAACTACGCCCGCACGGGGTCGCCGCGCAGATCGTCCGCCCGGAGGGCGAGGGGGACGCGCCGGGCGTGGTCTCCGCGCCGACCGAGCCCGGTTCATACGTCTGAGACTGGACGCGGTGCCGGCGGCGGAGGCCGTCAGCCCTCGGGGCGGTTCAGCAGCCCCACCGCGACGCCGTGCACCGCGTCCAGCCCGGCCGCGTCGGCCAGCGTGACCGACGTGCCGGTCACCACGTACCACTCGTCGGCGTCCTTGTACTGCACCCGCAGTGTGACCTTGCCGTCCGCGTACTCGGTGCGCAGCGTCAGGTCGCCGGTGACGACGCCGACCTCGTCGGTCATCACGCCGCCGGGGCCGGGCACGATGTCGGTGGTGCGGCTCTGCGGGCCGGCCGCGCCGCCGGAATCCGCGACCATGCCGGCGCCGGGCACGGCGGCGGGAGTTTCAGCGGTGCCGTCAGCGGTCATCCCGGCGGCGGCCGGGCCGTTCTCTCCGGCGGCGGTCACGAGTGGCTCCTCACTCAACAGCCCTCCAACATGTCGGTCAGTGCGGTCTTCTCGGCGCTGGTCACCGTCAGCCGCCAATAGTGCTTGACCGTCACCCAGTCCTGAGCATATTTGCACCAGTACGATCGGTTTGCCGGCTTCCACTGGGACGGGTCCTGGTCACCCTTTGACCGGTTCGACGAGGCGGAAACCGCGAAAAGCTGCGGACGGGTGGTGTCGTTGGCGAAATCCCCCCGCTTCGCGTTGTCCCACTCGTCGGCACCCGAGCGCCACGCGTTGGCCAACGGCACCATGTGGTCGATGTCCACGTCGGAGGGATCCGAGAAGCTGCGCCCGTCGTACACGCTCTCCCAGCGCCCACCGACCACGTTGCAGCCGGAGAGCTTCACGTCCTTGCCGTCGCGCTGGAGGATGCTGTCCCGGACATCGCAGTTCTTGCCGGTGTCCCGCCAGTGCGGGAAGCGCTCCCGGCTGTAGCCCTTCATCGAGCCGGCGGTAGCGACGGTAAGCTGGCTCAGCTGATCCACGGCGTTGCCGCCGTTGCTCGGCGGCGGTGTGGTCGGCTCATCCTGCGGGACGCAACCGGCCACGCCGAGCGTCAGCGCCGCGGCAAGCGCGGCCACCGCCGCTCGCGGTCCTGATCTGGTACGCACAGACGACACCTCTCCAGCTTGGGGGCTCCCGGCGATTGCGCACAGTACCCGGGCACGGTTTCGGCGTTTCGTGGCGTCTCCCACATGATGCAAGGCAGATTGGTGGGATGACCGCACCCGTACCGGCGTCCGCCCTCCGGATGGGCACCACCGCCGGTCGGGGCACGCTGCTCGCCGCCGTACTCGCCTCTGGCATGGTCTTCCTCGACGGCACCGTCGTCAACGTGGCGCTGCCGAAGCTCGGTCAGGATCTCGGCGCGAACGTGGCCGATCTCCAGTGGACCATCAACGGCTATCTGCTGATGCTGGCGGCGTTCGTGCTGCTCGGTGGTGCGCTCGGGGACCGCTTCGGTCGACGGCGAATCTTCCTCATCGGCGTCGTCTGGTTCACCGCCGCCTCCGTGCTGTGCGGGCTGGCCCAGGGCACCGGCTGGCTGATCGGAGCCCGGTTCCTCCAGGGCGCCGGTGGCGCGTTGCTCACGCCCGGGTCGCTGTCGGTGCTCCAGGCGAGCTTCCATCCGGACGACCGGGGCCGCGCGATCGGTGCCTGGGCCGGGCTGTCCGGGGTGTCCACCGCGCTGGGCCCGTTCATCGGAGGCTGGCTGATCGACGCGCTCTCCTGGCGCTGGATCTTCTTCCTCAACCTGCCGATCGCCGTGCTGGTGGTGTTGGCCGCCCTGCGCTGGGTGCCGGAGAGCCGGGACGAGAGCGCCTCCCGGACCGAGGGACCGGGTCGCACCCGACGCCGGTTCGACGTCGCCGGAGCCCTGCTCGGAGCGCTCGCGCTCGCCGGCGTCACCTACGCCCTGATCGACGCGCCGGCCCGCGGGTTCGACTCCGCCGAGGTGCTGATCGCGGCAGTGGTCGGGGTGCTCTCCGCGGTGGCCTTCGTGCTGCTGGAGCGGCGGCGTGGCGACGGCGCGATGCTGCCCACCGGGCTGTTCAGCAGTCGCCTCTTCTCGGTGCTGAACCTCTTCACAGTGGTCGTCTACGCGGCGCTCAGCGGCTTCACCTTCTTCTTCGCCGTCTACCTGCAGAACGTGGTCGAGTGGTCGGCCCTCCGCACCGGCATCGCGTTGCTGCCGATGACGCTGCTGCTGCTGGTCGGGTCCGCGCGGGCCGGCGCGCTGTCGGCACGGATCGGCCCGCGGCTACCGCTGGCCATCGGGCCGGTCGTCGCCGCGGTCGGTCTGCTGCTGCTGCGCGGCGTCGGACCGGGCGCGTCGTACTGGCGCGACGTGCTGCCCGGGGTGCTGCTCTTCGGCATCGGGCTGACCCTGGTGGTGGCGCCGCTGACCGCGTCGGTGCTGGCCGCCGTGCAGGACCGGTTCTCCGGGGTGGCCAGCGGCTTCAACAACGCCGCGTCCCGGGCCGGCGGCCTGCTCGCGGTGGCGGCGCTGCCGCTGCTGGTCGGTCTCTCCGGTGGCGGCTACGAGCAGAAGGCCGAGCTGACCGACGCGTTCCGGGGCGCGATGGAGTGGTGCGCCGGGCTGCTCGTGGTCGGCGCGGTGCTGGCCTTCGTGCTGGTCCACCGACCGCCCCGGGAAGCCCCGCCGTCGCAGCCCTGCCCTGCGCTGCCCGTCGCCACGCCCCCGAAGTAGCGAACCACCTCGGGGGCGTGGCGCCGGAGATCAGCGCCGGGCGCGGTTGACGGCGCTGGTGACCGCCTTGATCGACGCGGTGACGATGTTGGCGTCGGTGCCGACACCCCAGACCGTCTTCCCGTCCACCTCACACTCCACGTACGCGGCGGCCTGCGCGTCACCGCCGGAGGAGAGCGCGTGCTCGTGATAGTCGAGCACCCGTACGCCCACCTCGACCGACTGGAGCGCGTTGACGTACGCGTCGATCGGGCCGTTGCCGACCGCGGCGAGGGACCGCTGCTCGCCGCCCACCCCGACCTGGGCCTCGATCTCGACCTTGCCGTCGGCCGTGCCGATCGTGTAGCCGGCCAGCCGGACCGCCGGGTCGGGCTGGTGGTCGAGCAGGTAGTGCGTCGCGAAGATCTCCCACATGGCGGCCGGGTCGACCTCGCCGCCGTCGTGATCGGTGACCTGCTGCACCACCCCGGAGAACTCGATCTGGAGCCGGCGCGGCAGGTCCAGTTGGTGCTCGCTCTTCATGATGTACGCGACGCCGCCCTTGCCGGACTGCGAGTTGACCCGGATGACCGCCTCGTAGGTGCGGCCCAGGTCCTTCGGGTCGATCGGCAGGTACGGCACCGCCCAGGTGTGCTCGTCCACCGGCACGCCGGCCGCCTTCGCGTCGGCGGCGAGGGCGTCGAAGCCCTTCTTGATGGCGTCCTGGTGGGAGCCGGAGAAGGCGGTGTAGACCAGGTCACCCGCGTAGGGGTGGCGCTCGTGCACCGGCAGCTGGTTGCAGTATTCGACGGCTCGCCGGATCTCGTCGATGTTCGAGAAGTCGATCATCGGGTCGATGCCCTGGGAGAAGATGTTGAGCCCCAGGGTCACCAGGTCGACGTTGCCGGTGCGCTCACCGTTGCCGAACAGGCAGCCCTCGATGCGGTCCGCACCGGCCAGCAGGCCCAGCTCGGCGGCGGCCACGCCGGTGCCGCGGTCGTTGTGCGGGTGCAGGCTCAGCACCACGCTGTCCCGGCGCGGCAGGTGCCGGTGCATCCACTCGATCGAGTCGGCGTACACGTTGGGGGTGGCCATCTCGACGGTGGCCGGCAGGTTGATGATCAGCGGCCGGTCGGGGGTGGGGTCGATCACGTCGATCACCCGGGAGCAGACCTCCAGCGCGTACTCCAGCTCGGTGCCCGTGTACGACTCCGGCGAGTACTCGTAGAAGATCTCGGTGTCCGGGGTGTGGATCTCCGCGTACTTCTGGCAGAGCCGCGCCCCGGTGGTGGCGATGTCGGCGATGCCGTCCTTGTCCAGCCCGAAGACCACCCGACGCTGGAGGGTGGAGGTCGAGTTGTAGAAGTGCACGATGGCCCGCTTCGCGCCGCGCAGCGACTCGAACGTCCGGTCGATCAGGTGCTCCCGGCACTGGGTGAGCACCTGGATGGTGACGTCGTCCGGGATCATGTCGTCGTCGATGAGCTGCCGGACGAAGTCGAAGTCGGTCTGGCTGGCCGACGGGAAGCCGACCTCGATCTCCTTGTAACCCATCTGGACCAACAGCTGGAACATCCGGCGCTTGCGCTCCGGCGACATCGGGTCGATCAGCGCCTGGTTGCCGTCGCGGAGATCGACCGCGCACCAGCGGGGGGCGGCGTCGACGGTGCGGGTGGGCCAGGTGCGGTCCGGCAGCTCGACCCGGAACTGCTCCCGGTACGGCTGGTAGCGGTGGTACGGCATCCGGCTGGGGCGCTGCCGGGCGATCGGATCGGTCTCAGCGTCGGTGACAGGTTGAGCCATGACGGAGTGCTCCCGTGGGTCATGTAGCGGTTCAGCAATTGGACGGAGTCGGCGTCACTGCCGGTGCGTCGCTGCCCGGCGGGCCGAGGTGTGTGCTGCGTGCTGATGGGCGGCGCGGTCCGACTCCGCGACGAGGTGCCGGCCGTCAGGCCTCGTCGCGGCGACCAAGGAGAAGCTGCGCCTGCCACATGACAGGGTGACCCTACGTGATGGGGTGGGGTCTGGGAAGGTTGGTCCGGACTCTGGGACAGAGTTCACGCGGAAGCGACCGGGTCGGCCGCGCCGAAGGTCAGCCGAGCAGGAGGTCGGCCAACGGCCGGCGGCGGCGCAGGCCGGTCTCCTCGGCGACGAGATCCGCCGGCAGGCTGAGTGGGTCGCCGAGTTGCCCGACGACGAGCACCGCGTACGGCCGCACGTCGGCGGGAAGGTGCAGGTCACAGGCGAGTCCGGCGCGGTCCACGGTCAGCACCTGCCGTACGTGCAGCCCCAGCGCGGTGGCCTGCACGGTGAGGTGGGCGACGGCCTGGCCGAGGTCGTACGCCATCCCGTCGGCCGGCGCGGCGTCCGGGTCGACGTGCGCGGCGAGCAGCAGCGCGGCGGCCCGGTGCGCCCAGCGTTGGTCGGGTTCGGGCAGGTTGACCAGGATTCGCTTCCACGTCTCGTCGTTGCGGTAGCCGAGGGTGAACCGCCAGGGCTGGCGGTTACCCAGCGAGGGTGCCCAGCGGGCCGCCTCCAACAGGGAGGACGCGTCGGCCGCGCTCAGCTCCTCGGTGGGGTGGAACGCCAGCGGACTCCAGCGGTAGGCGAGCAGTGGGGTGAGGTCGGCCATAAGACGGATCGTCCCGTATGGGTGATTCGCCGCTCAGGACGGGGTGGCTAAATGTGGGCAAGAGCACCCGTAACGGGACGAAGATCAGGGCGTTCCCGCGCTCGGGCTGTCCGTCGGATCAGGAGTCGGCGGCGCTGCGGTTTCGAGCGGCTCCCGGTCGACCACCACCGGACCGGCGAGCTGCACGGTGGCCGGCGCCGGGCCAGGCGGGGCGGCCAGCCTCAACGTCCCCGAACCGGTCCGGACGCCGGTCGGCGTGCCATCCCGGTCGTAGCAGTAGATGCCCACGTCCACCGGGGCGTTGAGCGACGCCGAGGTGGAGTCCACCGAGTAGCAGGTGCCGGTGACGCCCTCGGGCGCGGCAGCCGGTGCGACCGCCAGGGGAGCGCGGCGGTCGGTGAGCACGTTCAGCCAGTCGGTGAGCGGGTGCTGGACCCGCGGGTCCAACCGGCGCGGGATCGCGTCGTCGCGCTCACCCAGGCGTACGCAACTCGCCGACCCGGTATGACCCGCCGACGGCAGGGCGCACTGGAAAAGCCCGTCGGCCGTGGCAGCCATCGAGACGTCTGCGGTGCCACCCAACGCGCCACCCGGCACGTCGACCCGCCAGCTGCCGTCGTTCGCGCTGGTGAAGACGATGGTGCGGTCCGGTTGACCCGCCTGGCCGTACACGTACTGGGCCACCAGGTGGCGGTCCTGAGCCGCTGCGGTCAGCGCGGCCAGCTCGTCCCGCACGGCGTCGACAGTGACGGGCCCCGGATCGGCGGGCGGTGGAGCCGGAGGCTGCTCACTGGTGCAGGCGGCCAGGAGCGCCGGGAGGGCGAGGGCGAGCGGCCCGAGCACGCGGCCGGCCGAGCGGATGAGGACGGGCACCGGCCCATTCTGGTGGGTGCCGGCGGTTGATGGGTGCCGACGCGTACCGCGCTCGTCCCGGCGTGTCGGGCGGGGATGTTTCCGCGTGCCGCCCGACCTGGTGGGACCGGCCCGGCCGGCGCCGGGCGGGCCGGATGGTGGGATCACCTGACCCGGCGTCGTTACCCGCCGGATACCCTCAATGGGTCTGACACGCGCCGCCGGCCCCGGTTCCGGCGGCGTCGGCACGCTCAGGGTCACTGGGAGGGAGTGCACGTCGTGGCACTCGTGGTGCAGAAGTACGGCGGGTCCTCCGTCGCCAACGCCGAGCGGATCAAGCGGGTGGCCGAGCGCATCGTCGCCGCCCGCAAGGCCGGCGACGACGTCGTGGTGGTGGTCTCCGCGATGGGGGACAGCACCGACGAGCTGCTCGACCTGGCCAACCAGGTCAGCCCGCTGCCGCCGGGCCGCGAACTGGACATGCTGCTCACCGCCGGGGAGCGGATCTCCATGGCCCTGCTGGCCATGGCCATCCACAACCTGGGGTACGAAGCCCGCTCGTTCACCGGTTCGCAGGCCGGCGTGATCACCACCTCGGTGCACGGCCGCGCCCGGATCATCGACGTCACCCCCGGGCGGCTCAAGGGCGCGCTCGACGAGGGTTCGGTGGTCATCGTGGCCGGCTTCCAGGGCGTCTCGCAGGACACCAAGGACGTCACCACGCTGGGCCGTGGCGGTTCGGACACCACGGCCGTGGCGCTCGCCGCAGCCCTGCACGCCGACGTCTGCGAGATCTACACCGACGTGGACGGCATCTTCACCGCCGACCCGCGGATCGTGCCCAACGCCCGGCACATCCAGCAGATCACCTACGAGGAGATGCTGGAGCTGGCGGCGTGCGGCGCGAAGGTGCTGCACCTGCGTAGCGTGGAGTACGCCCGCCGGGCGGGGTTGCCGATCCACGTCCGTTCGTCATACTCGACCAACACCGGCACGATGGTCACCGGATCGATGGAGGACCTTTCCGTGGAGCAGGCACTGATCACCGGGGTCGCGCACGACCGCAGCGAGGCCAAGATCACGATCGTCGGCGTGCCCGACGAGCCGGGAGCCGCCGCGCGGATCTTCGACACCGTCGCCGGCGCCGAGATCAACCTCGACATGATCGTGCAGAACGTCTCCACCGAGGGCACCGGCCGGACGGACATCTCGTTCACCCTGCCCAAGGCCGACGGGCCCACCGCGATGGCGGCGCTCAGCAAGATCCAGGAGCCGGTCAAGTTCAAGGGCCTGCTGTACGACGACCACGTCGGCAAGGTCTCGCTGATCGGCGCGGGCATGCGCTCGCACCCCGGTGTGGCGGCCGGCTTCTTCGCCGCGCTCGGCGCGGCCGGGGTCAACATCGAGATGATCTCCACCTCCGAGATCCGGGTCTCCGTGGTCTGCCGGGACACCGACCTCGACGCCGCAGTCCGCGCCATCCACGACGCGTTCGAGCTGGGCGGCGACACCGAAGCCGTGGTCTACGCGGGGACGGGTAGGTAGCGCCGATGACGGCGCTGCCCACCCTCGCCGTGGTCGGAGCGACCGGTGCCGTCGGCACCGTGATGTGCGAGCTGCTCACCGGGCGGCGCAACGTCTGGGGTGAGATCCGGCTGATCGCCTCCGAGCGCTCCGTCGGGCGTCGGGTGCGCTGCCGGGGCGAGGAACTCGTCGTCCAGGCGCTGACCCCCGAAGCGTTCGACGGGGTCGACGTGGCCATGTTCGACGTGCCCGACGAGGTCTCCGCCGAGTGGGCACCGATCGCCGTCACCCGGGGCGCGATCGCGGTCGACAACTCCGGCGCGTTCCGGATGGACCGCGACGTCCCGCTGGTCGTTCCCGAGATCAACCCCGAGCAGGTCCGCAACCGACCCCGGGGCATCATCGCCAACGCCAACTGCACCACCCTCGCGATGATCGTCGCGGTCGCGCCGCTGCACCGCGAGTACGGCCTACGAGAGCTGGTGCTCGCCTCCTACCAGGCGGTCTCCGGAGCTGGCCAGTCCGGCGTCGACATCCTGCACGACCAGCTCACCAAGGTCGCCGGCGATCGGACGCTCGGCTCACGCACCGGCGACGTACGCCAGGCGGTCGGCGACGACCTGGGCCCGTTCCCGGCACCCCTGGCGCTCAACGTGGTCCCGTGGGCCGGCTCCCCGGCGGACAGCGGCTGGTCATCGGAAGAGATGAAGATCCGCAACGAGTCGCGGAAGATCCTCGGCCTCCCCGACCTCAAGGTCTCCGCCACCTGCGTCCGGGTGCCGGTGGTCACCGCGCATTCGGTGGCCGTGCACGCGGTCTTCGCCACCGAGGTCGACGCCGAAGGCGCCCGCGAGGCGCTCCGCAACGCCCCCGGGGTGATCCTGGTCGACGACCCGGCGGCCGGGGAGTTCCCGATGCCGATCGACGCCGTCGGCACCGACCCGTCCTGGGTCGGGCGGATCCGCCGCGCCCTGGACGACCCCCGCGCCCTCGACTTCTTCGTCACCGGCGACAACCTCCGCAAGGGCGCGGCCCTCAACACCGCCCAGATCGCCGAACTCCTCGCCAAAGAACTCCGCACCCCCTAACCC
>NZ_QGSZ01000301.1 GCF_003857055.1 Micromonospora inaquosa | reverse complement strand
ATGCCACCCCCACCCCTCAGCCGCCGCCACCTGCTTCAGGCCGCCGGAGCCACAGTGGTGCTCTCCGCGACCGGCGCCGCCCTCGCCCCCGGGAACGCGTCCGCCGCCGTCGTGCCCCCGGCCCGATCCGACATCGGCGTCTCGGCATACCCCTTCGACCCCGGTCAGGTACGACTCACCGCCGGCCGCTGGATGGACAACCAGAACCGGACGCTCAACTACCTGCGGTTCGTCGACGTCGACCGGATGCTCTACAACTTCCGTGCCAACCACCGGCTGTCCACCAACGGCGCCGCCACCAACGGCGGCTGGGACGCGCCGAACTTCCCGTTCCGGACCCACATGCAGGGGCACTTCCTGACCGCCTGGGCGTACGCGTACGCGGTGCTGGGCGACACCACCTGCCGGGACAAGGCCAACTACATGGTGGCCGAGTTGGCCAAGTGCCAGGCCAACAACTCCGCCGCCGGGTTCGGCGCGGGATACCTCTCCGGTTTCCCGGAGTCCGACTTCACCGCGCTCGAAGCCCGGACGCTGTCCAACGGCAACGTGCCCTACTACTGCATCCACAAGACCCTCGCTGGGCTGCTCGACGTCTGGCGCTACACCGGAAACACCCAGGCCCGTACGGTCCTGCTGGCTCTCGCCGGCTGGGTCGACAGCCGCACGAGTCGGCTGAGCTCCAGCCAGATGCAGTCGATGCTGGGCACCGAGTTCGGTGGCATGAACGACGTGCTCACCGACATCTACCAGCAGACCGGCGACTCCCGCTGGCTCACCACCGCCCAGCGGTTCGACCACGCCGCCGTGTTCAACCCACTGGCCAACAACCAGGACCAGCTCAACGGGCTGCACGCCAACACGCAGGTGCCCAAGTGGATCGGCGCGGCCCGGGAGTTCAAGGCGACCGGGACCACCCGTTACCGGGACATCGCCAGCAACGCGTGGAACATCACCGTCGGGGCGCACACCTACGTCATCGGCGGCAACAGCCAGGCGGAGCACTTCCGGCCGCCGAACGCGATCGCCGGCTACCTCAGCAACGACACCTGCGAGCAGTGCAACACGTACAACATGCTCAAGCTGACCCGGGAGCTGTGGCTGCTCGACCCGAACCGCACCGACTACTTCGACTTCTACGAGCGTGCCCTGATCAACCACCTGATCGGCGGGCAGAACCCGGCCGACAGCCACGGTCACATCACCTACTTCACCCCGCTGCGGCCGGGTGGGCGTCGCGGGGTGGGTCCGGCCTGGGGTGGCGGCACGTGGAGCACGGACTACAACTCGTTCTGGTGCTGCCAGGGCACCGGCCTGGAGATCAACACGAGGTTGATGGACTCCATCTACTTCTACAACGGCACCACGCTGAGCGTGAACCTGTTCACGCCGTCGGTGCTGAACTGGACGCAACGCGGCATCACTGTCACCCAGAGCACCAGCTACCCGGTCAGCGACACCAGCACCCTGACCCTGTCCGGGTCGATGAGCGGCTCGTGGAGCATCCGGGTACGGATCCCGTCCTGGACCAGCGGCGCGACGATCGCCGTCAACGGCACGGTGCAGAACGTCGCCACCACCCCCGGCAGCTACGCCACCGTCACCCGCACCTGGGCCGCCGGCGACACCATCACCGTGCGGCTGCCGATGCAGGTCACCATGCGGGCCGCCAACGACAACTCCTCGGTCGCCGCCGTCACGTACGGCCCGACGGTGCTCGCCGGCAACTACGGCAACACCACGCTCAGCGCCCTGCCGGCGCTCACCGTCTCCTCGATCGCGCGAACCAGCACCAGCTCGCTCGCGTTCACCGCCAGCGCCAACGGGTCCACGGTGAACCTCGCCCCCTTCCAGGACGCCCACGGCTACAACTACACGGTCTACTGGAACACCAGCGGAGGCGGCAGCACCGGCGGCAGCTACCGCCTGGTCAACGTCGGCACCGGTCTGGTCCTCGGGGTGCAGAACATGTCCACCGCCGACGGCGGGCTGGCCGTGCAGTGGGGCGACAGCGGCACCGCCGACCACAACTGGGTGGTCGTGACCGACGGCAACGCGGTCCGGTTCCGCAACGTCCACAGCGGCAAGGTCCTGGGCGTGGAGAACATGTCCACCGCGGACAACGCCCGGGTCCTGCAGTGGGGCGACAACGGCACCGCCGATCACCGGTGGATCCTCGTGGACAACGGCGACGGCTCCTACAAGATCCGCAACGTCAACAGCAACAAGCTGCTCGGGATCCTGAACGGGTCGACCGCCTGGGGAGCGCAGGCCGTGCAGGACTCCGACAACGGCAGCGCGGACAACCGGTGGCGGCTGGTCCGCAACGCCTGACGTCCACCCCGCTCCACCAACTCACCGGCGCGGTCACCCGAAGGCCGCGCCGGTGAGCCGGGCGGGCAACCGGCAGCGGTCGTACAGTGGGGAGGGTCCTGGCCCCAGTGAACGTGGCGGACGTGTCGGCTCGTGCCGCTTCCGCCCGGAAGGAGCACAGTGAACCGCCCCCTCCGCACCATGCTCGGCAGCGCGATGACCGCCGCCATGCTGGCCACCGTCGCCGTCGCGCCGGCGCAGGCGCACCCCGGAGGGCGACCGCCGGCCGTCCTCGCCCTTCCCGACGGATTCCAGCCCGAGGGCATCGCCACCGCCGGCCGGTACGCCTACTTCGGCTCCCGCGCGACCGGCGCCATCCAGCGCGTCGACCTGGTCACCGGCCGGGGCACGACGATCGGCGCGGCCACCGGCACCCCGTCACTCGGTCTCAAGGTCGACCCACGGGGTCGGCTCTTCGTCTCCGGTGGCACGGCCGGCGACGCTCGCGTGCTCGACACCCGCACCGGCGAGGTGCTGGCCCGTTACCAGTTCGCCACCGCCCCGACGTTCGTCAACGACGTCGTCCTGACCCGCGACGCCGCGTACTTCACCGACTCGAACCGACCGGTGCTCTACCGGGTGCCACTCGGTCGCGGTGGGGCGTTGCCACCCGCCGACGCGTTCACCACGATCACCCTGACTGGCGCGTACGAGCAGGTCGGCACCGGTGTCAACCTCAACGGCATCACCACCACACCGGACGGCCGGGCGCTGATCGTCGTCCAGTCCACCACCGGCACGCTGTACCGCGTCGACCCGGCGACCGGCGCGAGCACCACCGTGGACGTGCCGGGCCACACCTTCACCAACGGCGATGGACTGCTGCTGCTCGACCGCACCCTCTACGTCGTGCAGAACCGCCTCAACCTGATCGCGGTGGTCCGGCTGAACCACGCCGGCACCGCCGGAACGCTCACCAGCACCATCACCGACCCGAACTTCGACGTGCCCACCACCGTCGCCACGGCGTTGGGCCGGCTCTACCTGCCCAACGCCCGGTTCACCACAGCGCCGACCCCGAGCACGCCGTACACGGCCGTCGCGGTCCGCGCCCACTGAGCGACCCGAGGGGCACCCGCCACGCGGGTGCCCCCTCGGCCGACCGCTCTGAATCTCGATCCCCGATCGGCCACAGTAGGATCACTGGCACCTCGGCGATGCCTGTCGCCTCGTGCACCCCGGAGTCCGTGTGGCCGCCCGTTCGTACCGGTTCCTGCGCCGAACCCTGGTCGTGGGCTGCCTACTCACCGCCGCCGCCGTGCCGGCCGCGCCGCCGGCCGCACCGCAGGCAGTGCGGCCGGCCGCACCCACCGAAACGGCGAAGGCCCCGCCCGCCACCGTCCTGCGGATGCTCCAGATGAACCTCTGCAACAGTGGTCGCGCCGCCTGCTACACCGGCCGGGCTCGGGCCAGGGCCGCCGAAGTGATCACCGCCGAGACCCCCGACGTGGTCACCCTCAACGAGATCTGCGCGAACGACCTGACCGTCCTGTCCCGCGTGTTCCAAACCGTCCACCCCGGTCGGACCGTCGTAGCCGCGTTCCAGGCCGCCGGCGACCGCCCGAGCGGCAACGACACCCGCTGCCGCAACGGCCAACGATTCGGTATCGGAGTGCTGACCCACGTGCCGGCGTCGGCCACCCCGCGCACCGTGTACGCCGGAACCCATCCGACCCAGGACCCCGCCGACCCCGAGGAACGGGCCTGGCTCTGCGTCGACGTCGACGGCGTGGTGCTCGCCTGCACCACCCACCTGTCGGCCAGCGGCGGCTACCGCATCGCGCTCACCCAGTGCGACCATCTGCTCGACGCCGTCCTGCCGACGATCAGCCGCCAGGCCGGTCACCTGCCCACGGTGCTGGGTGGTGACCTCAACCTGCGCGCCGGCCACAACCCCGACGTGCGGTCCTGCATACCGCCGGGCCATCAGCGGCTCGACGACGGCCGACTACAACACATCACGGCGACCCCCGACATCACGCTCTGCTGTCGCACCCTGGTGCCCATGCACGAGGCGACCGATCACCCCGGGCTGCTGGCCACCCTCACCATCGACCACAGCCGCCGGCCGGCCTGATCCGCTCCGCACCGGGCGCGCGACGGCCGCACGGCGTCAGCGCGGCGGCGTGTCCCGGCGGGACGGGAACGGCGTACCCGGCTGGCCGAGGGTGGAGCGGGCGCGCAACCCGACCGGATCGGGAGCGACGGCGGGCGTCGGGGCCGCCGGTTCCGAGAGCCGTCGCCCGTCCAGGTACGCGGTGGCGGCCCGGTCGTCGTCGGTCGGAGCGGCGAGCAGCGCGTAGAGCAGACCGACCACCCCGAAGATCACCGCCAGCACGATCGGCACCAGCAGGGTGCTCACCCCGGTGCCGGTCACCTCACCCGCGCCCTGGTGACGGTGCACCGACAGGGCGCTCATGCCGGTGAAGTGCATGCCGTTGACGGCGATCCCCATGACCAGCGCGGAGGCGAAGATCGCCAACCCCCGCCGGACGGTCATCGCGAGCCACAGCGCGACGGTGGACGCCACCACGGCGATGACCACCGAGAGCACGACCCGGCGGCTGTCGTAGCCGAGGCTGCCGTTGAGGCGCATGGCGGCCATTCCGGTGTAGTGCATGGAGGCCACGCCGGCACCGGTGAACAGGCCGCCAGCGATCAGGCGTACCGGATTGAGCCGGCCGGTGCCCACGATGGCCAGGCCGATACCGACCGCCACCACGGCGATGGCCGTGCTGGCCGCGGTCAGCGGCACGTCATAGCGGATCCGGGTGTTCTCGACGGCGAAGCCGAGCATGGCCATGAAGTGCATAGCCCAGATGGCGGTGCCGCCCAGTGCCCAGGCCGACAGCAGACCCCACCACGCCCGCTGACCGTTCGTCCGGGCCGTGCGGATGCGCCCCGCGCAGACCAGACCGAGGATCGAACCGAGCACGGACAGCGCATAGCTCAGCGCGGGCGTGATCCACCCGTACTCAAAGTGATTGATCTCCGCCACGGCGGCTTACTCCCCATTCGTTACCGACGCGTCAACAAGACGCCTCGGCAATGATCAGGGGTGCTGTGATCAGGCGCAACAGTGCCCCCCGGGCTATCC
Organism: Micromonospora inaquosa; assembly: GCF_003857055.1. Lineage (GTDB taxonomy): Bacteria > Actinomycetota > Actinomycetes > Mycobacteriales > Micromonosporaceae > Micromonospora > Micromonospora inaquosa. Next base: position 11,755 of record NZ_QGSZ01000301.1, on the reverse strand, counting down.
GAGGGGTGCCGTCGCGGTAACGGTCCGCTGCGTCGATTCGACGACGACAATGACTGGGCGTGATTGTCAGGCCGACGTGTGGTAGGCGAGAACGCCCCGATTGACGGCCCCTATAGCCTGCCGAGCCGTGGACCGCAGCTCGGCTGAGGCACCGCCGGAGTCGGCAATCTGACCGAGCAGGTCGACGACCTGTCGGGCCCACCGGACGAAGTCGCCGGCCGGCATATCACCATCGATCTCGTGACCGCTGCCGAGCACCTTGGCCAGCGCCTCGCCCCGCGCCCAGCGGTAGACGGGCCAGGCGAACCCGAGATCCGGCTCCCGGGTCGCGGTCAACCCTCGCGCCGCCTCGTCGGCCTCGATCTCCCCCCACAGCTTCAGCGTCTCGTCCACCGCGTCGGCCACCGGCCCACGCGGCAGCGACGCCCGCTCGTCGACATCACGGCGCGCCTCGAACACCACCACGGACACCGCGGCGGCCAACTCGGCCGGGGACAGCCCGTTCCACACCCCCCGGCGCAGGCACTCGGCGACCAGCAGATCCGCCTCGGTCCAGATCCGGCCCAGCATCCGACCGGCGTCGGTGACCGCACCGTCGCGGGCGAGGTAGCCACGCTCGGTCAACAACGCCACGATCCGGTCGAACGTCCGAGCGAGGGACCCCGTACGGCCACTGACCCGCTCGCGCAACTCCTCGGTGTCGCGTTCCAGCCGCCGACGCCGCTCCGCCCAGCGGGCGTGCTCCTCCCGCTCCGGGCAGGCGTGGCAGGGGTGGTGTCGCAGCTCGGTGCGGAGCTGGCTGATCCGGTGGTCCTCGCCGGCCGCCTGCCGGGAACGACCACCGCGTCGACCGCCGTGCCGGTCCAGGCCGGTGCCGCTGACCTCGGCAGCGAGATCCCGCCGGGCAGCCGGTGACCGGTGGTTGAAGTGCTTGGGCACCCGGATCCGGGCCAACACCTCGGCCGGAGTGGTGAAGTCGCCGGGGCTGACCCGCCCGGCCCAACGGTCCTGGGTGAGCACCAGTGGCCGAGGCTCACCGAAGCCGCCGGTCGCTGGGTCCAGCACCACGGCCAGCCCGGCCCGCCGGCCCGACGGCACCCGGATCACGTCGCCGACCCGCAGCCGCTCCAACGAGGCCACCGCGGCGGCCTTGCGCTGGGTCTGCCCCTGCCGGGCGATCGCCTTCTCCCGCTCGGCGATCGCCACCCGCAGCGCGAAGTACTCGTCGAAGTCGCCGTGATGGCAGGCGGCCTCCGCGCCGTACGCCTCGATGGTCTCGGTGTTGCGCTGCACCTGCCGGGCCAGACCGACCACCGACCGGTCCGCCTGGAACTGGGCGAACGAGGACTCCAGCAGCGCCCGGGCCGGCTCCGCGCCGACCGTGCCGACCAGGTTCACGGCCATGTTGTACGACGGTCGGAAGCTGGACCGCAGCGGGTAGGTGCGGGTGGACGCCAACCCGGCCACGTGCCGTGGGTCGGTCTCCGGGGACCACACCACCACGGCGTGCCCCTCCACGTCGATGCCACGGCGGCCGGCACGCCCGGTGAGCTGCGTGTACTCCCCCGGGGTCAGGTCGACGTGCGCCTCGCCGTTGTACTTGACCAGCCGTTCCAGGACCACGCAGCGCGCCGGCATGTTGATGCCCAACGCCAGGGTCTCGGTGGCGAAGACCGCCTTCACCAGGCCGCGGACGAACAACTCCTCGACGATCTCCTTGAACACCGGCAGCATGCCGGCGTGGTGGGCGGCCAGGCCGCGTTCCAGACCGTCCAGCCACTCCCAGTAGCCCAGGACCGACAGGTCCTCGCCGGGAATGGCGGTGACCCGGGACTCGACGACCCGACGGATCTCGGCCCGCTCCTCCGCCGAGGTGAGCCGCAACCCGGCGGCGAGACACTGCTGCACCGCGGCGGCGCAACCGGCCCGGCTGAAAATGAACAGGATCGCCGGGAGCAGACCCTCCCGGTCCAGTCGGTCGACGATGTCCGGACGCAACGGGCCGCGCCAGCGCGGGCCGCGTCGGCCGGCACCCGGCCCCGCGCTACGCCCCTCCCCCAACTCCAGCCGCCGCACGGTCTCCCGGGTGTAGCGCAGCAACTCCGGGTGCACGTCGTGCTTGCGGGCGGCGTCGGCGTCGTGGAACAGGTCGAACATCCGCTTGCCGACCAGCATGTGCTGCCACAACGGCACCGGCCGGTGCTCGCTGACCACCACGGCGGTCTCACCGCGCACGGTGACCAGCCAGTCGGCGAACTCCTCGGCGTTGGAGACGGTCGCCGACAACGAGACCAGGGTGACCGAGGCCGGCAGGTGAATGATCACCTCTTCCCACACCCCGCCGCGGAAACGGTCGGCCAGGTAGTGCACCTCGTCCATCACCACGTACGCGAGGCCCTGCAGCGTGCTGGAGCCCGCGTAGAGCATGTTGCGCAGCACCTCGGTGGTCATCACCACCACCGGCGCGTCACCGTTGATCGCGTTGTCGCCGGTCAGCAGACCGACCTGCTCGGCGCCGTACCGGGCGACCAGATCGTGGTACTTCTGATTGGACAACGCCTTGATCGGCGTGGTGTAGAAGCACTTGCGCCGGGCCGGCGGGGTCGTCGCGTCGGTTGCGGCGGGCACCCGGTCGTCGGGCCGCCCGCGCAACGCCAGGTGGACGGCGAACTCCCCGACCACCGTCTTACCGGCGCCGGTGGGGGCGCAGACCAGCACACCGCTGCCCCGCTCCAGCGACTGACACGCCTCCCGCTGGAAGTCGTCGAGGTCGAACCCCAGCTCAAGGGCGAACTCGTCCAGCGCCGGAAACTGTGCGGCTTGTGCGGCCTTGCGGCGCGCCGCTGCGTACCGCTCGGCGGGGCTCGACATGGCACCAAGATTAGTGCGTGCCGAGTCGCCTCACCCCACAAGGCCGTCCGGAGGCGCGGTCGGGGGCGGTCGGTAGGGTGCACGGCGTGCCGGACCATGCCGAACCGCCCCAGACCAGTCCGCCGGGCACCGCCGAGCGCAGGGCGTCCCGACGCCCTGTCAAGGCGGTGCTCTTCGACTTCCACGGCACCCTGGCCCAGGTCGAGGACCCCCAGCGATGGGTGCTGGAGGCCGCGGCGGCGTGCGGCGTCACCCTGGACCGGGTCCGCGCCACCTCGCTCGCCGACCGCCTGCTGACCGCCGGGCGCGCCGGCGGGCCACTGCCGGCCCGGGTGCCACCCCGCCTTGCCGAACTGTGGGCCGACCGGGACCTCTACCAACACGCCCACCGGGGCGCGTACACCGGGCTGGCCGAGACCGTCGACGCCGGTATCGACGGCTTCGCCGACGCGCTCTACGAGCGGCTGCTGATCGCCGAGGGCTGGCACCCGTACGCCGACACCGCCCCCACGCTGACCGCGCTGCGCGACGCCGGGGTGCCGGTGGCGGTGGTCAGCAACATCGGCTTCGACCTGCGGCCACACTTCGACGCCTGGGGGCTGACCGACCTGGTCGGCGCGTTCGTGCTCTCGTACGAGGTGGGGCGCTGCAAACCCGACCCGGCGATCTTCTGGCGGGCCTGCGGAATGCTGGGCGTCGACCCGGAGCAGACCCTGATGGTCGGTGACACACCGGCGGACGCGGGCGCGGTGGCCGCCGGCTGCTCGGTGCTGGTGCTCCCGGCCGCCGAGCCGGGCCGGGAGAACGGGCTGGGCACGGTGCTCGACCTCGCTCTGCCGGCCTGACCCACGGCGACCTGACCCGTCCCCGCGCCGCCGCTGGTCACGGAGGTGGACACCGCCACAGGGTGGCCGGGGTGGAGCGCCTACCGTCGTGCCGTGACGGACACCCTGCTGCCCACGCCACCCTCGGGCCAGACCGGCCCGGCCCGGCGCGGTGGCGTGGCCGCCGTGGGGCTCGTGCTCGGCGGGGCCCTGTCGGTGCAGTTCGGCGCAGCCGTGGCCGCGTTGCTCTTCCCGCGCACCGGGGTCGCCGGCGCGGTGACCCTACGGCTGACCATCGCAGCGGTGCTACTGCTCGTCGTGTGCCGGCCCCGACTGCGCGGGCACGACCGGATGGCCTGGCTCGCCGCCGGCGCGTTCGGGCTGGCGCTGGCCGGCATGAACTCGCTCTTCTACCAGGCCATCGAACGGATCCCGCTGGGCCCGGCGGTGACACTCGAGGTGCTCGGCCCGTTGGCGCTGTCCGTGATCTCCGCCCGACGCCTGGCCAGCTGGGGCTGGGCGGGGCTGGCACTGGCCGGGGCGGCGCTGCTCGGGCAGGGCGGCTTCGACCGACTGAACCCGGTCGGAGTGGCCTTCGCGTTCGGTGCGGGCGCCATGTGGGCCGCGTACATCGTGCTGAGCGCCCGGGTCGGCGGCCACTTTCCCGGCGCGGACGGGCTGGCCCTGGCGCTGACCCTCGCCGCGCTGGTCACCCTGCCGCTGGGCATCATCGACGGCGGCGCGGTGCTGCTCGACCCGCCGGTGCTGGCGCTCGGCGCCGCCCTCGCGGTACTCGCCTCCGGGCTGCCCTACACCCTGGAGCTGCTGGCGCTACGGCGGATGCCCACCGCCACCTTCGCGGTGCTGATGAGCCTCGGCCCGGCCGTCGCCACGCTCGCCGGGTGGCTGGTGCTGCGGCAGGCGCTGACCCTTCTGGAGTGCGCTGCCATCGTGCTGGTCATCGCGGCGAGCATCGGCGCGGTCCGGGTCAACGCAGCAGCCGCAGGGCGCCCGGAACCGCGCTGATCGTCACCGGCAGCTCCAGGGACCGTTCCCCGTCTGCGTACGAGGTGATGCCGTCGGCCGCCAACTCCACGGTACGGGCCCGGAAGCTGCGCACCAGCGGGTGGCTGACGTGGGTGCCCTGGTAGATGCGCGGCTTCACCCGGACCAGGGTGCGCCGGTTGACCCGACCCGCCACCACCACGTCGAGCAGCCCGTCGGTCGGGTCCGCGTCCGGGCAGATCCGCATCCCACCGCCGTACGTCGGGCAGTTGCCCACCGCCACGAGCACCGCGTCCAGGTCGTGCGGCACCCCGTCGAGGCGCAGCGTGTAGCGGCGTGGGCGCAGCCGGGCCAGCTCGACCAGGATCGCCAGGTCGTAGCGGCGCGGGCCGCGGGGCCAGCGCATCCGGTTGGCCCGCTCGTTGACGATCGCGTCGAACCCGGCCGCGAGGACCGCCCCGAACCACCGCTCGGCGCCGTCGACCCCGACCATCCGGGCCAGGTCGACCGGTCGACTGCGGCCGTCGCGCACCGCCTCGGCGATCACCGCCGCCGCCGCGAGGGGGTCGGCCGGGAAGCCGGTGTCCAGGGCGAAGTCGTTGCCGGTGCCGGCCGGGATCGGGCCGAACGGCACGTCGGTGCCGGCGACCGCCTGCAACGCCCGGTGCACGGTGCCGTCCCCACCGACCGCCACCAGCGCGCCAGCGCCGTCGGCGACGGCGGCCCGACACGCCGCCTCCGCCTCGACGGGGCTCGACGCCGGCAGCAGCCGGACCGGCCGCCCAGCGGCGGCCAGCGCGTCCAGCAGCCGGGGCAGCAGAGCGCGGTGCCGCCCGCGACCGGCGGCCGGGTTGGCGAGCACGGCCACCGGGCCGGGCAGGTGATCGTCTGCGGTCACGGGCAGCACCGTACCGGTCGGACACCCGCCGTTCACCCGGGGCAGCCGCCATCACCGTCAGTCCCGCCGCCGACGCGCGAGGTGACGCGACAACGCCGCCCCCGGTAAACGGGGACGGCGTCGGTGGACCGGGCGGCGCGCGGCCGTCAGGTCATGTCGTCGTAGCGGCGTTCGATCGGCGCCGGTGGGGCGACCGGCTCGGGTACGCCGATCGGCGCGGTCGAGTCGACCCGCTGCCCGGCCACGACCGGGTCCGCGTCGAACTCCAGCGGCGACACCTCGTCGTCGTCGATGCCGGCGTAGATCTCCTTGCCCCGCCCACGCCGCTTGTCGTTGAGGAACGCGATCCCGACAGCCACGAAGTAGAGCAGCGAGAGGGAGAGCGCGAGCAGCGTCATACCGAACGGACCTGGATCCGGTGTCGCGATGGCGGCGAAGGCGAAGCAGATGAAGATTACTGCCCGCCACCAGCTGAGCAGTCGCCGTGCACTGGCAATCCCGGCGAAGTTGAGCATGAGCAGGATCAGGGGGAACTCGAATGCCACGCCGAACAGCAGGATCATGTTCGTAATGAACGCAATGTAGGCGCTGACCTCGAACTGATTTGATAGCCCGCCCACGCCGGATTCCATCAGGAACCCGAGTCCCTTGTCGACCACCACGTAGGCCAGCATCGCGCCAGCGGCGAACAGCGGCGCCGCGATCGACACGAAGACGTAGGCCCACTTACGCTCGTGCCGATGCAGACCGGGAGCGATGAACGCCCAGAGTTGGTAGAGCCAAACCGGCCCGCCGATGATCAGACCGAGCCAGAGCGCCAACTTCAACTTCAGCACGAACCCGGTAGTCGGTGCCAACGCCAAGAGGTCCTGGCAGTTTCCCAACGCGTCCGTAGTGTCGGGGAGCCGGCAGTATGGCTGCTTCAGAAGCAGGAAAACTGGGTCGGCAAGCAAGAACCCGACGATCAGGCCGCCGACGATCGCCAGCGACGCGCGGAACAGACGGTTACGCAGTTCGCGGACGTGCTCGATGAGCGTCATCGAGCCGTCGGCGGCCCGCTCGAACGCCTTGGGGCCGCGTTTACGCAGTGCGAAGGCCACGGGAGTGGGGCCCTTCGGTCAGTTGTCGCGGACGCGGTGCACCGGGTCGACGACCGGCTGCTGCGGCGGCGCCTGCTGGTACGGGGCCTGCTGCGGCTGCCCGGTGTAGGGCGCCTGCTGCCCGGCGTGCGGCGGCAGCGGCTGGTAGCCGGCCTGCGCGTCGGCCTTCTCGGCGAGGTCGCGGTCGTCGTCCTGCAGGCTCTTGGTCTCGGCCTTGATGATCCGCAGCGACCGACCCAGCGACCGGGCCGCGTCGGGGAGCCGCTTCGCACCGAAGAGCAGGATCAGCACAACCACGAGAACAGCGATGTGCCACGGCTTGAGGGCACCCATGAGAAGCTCCAGTCGGTCTGTGTCCGAGGGGTGGTACGCAGCCCATCGTACGTGCGGATCGGCTGCCCGCCACCCGTTGGGTGGTGGTGGTGTGGCCGGGAGGGTGAAGTCTTGACCAACCCGCGATGATCCGTCAACCACCGCCAGGTGCGTGCTCGATCAGCCGCGCTTGGCTTTGATCACGGCGAGCCGCCGGGAGGTGGTGTCGAGCCGACGTTGGACCGCCTCGGCGCGCTGTTGCAACGCCTCGGCGGAATCCCGCAGCGCCTCGGCCTCGGCGGCCCGCCGCTGCAACGCCACGGCGGCGCGGCGCAGCCGGGGCAGCCGGGCCAGCACCGGGCGCACGGCCAGCGCGAGCGCCACGAGGGGTAGCAGCACCACCGCGAGGACGATCCAGATCAGCACGGCGGTCAGCCTACTGGGTGCGGCCGGCCACCGCCGGGTCACCCAACGGTGCGCGTTCCGGGTCGCCCTCGGGCGGGCGGGGCACAGCCGTGGGCGCGGGCACGGCGTACGCGTCGAGCGCGGCGGCCGCCGTCGCGCGCACCTGCTCGGCCAACTCGACCGGGGCGACCACTGTCACCTCCGGGCCGAGGCCCAGCACGAACCGGCGGGCCCAGCCCAGGTCGGTCACCCGCAGCGAAACGAGCCACTGGTCGCCGTCGCCGGCCTCCACCCGCTCACACGGGTAGTACTCGGTGATCCACCGCTCGCCCCGGCCGATGCGCAGGGTGATCAGCGGCAGGTCGGCCGACGGGCGGAACACGCCCTCGGTGAGGTCGTGCGGAACGGCCTGCGGCGGCACCGCGGCCGGCTCGTCCAACTCGGTGGTCGCGTCGATCCGGTCGGCGCGGAACAGCCGGACGGCCTCCGCACGCCGACACCACGCCTCCACGTATGCCCGGCCGCCGACCATGAGCATCCGCAGCGGGTCGATGACGCGCTCGGTGGTCTCGTCCCGGGCAGCCGTGTAGTAGGTGATCCGCAGGGCCTTCCCGCCCTCCACGGCGGCGCGCAGCGCCTCGACCCGCGGCGTGTCCCCGGGCAACCGGACCGCCACCGGGGCATCCACCAGATCGCCCGCGTCCTCGATCTTGGCGAGGGCCCGTTCGACGGCCTCCCGGTTGGCCACCCCGGGCGTCTCGGCCAGCATCCGCAGCGCCACCACCAGCGCGAGGGCCTCGTCGGGGGTCAGCCGCAACGGCCGGTCGATGCCCGCGTCGTAGGTGATGGTCACCCGGTCACCGTCGAACGCCATGTCGATCAGGTCGCCGGGACCGTAGCCGGGCAGCCCGCACACCCAGAGCAGCTCCAGATCCTCCCGGAGCTGGCGCTCGGTGACGCCCAGGTCACCGGCAGCCTCGGCGATCTCGATGCCGGGCCGGGCCAGCAGGTAGGGCACCAGGTTGAGCAGTCGGGCCAGCCGGTCGGCGGACGCGCGGGAACCGTTGCGGGCGGCCGGGCGGGTCACCGGGCACCCCCGCCCACGGCCAGCTCGTCGTGGCGCACGGCGATCTCCTTGAGTCGTTGGATGACCGCCTCGCGGACCTCCGGTGGGTCGAGGACCCGTACGTCCGGTCCGTAGCCGACGAGATGGCCGGCCAGGCCGTCGGGGTCCGCGTACGGCAGGACCAGCCGGTCGCCGTCCGGGCCGGCGGTCACCTGCACCGCCCAGCGACGCAGCCCGGCGGCCCGCCCCGGCGCGGCCAGCACGGTGGCCCGACCGGTGCGCTCCACCGGACCCGACCAGCGGGCCACGTGGCTGATCAGGTCGACGTTGGCCGGCGGCTCGTACGCGCCGGGGGCGCCGGTCACCCGGACCGCGCCGACGACCCGGGACAGCCGGAAGCAGCGGGTCGCCTCCCGGTCCTGGTCGTGACCGACCACATACCACCGGCCGCGCCAGCAGACCACGCCCCACGGCTGCAGTCGCCGCCGGCTGGGCGCGTCGCGGTCGGGCACCCGGTAGTCGAACCCCACCTCGCGGCGGTCCCGCGCGGCGGCGGTCAGCGGCGCGAACGCCGGGTCGACGGTGACCATCGGCTCCAGGCCCAGGGTCGCCTGCGGGTCCACGTCCACCCCGGCGGCCCGCAGCTTGGCCAGCCCGGACGACGCGGCGGCGGCCAGCCCGGCGTGCTGCCACAGCCGTGCGGCGATGCCGACCGCGGCGGCCTCGTCCGGTTCGAGGAGGATGTCGGGCAGCGCGTATTCGCGGTGGGCGATCCGGTAGCCGGGCTCGGCGTCGAAGGCGCTCGCCGTGCCGGTCTCCAGTGGCACACCCAGCTCGCGCAGCTCGGCCTTGTCCCGTTCGAACTTGCGCTGGAACGCCTCGTGGTCGCGCGCGTCGTCAGGATCGTGCTCGTAACCGGGCACGGTCGCGGCGATCTGCGCGGCGGTCAGGAACCGTCGCGTGGACAGCAGGCAGATCACCAGGTTGACCAGGCGTTCGGTGCGGGTCCGCGACACGCGGTAGACGCTAGCAGCCGGCACGCCCAGACCGTGCACCCACGCGGGGCGTGCCGCACACATGTTCGGATCGGGCCTCCCTCAGCGCGTCGCCGTCCCCGGTCATAGGGTGATCCTCATGTCGCCAGCGGAGGCCAGGCCCGAGAGCGAGAGCGTCGGCACCATCGTCGTCGCCGGCGTCGCCAACCTCGCCATCGCGGTGGCCAAACTGATCGCCGGGCTGATCTCCGGATCCGCCGCGATGCTCTCCGAGGCGGCGCACTCGGTCGCCGACACCACCACCGAGGTGCTGCTCTTCCAGGCGCTGCGCCGCGGCGCCCGCCCGGCCGACCAGCGACACCCCTTCGGGTACGGCAAGGAAAGCTACGTCTGGGCGTTCTTCGCGGCCATGTTCACGTTCGTCGCCGGCGCCGGTTTCGCCGTCACCCACGGCGTCACCACGATCCTGGTGCACGAGCACAGCGGCAACTACCTGATCTCGTACATCGTGCTCGCTGTGTCCTTCGTCATCGAGTCGATCTCACTGGCCCGGGCGGTGCGGCAGGTCCGCCGCGAGTCGCGACGCTGGCAGACCACGCCTCGGCGGTTTCTGCGGCTGACCGCCGACACCACGGTGAAGGCGGTCTTCCTGGAGGACAGCGCGGCCCTGATCGGTCTGGTGCTGGCCGGGCTCGGCGTCGGCCTGTCGCACGCCACCGGCGACGAGGTGTGGGACGGCGTCGCGTCGATCCTGATCGGGCTGCTGCTGCTGACGGTCGCCGGGATCCTCGCCGGCAACAACCTGTCGCTGCTGGTCGGCCGGGCCGTCCCGGAGCGACTGCGCCGCGAGATCGAGCAGGAGTTGGCCGGGCTGCCCGAGGTGGAGCGCATCGACACCCTGTTGACCATGCAGCTCGGCCCGGCGGACATCCTGGTCGCCGCGAAGGTCGACTTCCGCGACGAGGCCACCGGCGCGCAGATCGAGGCCACCGCCGACGAGGCCGAGCGGCGGCTCACCGGCCGGTACCCGGAGATCCGGTTCGTCTTCCTCGACCCCACCCGTTCGCTGCCGGGCGCCACCGGCACCGCCCGACACACCCAGGCCGGCCCGAGCCCGGACGCCGGCGGCCCCGAGCCGACCTGAACCACCCGGGCGCGGGCCGTCGGGCCCGCGCCGCTAGCGTGCCCGTCATGGTGCGATGGCGTACGGGGACGGTGGCGACGCTGCGACGGCAGTGGGCCGGGGCGGTGGAGCTGGACGTCGACCTGCCCGACGGCACGCGGATGCGCGCACTGGCCTACCCGGAGCTGGTCGGCACGCCCGAGCCCGGCGACCGGGTGCTGCTCAACGCTGGCGCGCTGCTGATGGGGCTGGGCACCGGCGGGTACGCCCTGGTGGTCGCCCTGCCGGACCGGCTGCCACCGGACCCGCCGGACGTCGCCGACACCCGCGACTCCGGGCACCTCGTCAAGGCCCGCTACACACCGTTGCAGCCGATCCTGCTGGGCGTCGACGAGGAGGCGTCCCCGCACCGCGACGTGCTGGCCGACGCGGACGACCTGGGCGGCCTCCCGGTGGTCACCGCTGACCTGCACTCGGCGCTCCCGGCGATCCTGGCCGGCATCCGGGCCGACGCCCCGCAGGCGCGGGTGGCGTACCTGCTCACCGACGGTGGGGCGCTGCCCGCCTGGTTCTCCCGCACCCTCGCCGGACTACGCGCCGACCTGGCCGGCACGATCACCGTCGGGCAGGCGTTCGGTGGCGACCTGGAGGCCACCACCCTGCACGGCGGTCTGCTCGCCGCCCGGCACGTGCTCCACGCGGACGTGGCGATCGTGGCTCAGGGGCCCGGCAACCTGGGCACCGGCACCCGCTGGGGTTTCTCCGGCGTCGCGGTCGGCGAGGCGGTCAACGCGGTCGCCACGCTGGGCGGGCAGCCGGTCGGCTCGTTGCGCATCTCCGACGCGGACCCCCGCCCCCGACACCGGGGCGTGTCACACCACAGCCTCACCGCGTACGGCCGGGTGGCGCTGGCCCCGGCGGATCTGGTGGTGCCCGAGGACCTGGCGTCGCCCCTCGCGGCCGAGGTGCACGCGGCTCTGGCGCCGCTGGCGGTCCGGCACCGGATCGTCCGGGTGCGCACCGACGGTCTCGACGCCGCGCTGCGGGCCAGCGCCGTGCCGCTGTCCACCATGGGCCGTGGCCTCGACGCCGACCACGCGTACTTCCTGGCCGCAGCCGCCGCCGGCCGCCACGCCACAACCCTCCTCCCCTAACG
>NZ_QGSZ01000163.1 GCF_003857055.1 Micromonospora inaquosa | reverse complement strand
GGGCGCGGCGGTCCGGCCGCGCCCGCCTCCGGGCCGGGCCGGCGCTGCGCGCGTCCGGCCGGCTGGTGGCCCGCGTCTCCGGACGGCTGCGCCGGGTCGCCGGGCAGGCCGTGTCGGCCAGCCTCACCACCACCGATCCGGCCGCCCGCCCGCTGCCACCGCGGCGTCCGGCCGGGCCGCCGTTGGCCCGGCATCGTTTCGGTACGAACCCCGGATTGCCGGTGCTGGCCATCGCCGCCCTGATGGTGCTGATCGTCGCGATGCTCGGCGTCGAGCAGGTGACCGGAATGAGCCTGCTGCCGGACCGGCTCAGCGCTGGCCTTCGACCACCGCCGAAGAAGTTCCCGGTGCTGCCGGCCAGCCAGCCGACCAGCCTCGCCATCGAGAAGATCGATCTACGGGCGCCCGTGCACGCCGTGGGCATCGCCCCGGACGGCACGATCGCCGTACCGGACGCAGCCCGCGCCCAGGAGGCCGGCTGGTACGACCAGGGGCCCACCCCGGGCCAGTACGGTCCCGCCGTGATCGTCGGTCACGTCGACACCACCAGCGGTCCGGCGGTCTTTCACAAACTCCGCGAGCTGCGCTCCGGTGACGAGGTCGAGGTCACCCGTACCGACCAGCAGGTGGCGGTCTTCGAGGTGAACTCGGTGGAGAAGTTCGACAAGGGCCGGCTGCCGGTGGACGAGGTGTACGGCGACTTCAGCCGCCCGAGCCTCCGACTGATCACCTGCGGCGGCCAGTGGGTCGGCGGCGAGACCGGCTACGCGGACAACGTGGTGGTCTTCGCCTCACTGGTCAAGGCGCGTGCCGGTGGTTGACAAGCGTCGACGTACTCGGCGAGCCGGGCGGCCCCGGTGAGCATGGCACGGCCTCGTTCGGTGAGCCGTTGCCGCCACTGGCGCAGCGACACGGCGAGCGGTTCAGCGCCGCCAGCGTCACGCACTCGACGCAGCACGCCGGCGATGTGGTCGAGCCGGTACCCGCCGCGGCGCAACAGGTGGGCGAGTTCGGCGTCCCGGACATCGTCGGGAAGGTAGAGCCGGTAGTGGGTCACCGGATCACGTACCGGCCGCAACACCCCCGCCCGCTCCCATTTGCGCAGCGTGGCCGCCTGTAGACCGAGCCGGTGAGCCAGCACGCTGATCGGGACGGCTTTCTGGCTCTGCGGTTGCGGTCTCGTTCCGGTGAGCGTCGCCACCGCCGTCTCGACCGCGTCCAGGGTCTCCCGATCGCGTTGGAGCAGGGCATGACCCTGGTCGATGGTGCACAACGCCGTGTCGATCTCACCCCGGTTGACGGCCCGCATGATCTCGCCGCTGGCCGCATAGCCGTGGCCCGCGATCAACGCGAGGTAGGCCCGCAGCGCCGTGACATGCAGCTCGGTGAAGCGACGGTAGCCGTTCGGGGTGCGCTGGGCCGGAGGCAGGACGCCGTCTCGTTCGTAGTTGCGCACGGCCTGCGCGGAGAGGCCGTGGGCGCGCGCGAGATCCACCGGCCGGCGTACCCCTGGGTTTGAAGGTTTTGATGCTGCCACCGTGCTCCGCCGCTCGTGAGTTTCAACCGCTGGTTCAACGATACGGTTCATGGAATGCCACCTTTTCTCGACCTGCTGGCGGGGTCCCCGGACCTGCTCGCGCTCGGCGAACCGACGCACGGTGAGTCGGCCTTCCTCCAACTCCGCAACGAGGCCTTCATGGCGCTGGCGGAGCACGGCTACCGTTCGATCGCCGTGGAGAGCGACCGGGCGGCCGGCCTGATCGCCGACGATTTCGTGCAGGGCGTCACCGGCGTGACGCTCGACCGTGCGCTCACCGAAGGGTTCAGCCACGGATTCGGAGCGGCCCCGGCCAACCGCGACCTCCTGCTGCGGATGCGGGAATGGAACGCCGGACGGCCGGTCGCCGAGCACCTGACGTTCCACGGCTTCGACGCTCCGATGGAGTTGGAGAGCGCGCCGAGCCCACGTCGCCACCTCAACCAGGTCTGCCACTTCCTCGACCTGAACCGGTCTGCCGAGATCGACGACCTGGCCGGGGACGAGGCGCGGTGGAATGACCCGGCCGCGATCTGGGAACCGGGCCGATCGGTCGGGCGCTCAACCGACGCCCAGCGACTGCGGGTGCTCGCCGACGACCTGCTGACCGAGTTGTACCTGCGGGCGCCGTGGAAGTCAGCGGGCTGGCGGGCTGCGTTCGTGCACGCCACGGCCGCGGTCGCGTTGCTGCGTTACCACGCTGCGGCCGCCGCACCACTGGCCCAGGAGGAACGCTTCGCCCGCCTGGTTGCGGTCCGGGACGCGCTGATGGCCGAGAACCTGCTCGCGATCCGATCGGCCGAGGCACACCGCGGGCCCACGCTGGTCTTCGCGCACAACGCGCACCTGCAGCGCCACCAGAGCACGATGACGCTGGCCGACACGCAGGTGTCATGGGCCGGCGCCGGAGCGATCATCGCGTCGCTGCTGGGCGACCGGTACGCGGTGATCGCCGGGAGCCTCGGCGCGAGCCCGGCGCTCGGCATCGGGCCGCCCGCCGCCTCGACCTACGAGGGCGGACTCCAGCGGGAGACCGACCTTCCCCGGTACCTGCCGGCGTCCGACATCGGGGTGGCCGAGCAGCGGACGCACGACTACCGCTATTTTCCGCTGGACCGGGCGACCATCGAACACGCCGACGCGATCCTGCACGTCCCGACCGGTGTCGACGCCGTCGTGCTCGCCGATCGGATCGTCGCGCTACCCGGCGTCGAGCAGGTCGTGGCGAGCGAGGAGAACGGATCACCCGAGGCGGCCTGGGGCGACCGGTTCTTCTTCGTCGGCCCGGACCGCCGCCAGCCGTTCGCCACCATCGTTGAGCACGACGTGCCCGGCTTCGACGAGGCCGCGCAGCTCGACCGCCCCGGTGTCTTCCGCCTCAACCTGGACCTGGGCCGGGCCGAGTTCGAGCGGCTGTTGGGCTTCCCTCCCAAGGCATTCGAGCAGCACCGGCAGAAGTTCGACTTCGCCCGACTGGACACCCTCGTGCCGCACCCGGGTTACGCACAGTACGGGTTCGTCAGCGTCGTCATGCCCGGCCCGCAACTGCTGCCCGAGATCGACCGGCTACTCGCGATCGCGCACCGCCGAGCGGTCGACCGCCACGAACGCGCGACGCGCCGGGCAACCCACCCGCAGCCCGGAGTCTGACCACGCCCCTCGACGTCAGGCGGCGGCCTCGGGCTCCCGCAGGTCCAGCCAGTCGGCCCAGCGGGGGTCGGGGGCGCGGTGCCCGAGGACCCGCCAGGCGGTGCCCTTCGGTGCGGCCGGGAGCGCGTGTAACCGCCACCCCATCTCGGCCGGGGTCTTGTCGCCCTTGGTGTGGTTGCACCGGGCGCACGCGGCGACCACGTTCTCCCAGGCGTGCCGGCCGCCCCGACTGCGCGGGAAGACGTGGTCGATGGTCTCCGCCGGGCCCCGGCAGTAGGCGCACCGCCACCCGTCCCGGGCGAAGATCGCCCGCCGGGACAGCCCGACATGCGTTCGGTACGGCACCCGCACGAAGCGGGTCAGCCGGACCACTGATGGCACCGGGAGCGCGTCCCGGGCACTGTGCAGGATGCCGTCACCATCGGCGACGCAGACCGCCTTGGCGGAGAGGACGAGGATCGCGGCGCGACGCACCGACACGACACACAGCGGCTCGTAGGTGGCGTTGAGGACAAGCGCGCCGGAGCCCACCGTGGGTCGTATGTCAGGCATCGCGCTCACCCTCCCGGTTCAGCGGCTGCTGGGGACCGCCGCCGACCGGGTCCGGGCACAACGGCCCACACGGTCGACGCCGGGCCGATCACCGACGTCCGTTGCGCCAATAGTCCCTGATCGGACCCCGGATTGCACGTACTAATCCCTCATGGGGTATGAGGATCATCCGCATCCGGGCGGATCGCCGCTCCGGACTGGGCGAACGCTGCCCTGCCGGGGCGGGACAGGCCGCGAGACCGTAGTTACCACGGCGGGGCACCCGCACCGCCGTTTGCCATGAGGGTCGTCTTACCCGCGCCACCGCGGCCATCGATCGCAACCGTCCGGTGACATCTGGTGCCGCGCCCGTCACCGCCCGACCCTCACACCAGCCGGTGGGTCGGCGGCGGGCGCTCGGGCCCCTTGCGGTACGAAGACAGGGTGAGTGCCCCCAGCGTGACGCCCCTAGCCCTGTCCGACGCCGTCTCGGTGAACTGCCAGGGCAGCACCTCCTGCGACTTGCTCTACCGGATCACCGGGTCCGGCTGGTTCGCCGAGGGCAGCTACTGGATCCTGCTCAAACCGCTTCGGGTGCTGCTGATCGTGGCACTGGCGATCGTGGCCCGCTGGGCGCTGCACCGCACGATCAACCGGTTGGTTCGGACGACCACCGACGGTGCGGTGCCGACGATGCTGCGGCCGCTGCGCGAGCGGGTGCCCACCGGTGCGGTCGACCCTGCCAAGTTCGTACCCGAGCGACGACGGCAACGGGCCGAGGCGATCGGGTCGGTGCTGCGCAGCCTGACCACCGCGTTCGTCTTCGGCATCGCGCTGCTGATGATCCTGCGCGAGTTCAGCTTCGACCTGGCTCCGCTGCTGGCCAGCGCGGGGATCGCCGGCGTCGCGCTGGGCTTCGGTGCGCAGAGTCTGGTGAAGGACCTGATCGCCGGCCTCTTCATGCTGATCGAGGACCAGTACGGCGTGGGCGACAACGTCGACCTGGGCGAGGCGATGGGCGCGGTCGAGTCGGTCGGCCTGCGGGTCACCACGGTGCGCGACGGCCGCGGCGTGCTCTGGTACATCCGCAACGGCGAGATCATCCGGGTGGGCAACAAGAGCCAGGGCTGGGCCCTCGTGGTGGTGGACCTGCCGATCGGCTTCAACAGCACCGAGGAGGCCACGGCGGTGCTACGGACCGCGGCCGCCTCGGTCGCGATGGACCCGGAGCTGTCGCCGGAGATCGTGGAGGCACCCGAGGTGCTGGGTGTCGAGCAGGTGACGGTGGACGGCGCGGTCATCCGCACCGTGGTGAAGACGACAGCGGACGGGCAGTACGCGGTGGCTCGGGAGTTGCGTCGGCGTCTCGCGGAGGCCCTGGAAAATTCGGGGATCACCGCGCAGATCGCGGCTGGTCGCATCTACCCCGGTCTGTCGACCCGGCCACTTTCCGAAGGCGAGACCGGTCAGGGCGGCGCCACCTGACCCAGGCGACATTGTCCTGCGATTCAGGGGTCGCGAGCCGGCCGGCCCCTCGGGTATCGTCCGTTCGTTCAGTCGGGGAGGCGACGAACGACCCGTTCGACCTAGCCAGTTGTCAGACGATCGGGCAGAATCCGAAACACGCATTCCCACCAATGCGTGATCACATCCTCGCTGATCCGTAGATCTGACGAGAGCTTCCGGCCGTGCTGCCACGAGCGGCCAAGCCGGGGCCAATGGAGGCGACGGTGCCTAACGAGCGACCTTCCACGGAAGGCCCCGCCACGTTTCGCGAAGTGTTCTCACAGCACGAGTTCCGGGCTGTGTTCGTGGCCGGTGCCCTCTCCTGGGTCGGCGACTATGTCGCGAAGGCCGCCGTCACCCTGCTCGTCTTTCAGCAGACCCGGTCCGTCGCGCTCTCCGCGGCCGCCTTCGCTGTCAGCTTCCTGCCGTGGCTGCTCGGCGGTCCGGTGCTCGCCGCACTCGCGGAGCGGTACCCGTACCGACGGGTGATGGTGGCGTGCGACCTCATCCGGATGGCGCTGATGCTGGTCATCGCCATTCCCAGCCTGCCGTACCAGGCGGTGCTGGTGCTCATCTTCGCCGCCACGTTGGCCAACCCACCGAGCCAGGCGGCGAAGTCCGCGCTGATCCCGCAGTTGCTCACTGGGGACCGACTGGTGCTGGGGCTGTCGCTGAACAGCAGCGTCGGGCAGGCCGCCCAGGTCGTGGGGTACGCCTTCGGCGCCGCTGTCGCCGCGATCAACCCGGAGGTGGCGCTGCTGTTCAACGCGGCCACGTTCGGTCTCTCGGCGCTGCTGGTGCGTCTCGGTGTGCGCGACCGCCCGGCGTTGATGAGCCCGGCGCACCGCAGCCACCTGCTGCGGGAGACTCGCGAGGGGTTCGGCATCGTGTTCCGCACACCGGTGCTGCGGGCCATCGCGGTGCTGGTGTTCAGCGCGATGCTCTTCTCGATCGTTCCGGAGGGGTTGGCCGCGGCCTGGGCCCACGACGAGAGCCGCGGCGCGGTGAGCGCGGGCACCGCACAAGCGGCGATCATGGTGGCGAACCCGGTCGGTTTCATCCTCGGCGGGTTGCTGGTGAGTCGCCTGTTCGGGCCGGCCCGCCGGCTGAAGCTGATGCGGCCGCTCGCGGTGCTCGCCCCCTTGATGCTCGTGCCGGTCCTACTCGACCCCCCGCCGTTGGTGGTCGCGCTGCTCGCCGCGCTCTGCGGGTTCACGGTCGCCGGCATGATGCCGATGGCCAACGGGTTGTTCGTCCAAGCGCTGCCGAACGGGTTCCGGGCCCGCGCCTTCGGCGTGATGGCCACCGGTGTGCAGGTCATCCAGGGTTTCGCGGTGCTGATCACGGGCGTGCTCGCTGACCGGTTCCCCATCCCGATCGTGGTCGGGGTGTGGAGCGCAGCCGGGGTGGCGCTCATGGCGGTGGCCACGCTGCGCTGGCCGGACCGGCAGACGGTGGACGACGCGATCACTGCTGCCGCGAGGGTCAACGCCGAGCCGCCGGCCGCCGGACCCGACGGCCCGGCCAGTGACCGCACCGGGGAAGGCACCGCCGACCCACATGCGGGTGACGGCCACCGCCGGCACGCGGTCACCTGACCCGTCGGGCCGGCATCGACACGAGCCGGCCGGGGTGCCCGGCATTCGGGGCGTCGACCGGCGTGATCCGACGCACGCCCTGCGGGTCGGGTCGGCACGGGGCGCACCTGGCAGGATGGAACTGTGACTTCCGCAGGTGAATCCGACCGTCCCGGTGCGTCGATGACCCTCTTTGAAGCGGTCGGCGGCGAACCCACCTTCCGCAAGCTGGTCGACGAGTTCTACGCCGGTGTCGCCACCGATCCCCTGCTG
Organism: Micromonospora inaquosa; assembly: GCF_003857055.1. GTDB lineage: Bacteria > Actinomycetota > Actinomycetes > Mycobacteriales > Micromonosporaceae > Micromonospora > Micromonospora inaquosa. Next base: position 10,244 of record NZ_QGSZ01000163.1, on the reverse strand, counting down.
CGCCCCATGTACCCGGAGGAGGACCTGGGCCCGGCCGCAGACCGGATGACCCTGTTCCTGATGCAGTACTGGGGTGGGCCGAACACGTACTCCGCCCAGCGGGGGCACCCGCGGCTGCGGATGCGGCACGCACCGTTCCGGATCGGCGCCGCCGAACGGGACGCCTGGCTGCTCAACATGCGCCGTGCCGTGGATCGACTCGACCTTGAGCCGGAGATCGCCGGCACACTCTGGGACTACCTGGAGCGGGCCGCGTACTTCATGGTCAACGTCGAGGGAGACCCGGCCAACGGCGGCTGACGCGACCGGTCAGCCAGCCCGTCAGAGCAGCGCGCCCTCATCGTGCAGCCAGTCCACGAAGCTGGTGGCGACCGCCGCGCCGCAGTCGAGCATCTCGACCAACAGCGCGTCGTGGGTGCCGGCACCGAGTGGCACCTGAAGCTCGGCGTAGATCGGCAACTGGCCGCGCTCGGTCGGGTCACCGATGTACGCCTTGCAGAACCGGCGGGTGTGGTTCCACTCGTTGACCACCCGGTACGCCCGGTCGGCCCAGTCCGGCGGGACCGTGGCGTGCGGACGGGCCCGCATGACCAGGATCTCGTCCTCCGGACCTTCGAGGGTGACCAGCACCGCGTGCCGCTCCCACATCGCCAGCAGGTTTCCGTCACCGTCGGCCAGGTAGCGCACGTCGAGTAGATCGAGTGCGTCACAGACCCGGCGAAGACTCACCGGCTCGACGGTGGCGGGCATCTCGGTCAGCACTGGCCGCTCGTTGGACGGGCAGTCGTCCCCCGGCTGGCGGGGGCTGGGCGGCCCGATCCGGACCGCACTGTCGACTGTGATCCCGCTTCGGGTTTCCGGATCGCCGCCGTCGGCGGGACCAGGGCGCCATGACCACCACGGCATCGCTCGCGCACCTCACTCCCCAGCGGATCCAGCCGCCTACGGTGCGTTGGATCCGAGGATGGACGGTACCCGGACAGCCGAGTTGAAGCACCCCCCCAACGACCGCCCCTGACCAGAAGAATGAGCCGGGGTCATCCGTTCGGACGAGCACTCAGGGGCGTCACGGCAAGATCGGTAGCCTTCTGCAACCAAGCCGCTCCATGCGGTCCCACCAGGCCTACCCAACGACCGGCCACCCGCACCTGAACGGTGTTCCCGCCCTCGCCGGCCGGCGAGCCGTCCGCGGCGCCGAGGAAGCCCATCCGGACCAACCCCTGCACCAGCCGCTGCGGCACCTCGACCGGCGCGGCGGGCGCCCCGTCCGAGGTGATCAGCACCGCCACGTGGTCGAGCAACGCGTCACGCAGGGCCCGCTGGCCCACGGCACGGCCGGCGACGCCCTGCTCGCTTGCCGTCCGCAGGGTGCCCGCCGCCGCGTCCGCGATCCGCCGCAGCTCCGCGACGGGCAACGCCTCCACCTGGCGGCTCCGCGTCGGCGGCAACGGCCACCGCCACTGGGCGTCCCGCCGGGTCGGCAGGGCCGCGCCGCCGCGCTCCAGCTCGGCGAGCAGCTCCGCGGCGGTCACCGTGACGTCCTCGGCGGCACCGTCGGCCGGCCCACCGGCAACCGTGCGGACCACCAGAACCTGCCACGGCAGTCGGGCCCACAGCGCGACCCGGCCGGGTGCGCCGGCCGGCCGTAGCCGGACCGGCGCGACCGGGTCCAACCGGACCAGCCGGGCCAGGAAGGCACCCGCGTCGGCCACCCCGGCAACGCCGTGCGTGGACGCCGACGCCGCCACCCGGCCCGGCTCAGCGGCTCCCGGCCGGGTCACACCCCACCGCCCTGCGGCGCGTACGTGAGCAGGAAGTCCCGTTCCTCGGTGGTGATCCGCCGGGGCACCTGGCGGGTCAGGTCGAACGGCACCAGCACGGAGCGGGCCCGGCTGGCCAGGACCTCGCCGTCGTACAGCTCGTAGGCGACGGTGAACCGGGAGGCCCGGATCTCCTCCACCCACAGCTCGATCCGCACTGTGGGTGCCGCCTCCGCGGTGGCCCGGCCGAGCGCGTAGTCGACCGGGCGCAGGTAGTCGACCTCGTGCCGGCGGATCACCACTCCGTCGGCGAAGGAGCCCACTCCCCAGGCCCGGCCGCCAGCGAACATCAACGCGACCCGCGCCTCCTCGTACAGGGTGAGGAAGCGCGAGTTGTTGACGTGGCCGTACGCGTCCAGGTCGGACCAGCGCAGGGTGCAGTGGTAGACGAAACGATCAGACACCGTCTCGGCCGGTCAGTCGCGGGTCAGCTTGCGGTAGGTCACCCGGTGCGGCCGGGCGGCCTCCGCGCCGAGGCGGTCGATCTTGTTCTTCTCGTACGCCTCGAAGTTGCCCTCGAACCAGAACCACTTGGCCGGGTCCTGGTCGTCGCCCTCCCAGGCCAGGATGTGCGTGGCGACGCGGTCCAGGAACATCCGGTCGTGCGAGATGACCACGGCGCAACCGGGGAACTCCAGCAGAGCGTTCTCCAGGCTGGACAGCGTCTCCACGTCCAGGTCGTTCGTCGGCTCGTCGAGCAGGATGACGTTGCCGCCGATCTTCAGGGTCAGCGCCAGGTTGAGCCGGTTGCGCTCACCGCCGGAGAGCACCTTCGTCGGCTTCTGCTGGTCCGGGCCCTTGAAGCCGAACGCGGCGATGTACGCCCGCGAGGGCATCTCGACCTTGCCCACCATCAGGTAGTCCAGACCGTCGGAGACGACCTCCCAGACGGTCTTGTCGCCGTTGAGGCCCTCACGGTTCTGGTCGACGTACGACAGCGAGACGGTGGGGCCGACCCGGACCTCGCCGCCGGTCGGCTCCTCCAGCCCGACGATGGTCTTGAACAGCGTGGTCTTGCCGACACCGTTGGGGCCGATAATGCCGACGATGCCGTTGCGCGGCAGCGAGAACGACAGGTTGTCGATCAGCAGCCGGTCGCCGAAGCCCTTGCTGAGGTTGTTCGCCTCGATCACCGTGCTGCCCAGGCGCGGGCCCGGCGGGATCTGGATCTCCTCGAAGTCCAGCTTGCGGGTCTTCTCCGCCTCGGTGGCCATCTCGTCGTACCGGTCCAGGCGGGCCTTGGACTTGGTCTGCCGGGCCTTGGCGTTGGAGCGGACCCACTCCAGCTCCTCGGTGAGGCGCTTCTTCATCTTGGCGTCGCGGCGGCCCTCGACGGCCAGCCGGGCGGCCTTCTTCTCCAGGTAGGTGGAGTAGTTGCCCTCGTACGGGTACGTCCGGCCGCGGTCCAGTTCGAGGATCCAGTTGGCCACGTTGTCGAGGAAGTACCGGTCGTGGGTGATCGCCATGACGGTGCCGGCGTACTTCGCCAGGTGCTGCTCCAGCCAGGAGACGCTCTCCGCGTCCAGGTGGTTGGTGGGCTCGTCGAGCAGCAGCAGGTCGGGTGCCTCCAGCAGCAGCTTGCAGAGCGCGACCCGGCGACGCTCACCACCGGAGAGCTGGGTCACGTCGGCGTCCGGCGGCGGGCAGCGCAGCGCGTCCATGGCCAGTTCGAGCTTGGAGTCGACGTCCCAGGCATCGAGATGATCAAGCTCTTCCTGGAGCTTGCCCATCTCCTCCATCAGGTCGTCGGAGTAGTCGGTCGCCATCTGCTCGGCGATCTTGTTGAACCGCTCCAGCTTGGCCTTGGTCTCGGCGACCGCCTCCTCGACGTTGCCGAGCACGGTCTTGGCCTCGTTGAGCGGGGGCTCCTGGGCGAGCATGCCGACGGTGTAACCGGGCATGAGTCGGGCCTCGCCGTTGCTCGGCTTGTCCAGCCCTGCCATGATCTTGAGGAGGCTGGACTTACCGGCGCCGTTGGGGCCGAGCACACCGATCTTGGCTCCCGGCAGGAAGCTCAACGTGACGTTGTCGAGCACGACCTTGTCGCCGTGCGCCTTGCGCGCCTTTTCCAGGACGTAGATGTACTGGGCCACGGTGCGGGCTACCTCCGTCGGTTGCTGTCGCATGATCGGCGGCGCGGCGCGGGCTGCGAGGACCGCCCGCCGCCGCCGGCCGGGAGCCGGCCGCGCGCACGCCGTCCTCAATCCTGACAGGTACGGCGCGCTTCGCCCACATCACCCCGCCCCAGGAGCACGCGGGCGCGCCTCCCTGCCGAAGCTGGTAAGGAAAATTGCGGTTTCGGTATGCGACCGCCCTGCTGACCTATTCGTCCTCGAAACGGGATGTCGGTCACCACATCGCGGATGACGGCCACGACTGTCGACAAGATCACCTCTAGGATTCGGCCAAACCGAGGTGGGTAGGAGACTCCGGCACGGGGCACCAGACGCCGCAGCTACGCTCAGTACGCTCATCGCGGTGGACCCGTCAGCACCCGGAGGTGGCCGATCGTGACCGTCCGTAGCTCCTTTGTCGTAGTGGCGAACCGTCTGCCGGTCGACGAGGTGAGCACACCCGAGGGCCGGCAGTGGCGACGCAGCCCTGGCGGGCTGGTCACCGCGCTACATCCCGTACTCGCCGAACACAAGGGCACCTGGGTCGGCTGGGCCGGTGGCACCGGCGCGGCCCCCGAGCCGTTCGACCTGGAGGGCATCCGGCTGCACCCGGTCCCCCTCAGCGCCGAGGAGCTGGAGCGCTACTACGAGGGCCAGTCCAACGCGACGATCTGGCCGCTCTACCACGACGCGGTGGAGACGCCGGCCTACAAGCGCCGGTGGCGCGAGGCGTACCGCCTGGTCAACGCCCGCTTCGCGGAGGCCGCAGCCGACGTGGCGGCCGAGGGCGCAACGGTCTGGGTGCAGGACTACCAGCTCCAGTTGGTCCCGGCGATGCTCCGTGAGCTCCGCCCGGACCTGCGGATCGGCTTCTTCCTGCACATCCCGTTCCCGCCGATCGAGCTGTTCATGCAGATGCCGTTCCGCACCGAGATCCTGCGCGGTCTGCTCGGCGCCGACCTGGTCGGTTTCCAGCAGCGGCTGGCCGCGCAGAACTTCGTCCGGCTGGCGCGGCACCTGCTCGGGCTGCGCTACGAGGGGCAGATGATCCAGGTCGACGGTCGGCAGGTGAAGGCGGGCGCCTTCCCCATCTCGATCGACACCCAGGAGATGGAACGGATGGCCGCCGACCCGGCGATCCAGGCCCGGGCCAAGCAGATCCGCGCCGAGCTGGGCGACCCGAAGACGATAATCCTGGGCGTGGACCGGCTGGACTACACCAAGGGCATCGAGTTGCGGCTCAAGGCCTTCCGGGAGCTGCTGGCTGACGGAAAGTTGACAGTTCCCGACGCGGTCATGGTTCAGGTGGCCACGCCCAGCCGTGAGCGCGTGGAGCACTACCAGGCGCTACGGGTCAAGGTGGAACGTGAGGTCGGCCGGATCAACGGCGAGTTCGGCCGGGTCGGCGTGCCGGCGGTCCATTACCTGCATCAGTCGTACAGTCGCAGTGAGCTGGCAGCGATGTACGTTGCTGCCGACGTGATGATGGTGACCCCGCTGCGAGACGGAATGAACCTCGTGGCGAAGGAATACGTAGCATCACGTGCCGACCAGGGTGGAGCGCTCGTACTCAGTGAGTTCGCCGGCGCGGCCACCGAGCTTCGCCAGGCATTTTTGTGTAACCCGCACGACCCGGACGCGGTCAAGGACGCCCTCCTCCGGGCAGTGCACGTGGAGAAAACCGAGGCACGCCGCCGGATGCGGACAATGCAACGTCACCTGCGTACCCACGACGTGGGCCACTGGGCCAAGTCTTTCCTCTCGGAGCTCGGAGTTCCCGAGGCGGAGGCCGAGTGAACACGTCCGTCAACGATGGGGCGGCAATCGCCACCGGGGTCATGGACCCTGAGTTGCGCTCCGCCATCGGCCGGATCGCCCGGGTCCCCCAACTCCTGGTCGCCTGCGACTACGACGGCACGCTCGCGCCGATCGTGGAGGATCCGAGCACGGCCATCCCGCTGCCCGAGTCGGTGGCCGCGGTCCGCGCACTCGCCGCGCTGCCGCAGACCACCGTGGCGGTGGTCTCCGGTCGGGCACTGCGCGACCTGGCCGCGCTCTCCCGGCTGCCCAGCGAGGTGCACCTGGTCGGCAGCCACGGCTCCGAGTTCGACATCGGCTTCGTCGAGCGGCTCTCCCCCGAGCTGGTCGCGGTCCGCACCCAGGTGCGCAACGCGCTGCGCGAGATCGCCGCCGAGCACCCGGGCGTCCGGCTGGAACGCAAACCGGCCAGCGTCGCCATGCACACCCGGGGAGTCGACCCGCAGGTGGCGGCCTCGGCCATCGAGGCGGCGCTCAACGGTCCGGCCACCTTCGACGGCGTCACGGTGACCCAGGGCAAGGAGGTCATCGAGCTCTCCGTGGTGGCCACCCACAAGGGCACGGCGGTCGACCAGCTCCGCACCCAGCTCGCCGCCAGCGCGGTGCTGTTCATCGGCGACGACATCACCGACGAGAACGCGTTCGGCAACCTGCACGGCCCCGACCTCGGCATCAAGATCGGCCCCGGCGACACCCAGGCCAACTACCGGGTGGCCGACCCGTTGGAGGCCGCACGGGCACTGGCGCTGCTGCTGGAGACCCGGCGGCACTGGCTGTTCGGCGAGCGGGCGGTGCCGATCGAGCGGCACTCCATGCTGGCCAACGGTCGTACCGTCGCTCTGCTCACCCCCGAGGCCAAGGTGAGCTGGCTCTGCCACCCCAAGCCGGATTCCGCGGCGATCTTCGCCGACCTGGTCGGTGGCAGTCCCGCCGGCCACTTCAGCATCACCCCGGAGCGCGGCGGCATCCCGCTGGGCCAGCGCTACCGTTCCGGCACGATGACAGTGGAGACCCGCTGGTCCGGGCTCACCGTCACCGACTGGTTGGACAAGCCGGCCCGGGAGACCACCCCGGACGGCCCGGCGGTCGTCACCGGTGACTCGACCCTGGTCCGGGTGCTGACCGGCGGCGGAAAGGCCAAGGTTGAGTTCGCGCCGAGGCCGGAGTTCGGCCAGGTGGCCGTCCAGTTGCAGCCGCTCGGCGACGGCCTGCTGGTGCTCGGCTCCAACGAGCCGGTCGCGCTCTACTCCCCCGGCGTGCAGTGGGAGGTCGGCAACGACGGTGGGTACGAGACCGCCAAGGCGATCGTCGACCTCTCCGCAGCCGGCGGGCAGGTCGTGTTGGAGCTGCGCTTCGGCACGCACAGCCTGGAGCACCACCGGGTGCCGATCCACGAGCGTCAGGCCGCCGCGGAGCAGCCGTGGAAGGACTGGGTGGCCTCGCTACGGCTGCCCTCCACCGCCCGTGACCTGGTCGCGCGCAGCGCCCTCACCCTGCGCGGGCTCTGCCACGAAGCGACCGGCTCGATCCTGGCCGCGGCGACCACCTCGCTCCCCGAGGAGCTGGGCGGCGTCCGCAACTGGGACTACCGCTACTGCTGGCTGCGCGACGCCGCGCTCACCGCCCGCGCACTTGTCGACCTGGGCTCCGTCGAGGAGGCCGAGGCACTGCTGCGCTGGGTGGACGGCTGCATCGAGCGCACCGGCGGGCACCCGGAACGCCTGCACCCGCTCTACACCATCGACGGTTACGAGCTGGGCGCCGAGGCGGTCATCGACACGCTGCCCGGGTACGCCGGCTCCCGGCCGGTCCGGGTCGGCAACCTGGCCAACCACCAGTTGCAGCTGGACGTCTTCGGCCCGATCGCCGACCTGATCGCGGCCGTCGCCGACGCCCGCGGCTCGGTCCGTGACGACGAGTGGCGGGTCCTGGAGAACATGGTCGAGGCGGTCCGCCGCCGCTGGCATGAGCCCGACCACGGCATCTGGGAGGCCCGGCTGCCACCCCGGCACCACGTCTTCTCCAAGGTGATGTGCTGGATGACCGTCGACCGCGCGCTGCACGTCATGCGTGAGCACGGCGGCGAGGACCGGCCCGAGTGGAAGGACCTGCGCGACCGGATCGGCGCCAACGTGCTGGAGCACGGCTGGCACTCCGACGTCGAGGCGTACAGCGTCGCGTACGGGGACGAGGACATGGACGCCTCGTCGCTCTGGATCGGCCTCTCCGGCCTGCTCCCCGGCGACGACCCGCGCTTCCTGTCCACCGTCCTGCGGATCGAGGCGGACCTGCGCAGCGGCCCGGTCGTCTACCGCTACCACTGGGACGACGGCCTGCCCGGCCGTGAGGGCGGCTTCCACATCTGCACGGCGTGGCTGATCGAGGCGTACCTGCGCACCGGCCGCCGCACCGACGCCGAGGAGCTGTTCGCGCAGATGGTGCTGACCGCCGGCCCGACCGGGCTGCTTCCCGAGCAGTACGACCCGCTCGCCGAGCGCGGCCTGGGCAACCACCCGCAGGCGTACAGCCACCTCGGGCTGATCCGCTGTGCCCTGCTGCTGGACAACATGCTCAAGCATTAGTCGACCGAGAGACCACGATGGGCCGGAGCAGCACTGCTCCGGCCCATCGTCTGTCCGGAGGCGATCCAGGCGCCTCTACGCGGTTACGGGCACATTGACGCGCTTCCCTTGCCCCGGTTTTCCCACCACGACGGGTGCCGGAGCGACACGCAGCCCGGCTTTCATGACGTAAAGTTCGCGCTTCTCCCTGGCCAGCCCCCGCGCGTCAAGCACGTAGCCCGTAAGCCATGTCCACCCGTTGTACGGGTCAACCTCGCCGAGGGAGACCAGCCGCATCAACAGCGCTCGGTCTCCCGTGAACTGCACCGAGCAGGCCGGGCCGACGAACACGACATCTCCCGGCTTCACGGCAGCCATCCGATGAACGTGCGTCGCAGCAGGTCGGCCGGAGCCCAGCTCATGTCGTGACCGGCGGAGATCAGGCACGGATTCATGTAGTAGGCCACTGATATCCGCTCGCACTCCCCCAGCAATTCCGCACGACGTTTTGCACAGGGCCAGGGCCTGTCGGATGTCTCGCACAGCCACAGCCACAGCCACAGCGGCAGGGGCAGGGACGGCCCACGTTTGATCATCAATGCTCACCTGGCCAGTGACCTCTGTTCACGGGAACCTTGTGCCTGGTCCGGCACGGCAGCTCGTTCCCGCACTTGCAGACGTTCCGCCACCTCGTCCACGACCACACCGGCTTATGTCGACGGACGAGGGTTAGTGCTACGGCGGCCAGATACCCCTCATAGGAGATCCGTCGTGTCATTCGTCCGTGGCACCACAAAGAGTTGCCCTCGTACAACCCCCTGAGGAGTTGTCTAACCCTATAGAGACTGGAGCAATCTCCTTGGGCCATACCGTCTGGTTGTGGAGCTGCTTGGGCTGGATGAGATCCGAGACCTGCTTGGCGGGATCAGCAAGCAGCGCGCCACGATCATTGTCGGCCGCAAGGGATTCCCTGACCCCCTCACCACCCTCAGCATGGGTCGCGTCTGGGACGGCAAATCCGTGCGAGCTTGGATCGCCAAGAACCGCCCCGGCCCAGCCGACGAGGACTGATCGGCCGCAGCAACCGACAAGATCTTGGACAGTTTCCGTTACGCGCTGACGGAAACTGTCCAAGATCGCCAACTGTGGCGGATGCGGTGACTCCCTCAGCCGTCGAGGGCGTTGACCACGTCGCCCACCACGACGACGGCGGGCGGGCGTAGGTCGGCCGTGAGCGCGTCGGCGGCGACCGCGTCGAGGGTGGACCGCAGCACCCGCTGGGCGCCCGTGGTGGCCTCCTGGACGACGGCGGCCGGCGTCTGCGGCGGTCGGCCGTGGGCGATGAGGGTGGCCGTGATGGCGGCGAGGTTCTTGAGCCCCATCAGGATCACCAGTGTCCCGCGCAGACCGGCGAGAGCGCCCCAGCGCACCAGCGAGGCCGGCGCGTCGGGTGCCAGGTGCCCGGAGACCACTGTGAACTCGTGCGCCACCCCCCGGTGGGTGACCGGGATGCCGGCCGCCGCCGGAGCGGCGATCGAGCTGGTCACCCCGGGGACCACGGTCACCGGCACGCTGGCCGCCGCGCAGGCCAGCAGTTCCTCGCCGCCGCGCCCGAAGACGTACGGGTCGCCGCCCTTGAGCCGGACCACGAAGGCACCGGCGAGGGCGCGGTCGACCAGGATCTGGTTGATCTCCTCCTGGGCCCGGGACGGGCCGTAGGGGATCTTCGAGGCGTCCACCAGCTCGACGTCCGGACGCAACTCGTCGAGGAGCAACCCGGGCACCAGCCGGTCAGCCACCACCACGTCGGCCTCGGTGAGCAGCCGCCAACCCTTCACGGTGATCAGCTCCGGGTCCCCCGGCCCCGACCCGACCAGCGCCACCCGCCCGGCCTGCCGCCCGCCGGTGGTTCCGGTCGGCCCCGCCGACGC
>NZ_QGSZ01000347.1 GCF_003857055.1 Micromonospora inaquosa | reverse complement strand
GCTCGGAGGAAGCTGTGACGACGCCATACCCGCCTCCCCCACCGCCACCGGCCCAGGGACGCGACCGAACCACCCTCTGGGGCGTGCTGGGCATCGTGCTGGGGCTGATCTGCTGCGGGATCCTCGGCATCATCTTCGGCTACCTGTCCATCCGCGACGCCCGCCGGTACGGGCAGTCGCCGCTGCTCGGTTACCTCGCCATCGCGTTCGGCGTGATCAACATCATCGGCGGTGCGATCCTGCGCGCGACCGGCAACTATCCGTTCTGGAACAACGACTGACCAGCCGGGAGCGCGCGTACGCCGAAGGGGGCCGACCGTCACCGGTCGACCCCCTTCGTGTTGCCTCAGCTGCCGGACATGATCTCCCGCATCAGCTTCGCCGTCTCGGTCGGCGTCTTGCCGACCTTGACGCCGACGGCCTCCAGCGCCGCCTGCTTCGCCTCGGCGGTGCCAGCCGAGCCGGAGATGATCGCGCCGGCGTGACCCATGGTCTTGCCGGGAGGAGCGGTGAAGCCGGCGATGTAGCCGACCACCGGCTTGGTGACGTTGGCCTTGATGAACTCGGCGGCCCGCTCCTCGGCGTCGCCACCGATCTCACCGATCATGACGATGGCGTCGGTCTCCGGGTCGGCCTCGAACGCCGCGAGGGCGTCGATGTGGGTGGTCCCGATGATCGGGTCACCGCCGATGCCGACGCAGGTGGAGAAGCCGATGTCGCGCAGCTCGTACATCATCTGGTAGGTCAGCGTGCCGCTCTTGCTGACCAGGCCGATCCGGCCGGAGCCGGTGATGTCGGCCGGGATGATGCCGGCGTTGGACGCGCCCGGCGAGGCGATGCCCGGGCAGTTCGGCCCGATGATCCGGGTCCGCTCGCCCTGCGCCACGTTGTACGCCCAGAACGAGGCGGTGTCGTGCACCGGCACGCCCTCGGTGATCACCACGGCCAGCGGGATCGCGGCGTCGATCGCCTCAACCACGGCGGCCTTGGTGAACTGCGGCGGCACGAAGATGACCGTGACATCGGCCCCGGTCTCGGCCATCGCGTCCGCGACGGACGCGAAGACCGGCAGCTCGGTGCCGTCGAAGTCGACAGTCTGGCCCGCCTTGCGCGGGTTGACGCCACCGACGACGTTGGTGCCGGCGGCCAGCATCCGCCGGGTGTGCTTGGAACCCTCGGAACCGGTCATCCCCTGGACGATGACCTTCGAGTCCTTGGTCAGCCAGATAGCCATGATCAGACCCCCGCAGCTGCCAGCTCGGCGGCCCGCTCGGCCGCACCGTCCATGGTGTCCACCCGCTGCACGAGCGGGTTGTTCGCGCTGTCCAGGATCGCCCGGCCAGCCTCGGCGTTGTTGCCGTCGAGCCGGACGACGAGCGGCTTGGTGACCTGCTCGCCGCGCTGCTCCAGCAGGGCCAGCGCCTGGATGATGCCGTTGGCGACCTCGTCGCAGGCGGTGATGCCGCCGAAGACGTTGACGAAGACGCTCTTCACGGCCGGGTCGGAGAGCACGATCTCCAGCCCGTTCGCCATCACCGCGGCGCTCGCGCCGCCGCCGATGTCGAGGAAGTTGGCCGGCTTGACGTTGCCGTGCCGCTCACCGGCGTACGCGACCACGTCGAGGGTCGACATGACCAGACCCGCGCCGTTGCCGATGATGCCGACCTCGCCGTCGAGCTTGACGTAGTTGAGGTCCTTGGCCTTGGCGGCCTGCTCCAGCGGGTCCACCGCGGCCTGGTCGACCAGGGCCTCGTGGTCCGGGTGCCGGAACGCCGCGTTCTCGTCCAGGCTGATCTTGGCGTCGAGCAGCAGCATCCGCCCGTCGCCGTTCTTGGCGAGGGGGTTGACCTCGACCAGGGTGGCGTCCTCGGCGACGAACGCCTGCCACAGGCCCACGGCGATCTCAACCACCTGGTCGGCGACCTCGGTCGGGAAGCCGGCGGCGGTCACGATCTCGCGCGCCTTGGCCTCGTCCACGCCCTTCACGGCGTCGATCGGGGCCTTCACGACCTTGTCGGGGGTCTCGGCGGCGACCTGCTCGATGTCCATGCCGCCGGCGACGCTGGCGATGCAGAGGAAGGTGCGGTTCGCCCGGTCGAGCAGGTACGAGAAGTAGTACTCCTCGGCCACGTCCGCGGTCACGGTGATCATGACCTTGTGGACGGTGTGACCCTTGATGTCCATGCCGAGGATGTCCGTGGCCCGGGCCACCGCCTCATCCGGGCCCTCGGCCAGCTTGACGCCGCCGGCCTTACCTCGGCCGCCGACCTTTACCTGCGCCTTGACGACCACACGGCCGCCAAGGCGTTCGGCGATCGCGCGGGCCTCTTCCGGGGTAGTGGCGACGCCGCCGGCCAGCACGGGCAAGCCGTGCCGCTCGAACAGGTCCCGCCCCTGGTACTCGTACAGGTCCACGATTGCGCGTCCCGTCCCGTCTCCGCGGCGCGCCGTCGCGCCGCCACCAGCGTTCAGAAAACAGTTTGACGCCTGTCATCAGTTGAAACAGGCCATTGGCCGCAGCCTAGCGAGGTCGGCACCGCCGGCAACCGAGCGGGTGCACGGTGTGCGGTAATGCACAACCGGACATCAGGTGTGGGCGGTTTCCGGTCAGCACGCGGGTGGCATCCACCGTCCGAGCGATGTTGTCCGGGTTGCGTAACCCTGCCGTGGGGCCGTCGTTGAGTCAGATGTCGGAGCGCTGAACAGCGCAATGACGGGAGACGGCCGATGCCCTGTCGGTCGAGGGGTGGCGGCGGGGCATCGTGCATAGAGGGGCCGGACGTGTGAGGGGTGCGTCCGGCCCCTCCCCCGTGCCCGGATCCGGTCGCCGCAGCAGACCGGCGGGTCTTTCAGGAAACCGGCTGGGCCACGTTCTGTCGGACCCATTCGACAATCGCCTGAGTGGTGGCGCCCGGCGTGAAGATCTTCGCGACGCCCAGCTTCTCCAACTCGGGAATGTCGCCGTTCGGAATGATGCCGCCGCCGAACACGACGATGTCGCGGGCGTCCCGCTCGGCGAGCAGTTCCAGCACCCGCCGGAAGAGCGTCATGTGCGCGCCGGAGAGAACGGACAGGCCGACCGCGTCGGCGTCCTCCTGGATGGCGGTCTCCACGATCTGCTCGGGGGTCTGGTGCAGGCCGGTGTAGACGACCTCCATCCCGGCGTCCCGCAGGGCACGCGCGACGACCTTCGCGCCCCGGTCGTGGCCGTCCAGGCCGGGCTTGGCGACGACGACCCGAATACGAGAGCTCATCAGCGCACACCTTTCACCGGCTTGACCGCCTTCACCTTAACGAACGGTAACCCGCCGGGCCTGGCCCGGGAAATCCGGGCTCTGTCACCGGCCGTTACCCGGCGTGCCCACCGGGCAACCCGAAGAGGTCCGGCCGCGCACCGTGGTGGCTTCGCCGCCGCCACCCCGCTGGTAGGGCCGTCGACACCATCCCGGCGCGGTTCGGAGTCAAGTCGGACGAGTCCGCCGGAACGGTCACGCTCGGCGACGAACGGGCAGCGACAGGGGCACCGTTCGGCGTCGCGATGCATGACAATCATGGACGCAAACGGACAGATCGACACGCCAATTTTCGGCTCTGGCTTGTGACTCGCCTGACGGTTGGCTAACGTGTCCACGGTTGTCATCAGGTCCATGGACGGGTGACGACGCGGTCAGCGGACGTTTTACTGGAGCTTCAGTGGACGCCCACCGGTCGCTTCGGAACCCCGACAACGGAGGGTGTGCGTGCGCCAGCGCCTGTCGTCTGAGCCCGATCGATATCGCGGTCGCCGCCGCGTACCCACCCCACCCCGCAGCCGTTACGCCGCTGTCGTCACCACCGCGTTCGTCGGTGCCGGCATCGTGGCCCTCGGCGCGAGCGCCCTGCCGGACGCCAAGGACGTCAGCCCGACGGTTCTCGACGAGCTCAAGCAGGCGTCGGTCACCAGTCAGGACGTCGAGGCCCGCTCGGAGAACGCCGAGCGCCCCTCCCGGGACAGCCGCAGCAAGGACAGCGCCGAGCCCGAGGTCTGGCTGCTGCCGCTGCAGGGCTACGACTTCAACTCCCCGTACGGGATGCGCTGGGGCAAGCTGCACACCGGCGTGGACCTGGTCGCCGGCGAGGGCACGCCCTATGTGGCGATCCACGACGGGCTGGTCACCAAGGCCGGCTGGTTCGGCGGGTACGGCAACGCGGTGATCGTCCAGCACGCCGACGGCAGCGAGGCCATTTACGGCCACTCCTCCGCGGTGAGCGTCAAGGAAGGCCAGCAGATCAAGGCGGGCGACCAGCTCGGCCTCGTCGGCCAGACCGGGCACGCGTACGGCACGCACCTGCACCTGGAGATCCATGTCAAGGGGCAGCCGATCGACCCGGTGCCGTTCCTCCAGGAGCGCGGAGTGGACATCAAGATGCAAATCGAGGCTTTCTACACCGAGGAAGCCGCCTCCTGACGGTGAGCAATGATCGTTGACCGCCCGGATCTGTCGATCCGGGCGGTTTTGCGTGAGGCGCCCCCGCCCGATGTATTCCGGGTCACAGCGGCGATTGTGATCGACGACACGGCGCAACATGATCACTTTTCCGGAAGTAGTGCCCTACAGGGGGTCATATCCGGACAGCCGACCGCCCGCTCAGGCTCCGGCCGTTCGGTCCCCGCGCCTGCGTCAACTCGGCCCGACACCAGTATTTCGAGGTCAAGTGCCCCTCGACTGTGAAGGTCCGCCGTGCAGGAAGACAGCCCCGTCCAGAACGAGAACACCCCCGACACCAGCCAGACCACGCAGCCGCAGCGCACCGGCCGGCGAAACCGCCTCATCGTGCTCGGCGCCGCCGCCCTAGTAGCCCTCGGCCTCGGTGGTGTCGCCGTCGCCACCAGCGGCAACGACCGCCCGGCACCCGCCGCCGTGTCCCTCGACGCCCAGTCCCGGGCCGAGGCCGCGAGCCGGGCCGACCGCTCGGAGCGCGAGTCGAGCACACCGGTCACCCCCTCACTCAGCCCAACGCCGAGCCCCTCCGCGGTCAGCGCCAGCCCGACCCCCACCAGGACGGCCGTCGCGAAGGTCAAGCCGAAGCCGAAGAAGACCACCAAGCCCACGCCCGCCTGGGTCGACCCGATGCCGGGCGCAGCCGTCACCTCCTGCTACGGGCAGCGCTGGGGCACCCTGCACGCCGGCATCGACCTGGCGCTGCCCTCCGGTACGCCCATCCGCGCCGCAGCCGCCGGCACCGTGACTCAGGCCGGTGACGCCTCCGACGGCTACGGGAACTCCGTCTTCATCGACCACGGCAACGGCTACCTGACGCACTACGCCCACCAGAGCCGGATCGCGGTCACCGTCGGGCAGAAGGTCAAGGCCGGCCAGGTGATCGGCTACGAGGGCGCGACCGGTGACGCCACCGGCCCACACCTGCACTTCGAGGTGCACCAGGGCATGTGGAACCAGATCGACCCCGCCCCGTTCATGCGGGCGCACGGCGTGGACCTGGGCTGCTGAGACAGCGGCCCACGAGCACCAGCACGGAGAGAGTGGCCTCAGCGGTACCCGAGGCCACTCTCTCCGTGACTTGACGCGATCTTGGGCGCGCGACGCCAACGCGGCGGGGTCAGAGCTTGTCGACCGGGGCGTGCCGGAGCACCAGCCACATGGTCTGGTCGCCGAAGTCGATCTGCGCGCGGGCGCCCGGGCCGTGGCCCTCGACGGCGAGCACCCGCCCCAACCCGTACCGCTGGTGGTTGACCCGGTCTCCGGCGGACACCTTCGGCCCTTGCGGCAGCTCGCTGGCCGTGGTCAGCCGGCTGGCGTCCACGCCGAGCCGCTGGGCCAGCTGCGCTGCCTTCGGCGTACCCCCGGTGAAGCTGCCACGCCCGCCGGGCGCGCGGTCCGCACGGCCGCCGACGCCGCCGCCCCCACCGGCCCACGAGGTGTACGACCCCTCGGTGCGCTCCCAGTGCACCAACTCGGTCGGCAGTTCCTCCAGGAAGCGCGACGGCGGGTTGTAGGACGGCTGCCCCCAGGCCGAGCGGGTCACCGCCCGGGAGAGGTAGAGCCGCTGTCGGGCGCGGGTGATGCCGACGTACGCCAGCCGGCGTTCCTCCTCCAACTCGCGGGTGTCGCCGAGCGAGCGCAGGTGCGGGAAGACGCCGTCCTCCAGCCCGGTCAGAAAGACCACCGGGAACTCCAGCCCCTTGGCGGTGTGCAACGTCATGAGGGTGACCACGCCCTGGTGGTCGGGGTCGTCGGAGGGGATCTGGTCGGCGTCGGCGACCAGCGCCACCTGCTCCAGGAAGCCGGCCAGGGTGGCCCGCTCCCCCTCCTCGCCCAGCGCCTCGATCCGCTCGGTGTACTCACGGGCGACACTGACCAGTTCCTGGAGGTTGTCCACCCGGCCGGCGTCCTGCGGGTCGAGGCTCTCCTCCAGCTCGGTGAGGTAGCCGGAGCGGGTCAGCAGCGCCTCCAGCACCTCCTCCGGAGTGCCGGTCTCGGCCAGCTCACGGGCGCCGTCCAGCAGCGCCACGAAGTCGGCGATGCCGTTGGCCGCCCGACTGGAGATGCCCGGCGCCTCGCGGGCCCGGCGCAGCGCCGCACCGAACGAGATCCGGTCGCGGCTGGAGAGCGCCTCGACACACGCCTCGGCACGGTCGCCGATCCCCCGGCGCGGGGTGTTCAGCACTCGCCGCAGGCTCACCGTGTCGTCGTCGTTGACCACCGAACGCAGGTACGCCAGGGCGTCGCGGACCTCCTTGCGCTCGTAGAAGCGCACCCCGCCGACCACCTTGTAGGGCAGGCCGACCCGGATGAACACCTCCTCGAAGACGCGGGACTGGGCGTTGGTGCGGTAGAAGACCGCGACGTCGCCGGGGCGGGTCTCGTCGGCGTCGACCAGCCGGTCGATCTCCCGGGCCACCCAGTCGGCCTCGGCGTGCTCGGTGTCGGCCACGTAGCCGACGATCTGCTCGCCGGCACCGGCCTCGCTCCACAGCCGCTTGGGTTTGCGGGACGTGTTGCGGTCGATCACCGCGTTGGCCGCGTTGAGAATGGTCTGGGTGGAGCGGTAGTTCTGCTCCAGCAGGATCGTCCGGGCGTCGGTGAAGTCCCGTTCGAACTCCAGGATGTTGCGGATCGTCGCACCCCGGAACGCGTAGATCGACTGGTCGGCGTCGCCGACGACGCACAGCTCGGCGGGCTCCAGCCCGTCGGTGCCGGAGACCAGCTCCTTGATCAGGACGTACTGGGCGTGGTTGGTGTCCTGGTACTCGTCCACCAGCACGTGCCGGAACCGTCGGCGGTAGCTCTCCGCGACGTGCGGGTGGGACTGGAGCAGGTGCACCGTGGTCATGATCAAGTCGTCGAAGTCCAGGGCGTGCGCCTCACGCAACCGACGCTGGTAGAGCGTGTACGCCTCGGCCAGCGCCCGCTCGTTGGGCCCGGTGGCCCGCGCCGCGAACTGCTCCGGGTCGACCAGCTCGTTCTTGAGGTTGGAGACCTGGGCGGCCAACCCACGAGCCGGGTAGCGCTTCGGGTCGAGATCCAGCTCGCGGGTCACCAACTGCATCAGCCGGCGGGAGTCGTCCGCGTCGTAGATCGAGAACGTCGACTTGAGGCCGGCGTGCTCGTGCTCGGCGCGCAGGATCCGTACGCAGGCGGAGTGGAACGTCGACACCCACATCAGCCGGGCCCGGGGGCCCACCAGCGCGGCGACGCGTTCCTTCATCTCACCGGCGGCCTTGTTGGTGAAGGTGATCGCGATGATCTCACCGGGGTGCACGTCGCGAGCGGCGAGTAGATAGGCGATCCGGTGCGCGAGCACCCTGGTCTTGCCGGACCCGGCGCCGGCCACGATCAGCAGCGGCGAGCCGGCATGGCTGACGGCGTCGCGCTGCGGCCCGTTCAGCCCGGCGAGCAGCTGCTGCGGATCGAGACGCACGGGGGCCGCCCCGGGTCGGTGCGGGCGTGCCGGCGCGGACTCCGGCGCAGGCGGGGACGCGGGGATGTCGAAGAGAGGATGCATCGCCCGACAAGTCTATGCCGCCGGTCGGACACTGCGCCTCTGGCGCTCAGCAGCTCGGCCCGACGGCGCGCACCACCACCCGGTACGCCCACCGCCGAGAAAGATGCCGTCGGCGACGCGGGTTGCTTGCGCACCCGGCAACGACGTGGGCATACTCGACGACGTGATCGCTGCGCGCTACTACTTTTACTATGGCACCGGGAGTCCGGCTGCCGTAGGTCGCGCCTGATCGATTCAGACCTGCTAAAGCCCCGGGCTCCTGGAGTCCGGGGCTTTTTCCGTCCCAGGTTCCGGGCACCGGGCACCACACTGCGAGAGGTACCCGATGATGACAGGCGTGATGGAGCAGAGCGGCGGTCCGATCCGGCCGGGGCAGTCCGCGGCACAGGAGGCCGAGCCGGCGGTGGCCACCCCACCGGCGGGAGTGGAGGCCGAGCCGGCCGAGCAGCAGACCGGCACCGAGGAGCCGTCCGCCTCGGCGCGGATCGTGCAGATCAGGGAACGGATCGACGAGATCGACCACGCGTTGATCACGCTCTGGCAGGAGCGGGCCGCGTTGTCCCAGGAGGTCGGGGCGACCCGGATGGCGTCCGGTGGGACCCGCCTGGTGCTCTCCCGGGAACGGGAGATCCTGGAGCGGTTCCGGGTCGCGCTCGGTGCCGACGGCACCCAGCTGGCCCTGCTACTGCTCCGCGCGGGCCGCGGCCCGCTGTGAGCCACCCCGACCGGCGGTTCGGTCACCCGGCCCGCTGACGCGGCGTGCGCCGCTGTGCGGCACCGGGCAGATCAGGTCCCGGACAGACGAAAACCGCCTGCCGTCGTCGTGGTGACGGCGGCAGGCGGTTTCGGTGACTCACACCTCGTGGGTGGCGACGATCTCGCGCTTCTCCGCGAAGTGGCAGGCGCTCGGGTGGTCCGAGCCCTGCCGGATCTCCAGCAGCGGGACCTGCTCGGCGCAGACGTCCTGCGCCTTCCAGCAGCGGGTCCGGAACCGGCAGCCCGAGGGCGGGCTGATCGGCGACGGCACGTCACCCGTGAGCCGGATGATCGCCTTGTTGTGCCGCTGCATCGGGTCCGGCACCGGCACCGCGGAGAGCAGAGCCTGCGTGTACGGGTGGGTCGGCCGCTCGTAGATCTCGTCCTCGGTGCCGATCTCCACGATCTTGCCGAGGTACATCACCGCGACCCGGTCGGAGAGGTGACGGACCACGGACAGGTCGTGCGCGATGAAGACGTACGAGAGCCCGAACTCGCCCTGCAACTGCTCCAGCAGGTTCATGACCTGGGCCTGGATGGAGACGTCCAATGCCGACACCGGCTCGTCACAGACGATGATCTCGGGTCGCAGCGCGAGCGCACGGGCGATGCCGATGCGCTGACGCTGGCCGCCGGAGAACTGGTGCGGGTACCGGTTGATGTGCTCCGGGTTGAGCCCGACCAGGTCGAGCAGCTCCCGGACCTTGGCCCGGCGGCTGCCCTTCGGCGCCACCTCCGGGTGGATCTCGAACGGCTCGCCGAGCAGGTCACCCACGGTCATCCGTGGGTTCAGCGAGGTGTACGGGTCCTGCATGACCAGCTGAATCTGCCGGCGCAGGCGTCGCAGCGCCCCACCGGAGAGCTTGGAGATGTCCTGGCCCTTGTACTCCACGCTGCCGGCGGTCGGCTTCTCCAGGTTCATCAGCACCCGGGCGAGGGTCGACTTGCCGCAGCCGGACTCGCCGACCACGCCGAGCGTCTCACCGGCGCGCAGACCGAACGAGACCCCGTCGACCGCCTTGACCTGACCGACGGTCTTCTTGAACACCACACCCTGCGTCACGGGGTAGTGCTTGACCAGGTCACGGACCTCGAGGATGTTCTCAGACACGGTTCACCAGCTCCTCGGCGAAGTGGCAGGCGCTGGCCCGGGCAGTGCCCACCTGCAGCAGCGGCGGGACCTTCTCCCGACACACCGGCTGAGCCATGGGGCAGCGCGGGTTGAACGGGCAGCCCGGCGGGATGTTCATCAGGTTCGGCGGGAGGCCCTTGATCGTCCGGAGCTGCTGCCCCTTCTCGTCCATCCGCGGGATCGAGTCGATCAGACCCATCGTGTACGGGTGCGCCGGCTTGGCGTACAGGTCGTACACGTTCGCTTCCTCGACGATCCGGCCCGCGTACATGACCGCGATCCGGTCCGCGACGTCGGCGACCACGCCGAGGTCGTGGGTGATCAGGATCATGCCCATCTGCCGCTCACGCTGAAGCTCGGCCAGCAGGTCCATGATCTGGGCCTGCACGGTCACGTCGAGGGCGGTGGTCGGCTCGTCCGCGATCAGCACCTCCGGGTCGAGCGCCAGCGACATCGCGATCATCGCGCGCTGCCGCATACCGCCGGAGAACTGGTGCGGGTAGTTGTTGAACCGACCCTTGGCGTTCGGGATCTTGACCTGGTCGAGCATGTCGATCGCGCGCTTCTTGGCCTCCGCGCGACCCATGCCCCGCCGGACCCGGAACTGCTCGGCGATCTGGAACCCGACGGTGAAGACGGGGTTCAGCGCGGAGAGCGCGTCCTGGAAGATCATCGCGATGCCCTCGCCGCGGATGCGGCGGCGCTCCTCCTCGGACATGCCGAGCATGTCCTTGCCGTGGAAGCGGACCTGCCCACCGGTCACGAAGCCCGGCGGCGTGTCGAGGATGCCCATGATGGTCTGCGCCGTGACGCTCTTACCGGAGCCGGACTCGCCGAGCACGGCGAGGGTCTCCCCCGCGTCGACGTGGTACGTGACCCCGTTGATGACCTTTGCGACGCCGTCCCGGGTGCGGAACTCCACCCGCAGGTCGTCGACCTCGAGCAGCCGGCCGGAGGGACGCCCGGACCCGCCGGATCCCGGCGCTGACTGCTCGGACACGAGAATGTCGGACACTGGATATCCCCTAGCGGAGTTTCGGATCGAGGGCCTCGCGGACCGACTCACCGAGCATCACGAAGCTCAGCACTGCGGTGACGAGGAACGCGGCGGGGAAGAACACTAGCCCCGGCGCGACCCGGACGAACTGCTGCCCATCACTGATCATGATGCCCCAGGACACCACCGGCGACTTCAGACCGACGCCCAGGAACGACAGCGTGGCCTCGGCGCCGATGAACGAGCCGACCATGATCGTGCCGTAGACCAGCAGCGGGGCCAGACAGTTCGGCAGCAGGTGCTTGAGGATGATCCGGCCGGTGCCGGCACCCAGCGCGCGGGCCGCCACGATGTAGTCGGCTTCCTTGGTGGCCAGCACCGAGGAGCGCATCAGCCGCATCACGACCGGCCAGCTCAGCACGATCAGCGACGCGATCACCAGGCCCATGATCTGGGCCTTGCTGTTACCGGAGCCCGACCCGTTGAAGGTGGTCAGGATGACGATCGCGCCGAGCACGAACGGCAGACCGAAGAACACGTCGGCGATCCGGCTGAGCAGCGCGTCCACCCAGCCACCGCGGTAGCCGGAGATGATGCCCATGGTTCCGCCGATGAGCAGGGTGCCCATCACGGAGAGCACGGCGACCACGATGGAGGCCCGTGCGCCGTAGATGACCCGGGCGTAGACGTCGCGGCCCTGCACGTCGTAGCCGAACCAGCCATTGGCGGACGGCTTGTCGAGGCTGCGGGACAGCGAACCGTTGACAGCGTCGCCCGGGGCGAAGAGCGCCGGGAAAGCCGCCATCAGCAGGAAGATCACGATCAGCGTGGCCGAGAGCCAGAACAGCGGCTTGCGCCGCAGGTCCCGCCAGGCGTCACCGAGCAGGCCGCGCGGCTTGTCGTTGCTCTGCGGCTGGCCCGCGGTGGCGGGGGCGGCGGAGTCGGTCGGATTTGCGCCAGGGGTGCTGACGATCGATGCGGTACTCGGGTCACTCATAACGGATCCTCGGGTCCAGGGCGGCGTAGAGCAGGTCAACCAGCAGGTTCATCACGAGATAGACCAGCACCAGGACGACCACGATTCCTACCACCGTGGCGCTTTCCTTGGTGATGATCGCCCGGAACACCTGGCGGCCGATTCCGTTGATGCCGAAGATTCCCTCGGTGACGATCGCGCCACCCATCAGGGCACCGAGGTCGGTGCCGAGCAGGGTCACCACTGGGATGAGCGAGTTGCGCAGCAGGTGCACACCCACCACGCGGCGCATCGGCAGGCCCTTGGCGATGGCGGTACGCACGTAGTCCGCGCGACGGTTCTCCGCGATGCTCGTTCTTGCGACCCGGGCGATGTACGCCACTGATGCGCTACCGAGCACGAAGCCCGGCACGATCAGCTCGGACCACCGCATCTCGGAGGAGACGGTCGGCTTGATGATGCCCCACTGCACGCCCAGCAGCCACTGGAGCACGAAACCGACCACGAAGACCGGCAGCGCGATCAGGAACAGGGTGGAGACCAGGACCAGGTTGTCCAGGAAGCCGTTACGCCGCAGGCCGCTCAGCACGCCGGCGCTGAGGCCGATGATCGCCTCGATGGCGAGCGCCACGAGGGCCAGCTTCAGCGTGTTCGGATACGAGGTCAGGATGATGTCGCTGATCTCGCGTTGCTGGAACGTCTGACCGAAGTCGCCCTGGAGCAGGTTCTTCATGTAGTTGCCGTACTGCACGAAGACGTTCTGGTCGAGGTGGTACTTCTCGGTCATGAAGGCGATGTACTGGTCCGGGCAGCGACGCTCACCGCACTTGCCGGCGAACGGATCGCCCGGGACGGCCCAGACGAGCCAGTAGATCAGGAACGTCGTACCGATGAAGACCGGCACGAGTTGGAGCAGCCGTCTCAACAGATAACGGCCCATGGGGTGGTCCTCCAGACAGGGGGCGCGTCGGACGGCCGACACGGTGGTGACAACGTGGCGAGTGGAGTGTTGTAACACCCACTCGCGGAACGGCCCCGGGTCGGGCTCACCGGATGTGGCGAGCCCGACCCGGGGTCAGACCGTTCGGATCAGAGCTCGACCGAGGTGATGTCGATCTCGCCGACGTTGTTCAGCTCGAGCTTCTTGATCTTCTCCGAGTGGCCGGACTGCTGGCCGTAGAAGTAGACGGGGATGCTCGGGACGTCCTGGTCGACCTTCTCGACGGCCTTGGCGAACGCCTCGTGCGAGGCCTCCAGGCTCGGCGCGGCGCTGGCCTGCTTGGCCAGCGTGTCGACCTCGGGGTTGCTGTACAGACCGTCGTTGGAGGAACCGTTCGTGACGAACAGCGGGTTGACCCAGTTCTCCACGTCCGGGTAGTCCTGCTGCCAGGCAGCGCGGTACGGGCCGGTCATCTTGTAGGCGTTGACGTTCTGACGGAACACCGCGAAGGTCGGCACACCCTCGGCCCGGGCGTTGATGTTGAGGTTGGTCTTGACCTGCTGCGCGACGGCGTCCATCCAGTCCTTGTGGGCGGAGTCCGCGTTGTAGTAGAAGACCATCTCACCGCTGAAGCCACCGGCCTCGGCGAGCAGCGTCTTGGCCGTGGCCGGGTCGAACTTACAGGCGGTGCAGTTGCCCGGCTTGGCGCCCGGGGTCAGCGGGTTCGCCCAGCTGTCGGCCGGCTTGCGGGTACCGAAGAAGATCTTGTCCGAGATCTCCTGCCGGTTGATCGACAGCGACACGGCACGACGCAGCTTCGGGTTCTGGAAGCGCTTGTCGTAGATCGGGAACGCGATGAACGCGGTCGACGGCGTAACGGTCGAGCGGCCCCGGTCACCGAGGTCGGTCTTCCACTTGTCACCGGCGAGCGCCGAGGTGGGGACAACCTCCATGAAGTCGAGGTTGTTGGCCAGCAGGTCGGCGTAGGCGGCGTTGTCGTCCTGGTAGAGCTTGACGTCGACGTCCTTGACCTTCATCTTGTCGCGAAGGTTGTAGTCGTCGAAGCGCGTCAGCTTGATGAGGGCGTTGTCGTCCCACGACACGAACTTCACCGGGCCGTTGCCGATCGGGTTGCGCCCGAACTCCTCGGCCTTCTTGGTGAAGAACACGTCCGGCAGCGGCATGAAGGCGCTGTAGCCGAGCTTGGTCGGGAAGACCGCGGTCGGGGCGGCCAGGGTGACCTCGAAGGTCTGGTCGTCGATGACCTTCAGGCCGGACATCTTTTCGGCCGTCGGCGTCGGGGCCTTCTTCGGGCCATCCGCGCCGTCCGGGTCCGAGGTGTAGGTCTGGTCGAAGCCCGCGATGTCCGCGAAGAAGGTGCCGTTCTGCGCGCCGTTCGGCGAGTAGGCGGCCCAGTTCCAGGCGTCGACGAAGTTCTTCGCCTTGACCTCGGTACCGTCGTGGAACTTGGTACCGGCCTTGATCTTGATCGTGAAGACCTTGGAGTCCGTGGTGTTGATGGACTCCGCCAGCGCGTTACGCGGGGCCCCACCGTCGTTCGGGTACTCGACCAGGCCGGTCCACAACCAATCGACGATCTTGCCGCCGCCGGTCTCCGTGGTGTTCGACGGGACCAGCGGGTTCTCCGGCTGGACACCGTGAACAACGATCGAGCCATCCGCGCTGGCGGCAGTTTCGCCGTCGCCGCCGCTCGAGCAACCGCTCGCGACAAGCGCGGCAGCCGCGCTGAGCGCGATGGCGCTCGTCGCCCGCTTCGAGACTCTCATTCCGAGGGGCCTCCTCTTTCTAACCAGGTTCCGTCGTGGGTTTCACGCACGTTTGGGGGTGACACCGCCCGACCACCCCGGGGCGCGGGTCGCCGGGACCACAGGGAAGTTGGGGACACCCCTGATGTTCCGATCCGCCGGGCTCCCCCACCAACGAGGCACGACACGACGCAACCGACACAGCCACGGGCCGCCGTGATCGGCAGAATCGTGGTCGTGGGCGTACGGAGTGCCACACACCGATGGTGAGGTGCTGCCACTGTGACACCCACTGGCCTCTTCCGTGAAGGTGCCGTTATCAAGCCGTTAGTTGCCCGCCACGTTGCCGATACTTGAAAAATGATCATAAAAGGGTCGACCCCGGCGGCAATGAGCAGGAAATACGTTGCGCTACCCGAACACCGGCCTCGACCGGTGCGTGAGCACCCGGGGTCACCCCCCGACTCGGGGGGCGCCCGTCACCACTCACGTTTCGAGCCATCCGGATGAGGGGGCCCAGGGCTACCCGGACACGATCATCGGCTAGGTGTACGAGGGCGCACCGGACGAATCTCTGATCCTCGCCGCCGCCGGCCCACCGTCACACGAGCCGGCGGTCCGCCGCCCAACGGGAGAGCTCGTAACGGTTGGACATCTGCAACTTGCGCAGCACGTTCGACACGTGCGTCTCCACCGTCTTGATGGAGATGAACAGCTCCTTGGCGATCTCCTTGTACGCGTACCCCCGGGCCAGCAGCCGCAGCACCTCCCGCTCACGGTTGGTGAGCTGATCCAACTCGGGATCGGCCACCGGCGCGTCCGGTCGGGCCGCGAACGCGTCGAGCACGAACCCGGCCAGTCGTGGGCTGAACACCGCGTCCCCGTCGGCCACCCGACGGATCGCGGCGGCCAACTCGTCCGGGGAGATGGTCTTGGTGACGTACCCCCGGGCGCCGGCACGGATCAGCCCGATCACGTCCTCCGCCGCGTCGGAGACGCTCAACGCGAGGAACTTGACCTGCGGATGCGTACGCCGCATCGCCTCCAACACGGCGCGACCGCCGCCGTCGGGCATGTGCACGTCGAGCAACACCACGTCCGGGCCGACGGCGGCGATCCGGGTGACCGCCTCGGCCACCGTGCTCGCCTCGCCCACCACCTCCACGTGGGCGCCCAGCTCCGCGCGCACCCCCGCCCGGAACATGGCGTGATCGTCCACCAGGAACACCCGCAGCCGCTCGGGGCGGGCATCCGCCGGGTCGAGGTGCTCGGTCGACTGCTCGGCCATGGTCATCTGTTCCTCTCCGCTGCGGACGAGTCCCGGGAGATCGGCAGGATCAACCGGACCTCGGTCCCCTCCCCCGGGCCGGACCGGATTTCGGCCCGTCCGCCGTGCCGCTTCATCCGCCCGATGATCGAGCCGCGTACGCCGTGCCGGTGGTCCTCCACGGTATCCGGATCGAAGCCCTTCCCCCGGTCCCGAACGAAGACGCTGACCTGATCCGGCTCCACCTCGGCGTAGAGCGACACGGTCTGCACCCCGGCGTGCCGGGCCGCGTTCACCAGAGCCTCGCGTGCGGCCGCGACCAGCGCCCCGACCTTCTCGTCAGTCTCCCGGTCCCCCACCACCACCGTCTCCACGCTGATCGCGAAGGTGTCCTCGACCTCGGCCGCGGCCTGCTCCAGAGCGGCGGCGAAGCGCTCGCTCGGCGAGGCGGTCGGCTTGTAGAGCCAGTTACGCAGCGAACGCTCCTGCCCTCGGGCCAGCCGCTGCACCGTCTTGACGTCGCCGGCGTTGCGCTGGATCAGGGCCAACGTGTGCAGCACCTGGTCGTGCACCATGGCTGCCAACTCGGCCCGCTCCTGCTCGCGAATGCGCCCCTCGCGCTCCGAACGGAGCTGGCTGTACGTCCGCCACAGCACCGGCGCGGCGACCACACCGACACCCGCCAGCCCGACCAGCGCGAAGATCACGCCGTTGATCACCGCGTCGAAGTTCTGCGCTGGCGAGTAGACGGCCGCGACACCGATGATGCCGACCGCGACCAGCACGCCCCCGCCGATGAACCGGAGCACGAAGGCCCGCCGGTCGCTCTCCTCGACGACCGCACCGAGCCAGGGCACCGGCATCGCGTCGCCCCACTGCCGCCGCCGCTCGGGCGCGGACTGATGCCAGATGACCCCGGCGCCGACCGCGATGATGGCCACCAACCAACCGGCGGTGCCCGCAGCGCCCACCGAGTCGAAGACCATCACCTGGATCAGCAGGACACCGAGCCCTATCCCCACGAACGGCAGGAGTTGGGCGACATCCCGTCGTGGCGGCACCGCGGTGTCACCGGGACGCAGCGGCACCACCGCCCAGAAGGCCGCGTAGAGCAGCAGGCCGAGCCCGCTCAGCCCGAGCAGAACCATGAACGCGACGCGCACCCGCAGCACCGAGATGCCGAGGTGGTCGGCGATACCGGCGGCGACGCCGGCGGCCATCCGGTGCTCGGGGGCGCGGTAGAGCCGCGCGGGCGGGGTCACGGTGCTGCTGATCGGAGGCTCCCAGGTCACGGTGGCGGACAGGTCGAGGTCGGTGACTCGATCGTCACACGCTGCGGCGTCCACGACCACGGGGACGCCCCCGACATTCCGGCCGCCGGATCTCAGGGTGGGGTCAGGGTCGGGTCCTGAGGTCGTTCGGGTGCGCCGGGCAGCAGGATCGAAGCATGACCGAGGAAGCTGCCCCGCCACCCCGACCGGGGTCGGCACAGCCG
>NZ_QGSZ01000119.1 GCF_003857055.1 Micromonospora inaquosa | reverse complement strand
GCCAGGGGGGGCGGCGGGGACCCGTGCGGGGACGTGCAACGCCGGCCGTCCGCGCGACGCGAGCGCGGTGGGTGGGATCCCCGGCCCGGCAACTGGGAGGAGTGGACCCGATGGTGGACGCGACCACGAGGTTCTTCGAGGATCTGGACCGGCGGGGGTACGAACCCCTGCTGGCCAAGACCTCCGGGACGCTGCGGATCGACCTGCACGAGGGGGCGCAGACCCGGCACTGGCTGCTGAGGATCGATCGCGGCCGGCTGAATGTCAGTCAGGAGGACCAGGAGGCCGACACCGTGATCGGCGCGAGCCCGGCCCTCTTCGACGACATCGCCTCGGGGCGCGAGCACGGCCTGGCCGCGCTGCTGCGGGGCGACATGACGGTGTTGGGCGACGCTCGTCTGGTCGTACAGGTGGAGCGGATCTTCCCGGGTGCCCCGGACGCCCGTGGGCCGCGTCGGCGTTTCGCCGCGGAGGTGCACTGATGGGGCAGAGCAACACGATCCGGATCCTGGACGGCAACACGTTCGTCGTCTGCGAGGACACCGGTGACATCGAGGCGACGCCGAGCGAGCCCACCGGGCTCTTCTCCATCGACACCCGGTTCCTGTCGACCTGGGTGCTGACCGTCAACGGTGAGCGACTCAACTCGCTCTCCTTCGACGACCTGCAGTACTTCGAGTCGCGGTTCTTCCTGGTCCCCGGGATGGCCACGCACTACGTGGACGCGAAGCTCTCGATCATCCGGGAACGTGCGGTGGGCGGCAGCTTCTGTGAGCAGTTGACCATCCTCAACCACGACGAGAAGCCGGTCGACCTGGAAGTCCGGATGGAGGCGGCGTCGGACTTCGCCGACCTGTTCCAGGTCAAGGACGAGATCCTGAACAAGAAGGGCGAGATCTACACCGAGGTGGAGTCGGACCGGCTGCGGCTCGGGTACCGACGGGGGAACTTCCGCCGGGAGACGCTGATCTCGTCGTCGATGTCGGCCCGGTACGACAGCAAGGGCTTCGCGTACACCATCCACCTGGAGCCCAACGAGCAGTGGCAAACCTCGATCGGCGTCGAGACCCACGCGGTCGGCCCCGGCGGCCGGGACCTGCGTTTCGGGCTGCGCAAGCACGGCAACGAACGGCTCGCTCTCCAGCATGACCTGGAGCAGTGGATCGCCGACGCTCCCAAGGTCAACAGTGAGCACGGCCGGGTGGCAAGCACCTACCGGCGCAGCCTGATCGACCTGGCGGCGTTGCGCTTCTCGCCGCTGTCGCTGGGCGGCGCCACCCTGCCGGCTGCCGGCCTGCCCTGGTTCATGACCATGTTCGGCCGGGACAGCATCCTCACCTGTCTGCAGACGCTGCCATTCACGCCGGCGTTGTCGAAGACGACGCTGCGCATCCTGGCGTCCCTGCAGGGCAGCCGGTTCGACGACTTCCGGGACGAGGACCCGGGGCGCATCCTGCACGAGATGCGCTACGGCGAAACCGCGGCCTTCGAGGAGCAGCCACACTCGCCGTACTACGGCTCGGTGGACGCGACGCCGCTGTTCATCGTGCTGCTCGACGAGTACGAGCGGTGGAGCGGGGACGTCGAGCTGGTCAAGGAATTGGAGCAGGAGTCCCGGGCGGCGCTGAGGTGGATCGACAACTACGCCGACCTGGTCGGCAACGGCTACATCTGGTACGAGCGCCGCAACACCGACACCGGCCTGGAGAACCAGTGCTGGAAGGACTCCTGGGACTCGATCTCCTACTCCGACGGCACGCTGCCGCCGTTCCCACGCGCCACCTGCGAGGTGCAGGGGTACGCGTACGACGCGAAGGTCCGCGCGGCCCGGTTGGCTCGCGAGTTCTGGGGTGACCCGGAGTTCGGCGACCAGTTGGAGCGGGAGGCGGCAGAGCTGAAGGAGCGGTTCAACAGGGACTGGTGGGTGGCCGACGGTGAGTACTTCGCCCTGGCCCTGGACCCGGACGGCCGCCAGTGCGACATCCTCAGCTCCAACATCGGTCACCTGCTGTGGAGCGGGATCGTCGAACCCGAGCGGGCGGAGAAGCTGGCCGCGCACCTGGTCGGGCCGCGGCTCTTCTCCGGCTGGGGGGTGCGGACGCTCGCCGAGGGGGAGGCACGGTACAACCCCATCGGCTACCACAACGGCACGATCTGGCCGTTCGACAACTCGTTCATCGCCTGGGGTCTGCGTCGCTACGGCTTCGCCGAGGAGGCCGCGACCATCGCCAACGGCATCCTGGACGCGGCCACGTACTTCAATGGCCGCTTGCCGGAGGCGTTCGGCGGCTACCCCCGGGAGTTGACCAAGTTCCCGGTGGAGTACCCGACGGCGTGTAGCCCGCAGGCCTGGTCGACGGGTGCGCCACTGTTGCTGCTGCGCACCATGCTCGGTCTGGAACCGCACGAGGGTCACCTGGCGGTCGAGCCACGGCTGCCGATGGGGATGGGCCGCATCGAGGTGCTGGACATCCCAGGTCGTTGGGGCCGGGTGGACGCGTTCGCCCGGGGTCGACTGGACATGGACGCCCTCACCGACTGATCGACTCGACCGCCGAACCGGCGGCGGCGCGCCGCCCGTGTCGCCGCCGGTTCTCCACCCAGCCGATCTCCAGCCGGTCAGGGTAGATTCTGCGAATGCCGGAGCTCGTGTACCCGCCCGTTATCGCCACCGCCAAGACGCTGTTCCGGGTCCTCGACCTGAAGATCACTATCGAGGGCGCCCATCACGTACCCCGAACTGGTGGGGCGGTGCTGGCCAGCAACCACGTGAGCTACCTCGACTTCATCTTCGCCGGTCTGGGCGCGAACGCGTCGGGTCGGCTGGTTCGGTTCATGGCCAAGGAGTCGGTCTTCACGCACAAGATCTCCGGCCCGCTGATGCGCGGCATGCGGCACATTCCGGTGGACCGGCAGGCCGGCGCGGCCTCGTTCCGCGCCGCCGTGACCGCGCTGAAGCAGGGCGAGGTCGTCGGCGTCTTTCCCGAGGCGACGATCAGCCGGTCGTTCACCGTCAAGGAGCTCAAGAGCGGCACGGTCCGAATGGCCCGCTCGGCGAAGGTGCCGGTGCTGCCGGTCGCGTTGTGGGGCACCCAGCGCCTCTGGACCAAGGGTCGCCCACGCACCCTGACCCGCCGGCACACGCCGATCACCATCCTGATCGGTGAGCCGATCAACCCGGCGGACTTCCCGGACCCGAACGTGCTGGCCGCCGAGCTGACCACCCGGCTCAGCGCCCTCGTCGACCAGGCTCAGCGGGATTATCCGGACACCCCGGCCGGCCCGGACGACACCTGGTGGCTGCCCGCGCACCTGGGCGGCAGCGCGCCCACCCCGGAGGAAGCCGCTGCCCTGGACGCAGCCGCCGAACAGCGCACCCCCAGCGTCTGACGTCGACCTGGCCGGATCGTTCCGCACCCAGGCAGGATGGTGTCTGCCGGCGCGAACGCCGTCCGGCCAGGATCGATGTCATGAACAAAGCAGCACTCGTCGTGATCGACGTGCAAGAGTCCTTTCGCCAACGCCCGATTTGGGCGTACGGCTCCAACCCCGACGTGATCCGCCAGGTCGACCGGCTGGTGGCTGCCGCCCGGCAGCGCGGCGACCTGGTGGTCTGGGTCCTGCACTCGGAACCCGGCACGGGCGGGTTGTTCGACCCCACCCTCGGGTACGTGCGGCTGATCGACGGGCTGGTCCCCGCCGAGGGTGAGCCGACCCTGGTCAAGACGGCGCACAACGCGTTCACCACCACGAACCTTCAGCAGTTGCTCACCCAGGCGGGCATCACCGACATCACCGTCTGCGGCATCCGGACCGAACAGTGCGTGGAGACCACCACCCGGGTCGGCGCTGACCTCGGCTACCGGATGACCTTCGTCACCGACGCCACGCTGACCTTCCCCATCCCACACCGGGACCTGCCGGAGACGGCCACGGTCGCGGAGATCCTCGCCGACCCGCGCACCCTGACCAACGAGGAGATCGTGACCCGCACCGAGTACGCGCTGGCTGGCCGCTTCGCGACCATTCGGACCGTGGACGAGTTGACCGGCGCGACCCTCGTCGGCAGCGGGGGATGACGTCGTGACCCGGGTCGTCTTCCTGTTGGTCCCACAGCTGCACCTGCTGGACCTCGCCGGGCCGGCCCAGGTCTTCTCCAGCGCCGCCGACCTCGGGTACGACTACCGCCTGCACTACGTCGCGGAGCGCGGGCAGGTGCCCACCGTCCAGGGCGTACCGCTGGTCGCCGACACCCGGTGGCCCGAACTGACCCCGGACGACCTGGTGATCGTGCCCGGTTGGCGGCCGGCGGCGCACGGGCCGCAGGGGCCGGTGTCTCCCCGCGACCTGCGGCGGCTCGCCGAGCACCACGCGGCCGGCGGCACGGTGGCCAGCATCTGCGCCGGGGCGTACGCGCTCGGGCGGGCCGGGCTGCTCGACGGCCGCCGGTGCACCACCCACCATGAGGTGCAGGACGACCTGGCCCGCCGGCACCCGGCGGCCCAGGTCGTCCGCGACGTGCTGTACGTGGTGGACGACCGGGTGGTCACCTCGGCGGGCATCGCCAGTGGCATCGACGTGGCGCTGCACCTGGTGGCGACCCGGCACGGCCCGGCGACCGCCGCGAAGATCGCCCGCACGCTTGTCGTCTACGCCCGCCGCAACGGGCACGAGCCGCAGGCCAGCGCCCTGATGCGGCATCGCTCACACCTGTCCGACTCGGTGCACCGGGTGCAGGATCTGATCGACAGCCGGTACGCCGAGCCCCTGCCACTGGCCGAGCTGGCCGCCGCCGGAGGCGTGGCCGAGCGGACGCTGACCCGGCTGTTCCGGGCGAGCACCGGCCTCACCCCGCTCGGCTATCAGCAGCTGCTCCGGGTGGAACGGGCCGAACACCTGATCGGGCACGGCACCACAGTGGAAGCCGCAGCGCGGGCCGTCGGTTTCACCGATGCCCGGATGCTGCGCCGTCTGCGAGCCCGCCCCACGACGTCGGCTCCGGTCTTGAGCGGTAGTAGTCGTCCCGGGAGTAGAACTCCACCGGCAACGAGCCGGGCAGCGTGATCCGGGTGTCGCCGGCGAGCAGACCAGGGCCGGCCCGCAGCAACAGCACGTCGCGCTCCTGAGCCGAGAGGTCGACCAGTTGTGGACGGGTGAGCCGGAACATGGCCACCGCCCGGCGGACCTGCCGGGCCAGCGCCACCACCTCGGCGGCCGCTCCGCTGAGGGCCAACGCCGGCTGCTGAATGGTGCGCAGCGCGTCGCAGACGATCAGCAGTTGCAGCGGTGCGGCCTGCTCGGTCGCCGGCAGCTCCAACCGGGACGGCCACTGCCAGCGGATCTGCCCGCTCATCAGGCCGTTGAGCCGGGCGGGCGGCCGGGCGCGGTGCGTGCCGTCGGCGACCAACGACAGCTGCGAGCCGCTGCCCACCCAGCAGATCCGCTGATCGGTGACTGTCACCTCGACCGGCTCGGGCAGCTCCCAACGGCGTCGTACCTCGCTCGGCCCGAGCAGGTATCCCGCGACCAGCAACCGGTGTCGCCCGAGCACCCGCTCACCGGGCCTCGGTCGCAGGTTGTAGCGGCGGTCCAGGGTCGGGCCCACGTCGTCGTCCGGGGCGTCGAACCGGTGGGGACCGATGAAGAAGGGGGACGCGTCGGAGTGCATCGTCACGACCTTCCGGTCAGCTGGCTGTGAACTGAAGCCTGGCGGACGGGAGCGCCCCTGTCATGACGCCTGTTAGGGGGTCGGCCGGTCGTGTGTCGCCTGTGACCGGTAGATGCCGATCTCCTCCGGGCGGACGAGACCGTCCTCGATCGCACGGGCGAGTAGTGCCGCCTTTGTGGCGGCTGGCCGCCCCGCCCGGGTGTACTTGATCCGCGCACGGTCGACGTACTGCTTCACGGTGTGCTCGCTGATCTGCATCCGCCGCGCCACCGACGCCTTGGACATCGACTGGAACCAGAGCAGCAGCGCCTCACGCTCCTTGTCGGACAGCATCGGTCGGTCCGGTCGTGGGTCGCCGACCATCGCACCGGCCAGCGTCGGCGGCACGTACGGGCGATCGCTCGCGGCGGCCAGCACCGTCTCCACGCAGTGTTCCCGGCCCTCGTGCTTGGCCAGGAACGCCACCGCCCCGGCGTCCAGCGCGGCCAGCATCGTCTGCGGGTCGGTGTGCTCCGAATAGACCACCACCCGCCGCCCGGTGGCGCTCAGCTCGGCCAACTTGTCCAACGCCATCCGCCCGTGCAGCCGCAGGTCGAGCAGGACGACGTCGGCTTCCGGGGCTGCCCGCAGCACCTCGTCCGGGTCGTCGCCGGTGGCGAGCACCGTGAGGCGCGGCTCGGTGGCGAGCCAGGCGCGGACCCCCTCGACGACCACCGGATGGTCGTCGACGATCGCCACCCCGATCGGCCGATCGCCGCTCACCGCCGCCATCGGGTCTGCGCCCATCTGATGTTCCCGTCCCGTTCGTAGAGGTACTGCACCGGCCCGTCGTCGTGCTCCCCGGGTGGTGGGCCGGTCGCCTCCGGCCCCTCCCGGTCCGGCGTGACCAGGCTGACCACCACCTCGTCCGGGCCGGAGACGACTGTCAGCCGCGCCCACCCCCGGGCGTCGGCGAGGGTGCCGGTGAGCGGGTCGGCCAACCGGCGGCGGACCTCCACCGGCAGCGGCGGCGGGGTGCCGATGGTGACCAGGTCGATCGGTAGGCCGCTGCGTTCCGCCAGGTCGGCGGCGGCGCGCAACTCGTGCAGCAACGGGTCGGGCACATCGTCGGACTCGGCGATCAGTCGACGCAGCCGGGCGGCGGCCAGCATGCACCGGCGCTGCACCTCCGGGTCGCCCGGGTCGGCCTGGCCAGTGGCCAGGTCGCCGAGGACCCGCCCGGCCGCCGAGCTGACCAGCGCGAGCCGGTCCCGGCGTTCCTGGCGGCCACGCTCGGCGGCATCCCGCTCCGCGGCCATCGCGTGACCGGCGGCCGAGACGGCGGCCCGTTCCCGAGCCAGGCCGACGATGACGGTGCTGCCCACGAAGACCGCCACCGGCAGCGAGAACGTGCCGTAGACGTACATCACGTAGCGGGCCACGTCGGCCGGTTCGGCGCCGTGCCCCAGCACGGCGACCAGTGCGATCACCGCGTGCGTGCTCAGGAGGGCGATCAGCCCCATGACGCGCTGACCCCACACCGCCAACACGAAGAACCAGCCGAGGGTGCCCCACACCCAGTTGGCGGCGGTGAACAACTGCCGCTCGCCGGCCGCGGCGAAGACGGCCGCGTCGACGACGACTAGCAGCACGGCCAGCGGCCACGGCGGCAGCGGCGAGCCCTGCAGCAGCCGTACGCCGGCCACCGCGCCGGTCACAGCGACCAGGATCCAGGCACCGAGGACCACCGCTGGCGCGGCGAACTCCGCGCGGGCGGCCAGCACCGCCGGCAGCGCGATCGCGACGTGCCAGGCCAGCGCGATGACCACGGCGGCGATCCGGGCGCCCCGGTCGGACGCGTGCGCGACGGCGGCCGGCGCGGCGAGCGCCTCGGGGGAGACCGGCTCCCGGGGCGTCGGAACGCTGGCCCGGGTCGGTGCCTCCGGAGCGTCGGTGAGGTGCGCCGGGGCGTTCAGGTCAGCCGACACCGGGCCACTCCAGTCGAATCCGGGTGCCCGCCCCGACCACCGAGTGCACGTCGGCGCGCCCACCGACCGTGGCCATCCGGCCTCGGATCGACTCGCGCAACCCGTACCGGTGGGGTGGGACGGTGGTCAGGTCGAAACCGGGGCCGTCGTCGGCGACCTCGACCACGACGCCGATCGCGTCCCGGGCCAGCCGCAGCGTGGCCGCGGCGCCCGGCGCGTGGCGGACCACGTTGGACAGCGCCGCGTAGGCGCTCTCGCCGATCGCGTCGGCCACCCCGACGGGGACGGCGCAGGATGTCAGGTCCAGCCGTACCGCCAGCTCGGGCAGCCGGCCGACCACCGACCGCAACCGCCCGTCGAGCGGCACCGGGCCGTCGCCGGCCACCGGGTTGGCGTCGGTGAGCGCGACGAGGCTCCGCAGGTCGGCGGCGCACCGGTCCCGGAAGACGGTCGAGGGCCCCGCCACCGCGTCCAGCCCCACCATGGTCAGCGTCCCGAGCACTGTGTCGTGCAGATCGCGATTCTGTTGGCGTTCGGCCTCGCGGGCGGCACGCGCGACCAACGCCTCACGGGTCAGCCGCTGGTGCTCGACGAAGGCGCGGTCCGCCCGGCCGATGCGTCGGCGCATGACCGTCGCCATCATCGCCGTGCAGGCGGTCTGCGCCAGCAGCGTGGCCGCGTGCGCCCGCGCTTCGGTGGGGTTGCCGGCCGCCTGCGTTCCGGTCACGTAGGTGGCGATCACGAGCAGCCCGGCCGGGATCGACCAGCGTGCCGGGGCGGTGGCCTGTGCGTTGATCACCGTGGTGCTGGCCAGCACGGCGATCCAACTGCCCTCGCCGGGCAGCACCTCGGGCGCCACCAGCACCGGAATGAGGAGGCAGGCCAGCGCGGTGACCGCCACGTCACCGGCGACGAGGGCGGGGCCGATGCCGTGGCGCAACGCGCGGTGTGCGTACCAGAGGGACCAGCCGGTCAGCACGCCCACAGCGGGCAGCAACACCGCCTGCTCGACCGGCGGGGTCTGCACGGACACGGCCACCGCCGCGCCGAACAGCCCGCAGGTCAGTCGCAGTAACGCCGGCAACGTGGTGAAGATGAGGCCCAGGGCTCCGCCGGCCGGATTGTCCAAGGTGGGCGGCGGCACGGCTGGAGTGGCAACGGCCGGCATCGGGAAGTGTCCTTCCGACAACGACCCGGTCCGGGTCCACACGTGTAGATCGACATCGGACAATAGCATGTCGGACGACATCAGATAGCCACTAGTGTACGGACTGTCGCTAATGTGTCACTCTGTGCCCTGCCGGCTGGAGATCCCACCAGGTTCCTCGACCGGCCGGTGGAACCGGGCACGCCTGTCGTCCGTCTCATCCTCGGGCGGAAGGATGGTGAGCCGGATGCGCTCGTCCCGGACGGTACTGGCGGTGGCACTGCTCGGCATGGCGCTGAGCGGCTGCGGTGGCACGGAGAGCGGGCCGGGCGGGGCTGACGAACCCGCCCTGGCTCAGATCGTCGACGGGTGGACCTCCTGCGCCAAGGATGCCCCCCGAGCCGGCGAGATGATCATGGCGCCGCGCACGCAGACGTCACCACCAGCCGGGAAAGAGCCGACGACCGGTCGGATCGACCCCACGTTCACCCCGGTCGCGGCCGTGCTCTGCGGGCGGGCGACTCGGCCGGGCCGCCAGGGCGGCCACGAGCAGATCGCCACCGAGCGGCGCACCGAGGAGATCGCGCCGCTGCTCACCGCGCTGGGCCTACCCAGCGAGCGGGCCGGCGGGAAGAACGTCGCCTGCACCCTCGACATGGTCATCCCGCCGTGGCTGGCCCTGCTCGACGACCGGGGGCGTTGGCTGCGACCCCAACTCCCGACCGACGCCTGCGGCAAGCCGCGCGCCGAGGTGATCGCCGCGCTGGCCGGGCCGCAGTGGACCACTGCGGGCACCCGCGCCATCCAGCAGGTCGACTCCGCGGCGGCCGAGGCCGCCGGATGCGCGCAGCAATGGACCGACATGGTGTGGGTGGAGACCCGGAGCCGTCGCCCCGGGCCGGCGGGGCCGGTCGCCCGGCCGGCCGCCGGGCCGCTGCGCCTCTGCGTCTACCAGGTGCCCGAGTCGCTCCAGGAGGGCGAAAAGCCGGCCGGCGATTTCGTGTACGGCGGGCCACTGCCAACCGAGCGCCAGGCGGGTGTGCTCCGGGCGCTGAACAACCGCCGGGCGGTGGTCGACTGTGCCACCCCGGCGACCCGCTTCGCGGTGCTGCGACCGCTCGACGGGGAACGCCCCGACTGGTACGTGGAACTCGACGGCTGCCAACGATTCCTGGTCACGCCACCGATCGGTGCAGCCCACCTCGGCCAGGGTGACGACGCGCTGGCCGCACTGCTCGGGCCCGTCTGACCGTCGGAGGTACGCGATACCGTCCCCGCCATGGCAGCTCGAATCTCCCTGACCCTCGACTCCACCGACGCGCAGGTGCTCGCCGCATTCTGGAAGACGGCCCTGGGCTACATCGACGAACCGCCGCCACCGCCCTTCACCACCCGCGAGGAGTGGCACGCGCAGTTCGACCTGCCGGAGGACGACCTCCCCGAGCACGGCGCGTGGCTGTGCGACCCGGACGGCGTCGGCCCGTACCTCTCGATCCTCAACGTGCCCGAGCCCAAGACGGCGAAGAACCGACTCCACATCGACATCCGGGTGCCCGGCCACGGCAGCCCCGCCGAGCGGTGGACCCGGATCAAGGCTGAGGCCGAGCGGCTGGTGCGGGCCGGCGGACGGGTGCTGTCGGAGTTCGGCCAGGACCACGTGGTGATGGCCGACCCGGAGGGCAACGAGTTCTGCCTGGCGGCGGCCTCAGCCTGAGCACACAGTCACCAGGTGTCCGGGCGGTCGAGGTCGGCGGCCGGCTGGTACCCGCCGAGAATCGCCAAGCCCTCCGCCTCGGTGTAGCCGTCCCCCCAACCCTTGCGGAACGCCTCGACGACGCAGGGCATGACGACCATCTCCAGCACGTCGCTGCCCTGTCGGCGAGCGCGGTAAGGGCCGGCGACGAGATCCCCGCGCCGGGCCTCGCTGCCGTTCGGGGCGACCTGCGCCCGAACCGTCAGCCACCGACCGGAGTCGTCACCGACCACCAGTGCGCCCTCGATGAACGAACCCGGCGCCGACCGGCCGAACGTGACCGAGCATTCGAGCAGCCGTCCGCCGGGTGGCAGTGACCCCAGGCGGAACGGGACGACACAGCGGTGCGCGCCATCGAACCGGACCCGGCTGGCCGTGCCCGCCGCCTCGTCCCGACTGGTCGCGTACGTGTCCAGTTGGGCCCAGAGCCCAGCAGCGGGCTGCCAGCGAACGAACCACAACTGCCGGTCACCGGACCTGTCGAACCAGGCGACCCCCGGTCGGTCACCGACCCGTACGTCCGACCGTGGCTGCGGACGTCCCGCCGACGACAACGTCTGCTGGAGTTCGTTCAACAACACCTCGGTACGGGCCAGCGCGAAACGGGACCCGCCGCTCGGGCCCCGAAACTCGACGCTCTCGATGCCGCGCCCGGAGCGCCACGTTGCGTACTCGGCATCGCTCACCAGGGGGTCGGTCGAGAAGTGCACGGTCGCGGGATCCGCACCGACCTCCCCGGGGCGTACGGGCGCACCGCTCTGTGCCTGCGGCAGCAGGAGCGCCGTGGCCGGCACGACCCGGTCATCGGTGCCCCGAATGCCCGGGATCGCCAGCACCACCGAAGTGAGAGCGACACACGCGGCCGCCACACCCCCGGCGATCAGCCCTCGCCGACGCAGTGCAAGCCGGCGACCGCGAGCACGGGCCCGCGTCACGATCGGTGTCGGGTCAATGTCGCCGCCCGCACGATGCCTCAGCGTGCTGGCGAGCTGCTCATCGAGATCGCTGAACATCAGAAGTCTCCTGCCGGTGCGGGGTTTGCGGCTTCCTGCCGTTGGCGCAGCGCAGCCAAGGCCCGTTTCGCGTGGGTGCGAACCGTCCCCAGCGAACAGTCGACGATCTCGGCGATCGACGCGTCGTCAAGATCCTCGTAGTAGCGCAGGACGATCACGGTGCGTTGACGCTCCGGCAGGGCACAGACCAACCGCCACAGCGCGTCGCGCTCGGCGACCCCGGCCGCCTCGTCCACGGTGCCCGCCTCATCGAGTACGGCGGCGACGACGATCTCCCGGCTGCTGCGTCGACGCCACCAGGACTTGTGGGCGTTGACCAGCATCCGACGGACGTACGCGTCGGGACGATCCGTCCGCGCGATGCGCCCCCACCGGGCGTACGCCTGGGCCAGGACATCCTGAACCAGGTCCTCGGCCCGGTGCTCGTCAGCGGTCAGCAACCGGGCGAGCCGCACCAGCGCCGAAGTGCGAGCGAACGCGTACTCCTCGAACGTCACGCCCTATTAACGCCGCGGACCAGCCGACCCGTAGACACCTGCCGGGCACTTCTTGCGCAGCAGGCCGGCTGTGGAGGTGTCAAGCCTGCCTCAACGGGCGTCCCCGGCGGGCATCGGACCTTCGGCGCAAGCGGTGACCGGCTCAGGTCGACATCCCTCTCGACTGTGTCGCACAAAGATCATGCGGCGGAACAACCAGCATTCTTCGGTGCAGGCATCCGGCCAGTTCTTCGCGGGCCCGGCTTGGACGGAAGTAGACGGCAAAAAAATATCGGCACAGACAACAGTGCATGGAAGACTGTAAATTCTTGGACAGTGGGCTGTGTCAGCTTCC
Source organism: Micromonospora inaquosa (assembly GCF_003857055.1). Classification (GTDB taxonomy): domain Bacteria; phylum Actinomycetota; class Actinomycetes; order Mycobacteriales; family Micromonosporaceae; genus Micromonospora; species Micromonospora inaquosa. The sequence goes on along the minus strand of NZ_QGSZ01000119.1, from coordinate 5,001 downwards.
GATGGCGCGTCATTATCGGACTCGAACACGACGCACATCGGGGAGGCGTCGTGCTGTCGAAAGCAGGAACGCTCTATGCGCTATCAAAGGTTATTGGCGGCCGTCGCGGCCCTCGTGCTCGCGCTCACCGCCCTGCTGACACCAGCCGGAGCGGTCAGCGCAGCGACCGGGGAAACCGGTGCCGCGAGCCGAAACTTCACCGCGGAGGCTCGGGATGCTGGGCTTACTCTCGGCGAGGCCGAGGAACTTCAGGGACGGGTGAACGCCTACCTGGCTCAGGCCGGCGGGAGGCAGGTCGCAGCAAACAGGATTGAGTACGAGAGTGGAGGCGCTCTGCTCCTCACTCTGCCTGGCGAAAAGTCCGCGCGTGGACTCGACCAGCCCATCGGCACTATGGCCGACTGTTGGTATCTCTACTTCTGTGCCTACAGTGCGCAAAACTACTACGGGGATATGCGATACGAGGATAGTTGCTCGCAGCTGATATCGATTCCCTGGTCGTGGGCTGGGTCGTGGAAGAACGCTCAGACCACCGGTACGAGGGCACGTTTCTTGACTGCCACTCAGGGTTTGTACCACTACTCGACACCCGCATCCAGTCGCAATGCGAACTTCTCATGGGCGCCCGTTTACTACATTGATCCCTGCTGACGAGGAGTCGCTGTTCACAGTGCCCCGCCGCCTCGGATGGAGTCGGCGGGGCGCTTCAACGCCCGCCCGGCACGCCTTCCAGTCGCTGGACGATCTGGATCGGGTTGCCGTCCGGATCGGCCGTCCAGGCGATCAGCAGGCGATCGAGCCACCGGTGCGGTGCGGCCAAGGCGGGGGCGCCGCTCGCCGTGAGTTCGGCGTACGCGCCGGCAGTGTCGTCGGTCCAGAGGATCACCGCGGCCCGCTGGCCCTGGGGTACGGGGTCGAGCCCGTGGTCATCGCGGGTGGAGGCCACCTCAGGGTCCGCCTGTCGGCCCCGCCGCTTCCCGACATGCTTAAGGCACTGCCGTCTTCGGTGTGCCGACGCGCAACCTGTTGCCGTCCGGGTCGGTCACCACGAAGTCGCGCCCCCACTCCATGTCATGGACCTCCCCGATGCCACAGGCGGCGGCCAACGCATCAACGTCACCGACGTAGAGGTAGACCAATGTGCCGGGGCGGGCATCACCTGCGTGCTCGGACAGGTGCAGGTGCATGCCTCCTCGGGCGATTCCCACGTAAAGCGGCAGGTCAGGCGCGAACCGGTGTTCCCACTGCTTGACGAAGCCAAGCCTCTCGTACCAGCGGACAGAGGCATCGGCATCGGCGACCCGAAGAACCGGTGCGAGATGTTCATCCATCGGCCTAGTATCAGTGCTTGCCTGCCATGACCGCCGCCCTGCCCTGGAACTGGTCTGCTCGGCTCTGCCTGGGTCGGTGGCTGGCGGGATGGCATCCCACCACCCACGAATCGGAACCGTTCGGCAACTCCATCTCGGAGTCGTCTGGCCCCCGCCCGAGGCAGAGGCTCTTATCGGCCAGCGCGTCGGCCGATGCCGGCGCTTGCGCCGCCAGCAGGCCGAGCGCGGCCGGCGCGGCCCGCTTGCGGGCCGCCTTGATTCCTCAGCGGGGAATCCGGCAGTCAACGCGTCCAACTATGTGTCCCGTCATGGGACACAACCATCTGCGCTGATCGTCGCCTGCAACGACGGACCCCGGAACATCCGGCGTACGAAACAACTGCCTATCCACAACCTGGAAGCTTTTGGGACCCCGGAAGATCGATCCAGCTACCGGGGGCACCATGATGACATGAGAGGCCCCTACGACACCGGCCGGTTCGCCGACGTCCCAGACACCTATTTCGACAACATCGACTCAGCCGGGGGCGTGGCCCGAGTCGTCGACCAGATGCTGGCCGACCTGCAAGCCAACCCGGACGCCTGGGAAAACTACACCCTGGAGAGCTTCCTTGACGCTCTCTCCAGGGTCCTCGATGCAACTCCGCAGTACTACGCCAACCGGGGCCAGCCAATGCCGGACCAACCGACCTGGGAAGAGCTCGCCCAGACCCTCCTCGGAGCCACCGGCTACGAATAGACCCAGAAACCTAGACCAACCGTCAAGCAACACCTGGGACGGATCCGTCAAGCATCAGGTGGGACTAGCCAACGCATCCAACTATGTGATGTCCCTGGCAAACAGTGCTACCACGGTCGGGTTGTGCGTGCTGAGGCCGATTCGCTCGGCCCAACGTCCGAGGCCGACGAGTCCGATCTCGTGGGCCTCTTGTTCGGTGACGGCCGCGATGACCACGCTCAAGGTGGTCGCACGATCTCCAAGTTTGGAGATGGCGATCGGGTTCACACGCGAGTCATTCGTGTCACCGTCACCCTCGCACCAAGCCGGCGATACTCCGGCGTACTCCACTGTCATGACCCACGTCAGGTTGGCATCTGATTCCATGGCTGTCCTTTCCAGCTCTGTGTCTGGTCAGAACTCAGGCTTGACCGGTGAGGGCAGTATGTCGGCCCACTTTCGCAGTACGTCGACGGCTTGGTCCCGGAGGGCTCCTTCGGCGACCTCGACGCGGCACCCTGACTGTTCGGCACAGCGTCCAGCGGGCCGATGGCCGGTTGCAGCTCGTGGCGCCCAAGACGGAGCGGTCCCGGCGGACGACTGGCTGCGACTGCACGACCTGCGGCACGCCTTCGCGACGTTCCTGCTCGTCTCCGGTGCCTCGCCCCGGACGGTGCTGAAGGTGCTCGGGCACAGCCAGATCGGGCTGACGATGAACCCCTACGCCCACGTCCTGCCCGAGATCGAGCGGGCCGCCGTGGACGAGGCCGCGAAGCACCTCTTCGGCTGACTTGGCTGTACGAATGGCTGTACGCAGGCCATGGTGATCGTCTCGACCGAGAGCGGAAAGCCGCTGACCTGCGGTGAGGTGGGTGCGCCCGGCAGGATTCGAACCTGCGGCCTTGGGATTAGAAGTCCCCTGCTCTATCCGCTGAGCTACGGGCGCGTGTGGCGTGGATGTCGCGCCCAGAGGGTACCGCCGTCCCACTGCCCGACGGCGAAAAGGGTGCCCGCGTCCACGTTGCCGAGCAGAGTCTCATGTCCGCCTCGGAGCGGGCATCCGGGTTACCGCGGACCGGCCCGGCCTCGGACCGTACCTTTGGCTGGTGTTGCTGGATTCCGACGCCGAGAGCGACGTCGCCTACGAGCTGTGCCAGGTCGTCGGTCGCGCCATCCTGCCGTACCGGTCATCGGCCGGTTTCGGTACCGCCTTTTTCTTTCAGGACGGCGACGACCCGGTGGGGGAGTCGCTGTTGACGGCAGCCGACCTGGTGGGCGCTTCTGGGGGCGAGTTGGGCCTGCGGTCGAGCGTCACCGAGCCGGCGGGGGTGGCCCCGGTGGTCATTTCCGAGGCCGGGATCGTGCCTGGTTGGGCCCGCTTCGGGGGCGACGGGGTGGCGGTGTTGCCGACCGCTGGCCTGCACCGGTACGCCGGTGACGGCGGCTGGCGGTGGCGCGTCCAGCCGGTGCCGGCGGGGATCGCCGCCGGGCCCGAGGTGGTCGCCCGCCTCGGCGCCGACGCCGGTTCCGCTTTCGTGCTGGCCCATGGGGTACGCGAAGACGGGTCGCGGCCGCTGGAGGTCGCGATCGAGCGGGTGGTCCGCGACGGGGACGCCGTGCTGATCACCACGGAGCTGCCGCGGGGGTACGTCGGCGCGCCGGTCTTCATCGTTCAGGCTGGCGTCACCGGTGAGGTCTCCCCGTACTGCCTGGGCCTGGTCCTGCCCGGCGTCGGCGCGCACCCGGTGGTGACCTTCGACCGGATCCGTGCCGTCCTCCCGGCGACACCGGGCGACGTCTGAGCGGCGAGGCCGTTGGGTGACGTCTGGGCCGTGACGTCGCTCGGCCTGGTCAGCCGCCGGGCGTCGCCGCCTCCGCCGCGTCGGGTGTCCGCGTGTTGGCCGTGTTTGCGTCGGCTCGCGCGGCGTCGGCGGTGTCCGCGTCGGCGGGGGCGGTGGGGCCGGCGGCGAGGAACGCCTCGGCCCAGCGGCCCACCTCGTCGAAGACCTTCTTCCGTACGGCGGGGCCGGAGAGTGTGAGGTCGTGCATCCCGCCGTCGAAGCGGGCCAGTGTGACGTGGCGACCGAGGCGGGGCGCGTAGCGGACCATGTGCTCGACGTCCAGTACGGCGTCGGCCAGTGTCGCGTTGTCGTGCCACTTGGTGCCCCGGAAGGACCGGGTTGAGCAGGCCAGCAGCACCGGCACCTGGATGTCCAACCCGGCACGGAGTCGGCGTTGCCCGGTGCGGATCGCGTTCAGCCAACCGGCCCGGACCGGGAACCCGGCCAGCGGCTTCCACGCCAGGTCGTAGGTCCACTCGCCGCGGTGGTCGGAGTGGATGCTCTCGCCGTACACCGTGCCCAGCCCGAACGGCAGGATGCGGTGCGGCGCCCTGCGGCCCAGCCGGGACGCGGCGGCCGCGAGGGGTCGACGCACCGCCCAGGGGGCGTTCAGGTCGAAGAAGGGGCTGTTCAGCACCAGGCCATCGATGGTGCCGGTGTCGCGGCGGGAGTCCGCCCAGAGCGAGATGATCAGACCGCCGGTGGAGTGACCCATCGCCAGCAGGGTCTCGTGCCCGTCGTCCCTGCGGATGATCTCGGCGGCGGCGTCCAGCTCGGGGAAGTAGTCGCTGATGTCGTGGCAGAAGTTCGGGGTCTGGCCCGGGAGCAGACTGCGACCGTATTTGCGCAGGTCGAGCGCGTAGAAATCCCAGCCCCGCTCGGCGAAGAAGTCGGCCAGGTGGGTCTGGAAGAAGTAGTCGACGAAGCCGTGTACGTAGAGCACTGCGCGCCCGGTGGGGCGTTCGGCCCGCCGCCGGACCAGGGTCGCGACAACTGGGCCTTCGTCGTCGGTGCCCAGGTCGATCGTCTGCCGCTCGTACGGCGGCCCCAACACGTCCGGTTCCACGAACGCGACGCTACGCCGCCAACCTACCCAGCGGCACCCCGCGCC
>NZ_QGSZ01000346.1 GCF_003857055.1 Micromonospora inaquosa | reverse complement strand
CCCCTGCGCCGGCTCTGGCAACGTCTGCGCCGCCGCTAAGTCCCCGCCAACCCCCGCGATCTTGCACTTACTGTCGCCGTTTTGTCGGAAACAGTGCTTATGCACGCGCACAAAGTGCAAGATCGCGGAGGTTCGGGGTTGGGTCAGGCGACCGGGGCGGCCTTGCCGAGGGCGACCTCGGCGTCCTCCTCCGGGGTTGCCTGCGGCGCCTCGTTCGCGGTGCGCAGCGGGATCTCCTTAATGAACCAGGCGAGCACCGGGATCACGATGGTGAACAGGACCGCCCAGAGGAAGACGTGCGAGATGGCGTCGGAGAGACCGCCGAGCACCGCCTCACGAGCCTGGGCGGGCAGCTCCTTGAGCTTCTCAAGGTCCATCCCGGCGCCGGCCTCGCCGCCACCGAAGGCACGACCGCCCTCGGAGCTGGCCAGTCGGTTGGCGAAGATCGCACCGAACAGCGAGATGCCGAACGAGCCACCGATCGACCGGAAGAAGGTGGCCGCGCCGCTGGCCGCGCCGAGGTCCTTCTGCTCCACGCTGTTCTGCGCGATCAGCATCGACGTCTGCATGAGGAAGCCCATGCCGACGCCGAGCACGATCATGTACAGCGAGGACATCAACTTGCTGGTGTCGGTGTCGAGCATGGACAGCAGCGCCATGCCCCCCGTCATCACCACGCCACCGATGATCGGGTACGCCCGGTACCGACCGTTCCTGGTGATCGCGCGGCCGATGACCAGCGAGACGACCAGCATGCCGAACATCAGGGGCAGCAGCAGCAGACCACTGTTGGTCGCCGACGCCCCCTGCACGGTCTGCTGGTAGAGCGGCAGGAAGTTCATCGCGCCGAACATCGCGAAGCCGAGCAGGAAGCCGATGACCGAGATCAGCGCGAAGTTGCGGTTGGCGAAGAGCGCCAGCGGCAGGATCGGCTCCTGGACACGACGCTCCACCAGGCCGAACACCACCAACGCCGCCAACGCGAGCACGGCCAGGCCGAAGATCTGCGGCGACGCCCAGGCGTACTCGTTGCCGCCCCAGGTGGTGATGAGCACGATCGCGGTGATGCCGACCGAGAGCAGCCCGGCGCCGAGCCAGTCGATCCGGTGCTCGGTGCGGTACTTCGGCAGGTGCATGGTGGTGATCAGCACGAGCAGCGCGACACCGCCCAGCGGCAGGTTCACGTAGAACGCCCAACGCCAGGAGAGGTGGTCGGTGATGAAGCCACCGGCCAGCGGGCCGGCCACCATGGCGATGGCCATGATGCCGGCGATCATGCCCTGGTAGCGCCCGCGCTCGCGGGGCGGCACCAGGTCACCGATGATCGCCATCACGCCGACCATGAGGCCGCCGGCGCCGAGGCCCTGCACCGCCCGGAACGCGATGAGCTGGACCATGCCGTCCTGCGGGCCGCCCAACATCGCCGAGCCGGCCATGCCGCAGAGCGCGGAGCCGATCAGGAAGACGACGACCGAGGTCAGGAAGACCGACTTGCGGCCGTAGAGGTCACCGAGCTTGCCCCAGATCGGGGTCGAGACGGTGGTGCCCAGGACGTACGCGGTAACCACCCAGGTGAAGTGGTTGAGCCCGCCGAACTCGCCAACGATCCGCGGTAACGCGGTGCTGACGATCATATTGTCGAGCATCGCGAGCATCATCGCGATCATCAGCCCGAACAGCACGACCCGGATGTTGTTGGGTCGTGTGCCGGTCTGGGTTGCCTGAGTCATGGGTAAGCTCCCCCCGAGGATTGCCGTACTTACTTGCCGCCCGGCTAGTCACCTTACTAGCCGCACGGTAAGTTTGGGTACGAGCAACGGTCAAGTCAGTTGGAGGGCGTGAGTGAGCGAGAGCACAGGCGGCGGAACGCGGGAACGGATCAAGGCCGTCGCGCTCGAACTCTTCACCGAGCAGGGGTACGAGAAGACCTCGCTCCGGGAGATCGCCGAACGCCTCAACGTCACCAAGGCCGCGCTCTACTACCACTTCAAGAGCAAGGACGACATCGTCGCCAGCTTCGTCGAGGACCGACTGGAGCGGATGGACGCGCTGACCGCCTGGGCCGCCACCCAGCCCGCCACCCTGGACACCCGGCGCGAGCTGATCTCCCGCTACGCCGACACGATGTTCGACGGCAGCCAGCCGTCGGTGATGCGCTTCTTCGAGCAGAACCAGACCGCGCTCAAGAGCCTCTCCTCCGGCCAGAAGATGCGCGGCCGGATGATGGAGCTGGCCGAGGCGCTCTGCCGGGGCGACGACTCCCCCGCCGCCCAACTGCGCGCCGTGCTGTCCCTGTTCGCGGTGCACACCAGCTGGTTCGCGGTACGCGCGCCGCACATCACCGACGACGAACGCCGCAAGCTCGCGCTGGAGGTGGCCGACGAGCTGCTCGCCGCCATCGGCACGCAGCCCGACGCCTGACCCGGGCCCGTCCGGCCCGGCTAGCCGGTAGACGGCTCAGCACCGCCGGCCGGTAGGCGGACCACCGGCCGGTCGGCGGCTCAGCGGCGCGTCAGCTCCAGGCGCAGGCCGAGCAGGTCCACGCCCGGCACCGGTGCCCAGTCCTTCTCCGGCGAGCGGACGAACCCACGCCGCGAGTAGAGCCGATGCGCCGAATCGGCCATCCCGGCCCGGACGCAGATCATCACCGCGGTGCAACCCAACTCGGTCGCCCGGTCGACACACGCCTCGACCAACGCCGCACCGACACCCCGCCCCTGAGCGCCCGGGTCGACCGCGAGCATCCGAAACTCCGCCTCGCCCGGCCCGGACAGCTCCGCGAACGGTGTGCCCGGCAGCACGAACGTGACCGAGCCGAGCACCGCCCCGGTCGCCTCGTCGACAGCGACCAGCACCTCGCCGCTGGCGGCCCGGGTCGACACATCGGCCAACACCTCGCCGTACCCGTGTTCGCCCTTGAGCTGCCCGTCCGCCTCGTACGCGGCAACGGTCAGCCGGGCCACCGCCGGGAAGTCGGCGGGCTCCGCCGGACGGACCCGCAACCCGGTCAAGCGATCACCGCGATCAGGTCACCGTCCTGCACGACGTCGCCCTCGTGCACGGCAAGCTGCTGGAGCACACCGTCGGACTCGGCGACGACCGGGATCTCCATCTTCATCGACTCGAGGATCACCAGGGTGTCACCCTCAGCCACCGTGTCACCCGCCGTGGCGACGACCTTCCAGACGTTGGCCACCATCTCGGCGCGGATCTCCTCGGCCATGTCCAGGCCCTCCCTCTTCGCGACGTGCCTGCCGATGTATCCAATCATGCGTCGACCGGCGGTGGGCGGTCAGCGGGCGCAGCCGGGATGGCAGGCCCGCCCTGGGGAAGGCGGCGGGTGCCGACCGCACTACCATCAGCGGGTCGGACCCGACGCCGGACCGCCGGTGGCTGCATCGGCGCCGAGGTCGTGCGCAGGACGGATCCGACCCATCACGAGGAGGTCAGCATGGCGAAGAAGTCCCGGAAGAAGAAGGCCCGTAAGAAGAGCGCCGCGAACCACGGCAAGCGTCCCAACTCCTGAACGGGTCGACGGGCCGGCTGCCCGTCGCCGCTCAACCGGCCGAGGCCGGGTACACCGGTGGCCCGGGTCGACATCGACCCGGGCCACCGGTCTTGCCAGCTGGCGCCGACACTCGGTCGGCCAGCTCATAGGCTCAGTCGGCCAGCTCACGGGAGTCGCTGGTCTCGAAGACCACCAGCTCGGTGAGCTTGACCCGCAGCCGCTCGCGCAGCTCGTCCGGAGCGGTCTCGTTGCCACAGCAACGAGCCACCAGCGCCCGCACCTCCTGCTCCAACCCGTACTCGCGCAGGCAGTGCCCGCACTCGTCCAGGTGGTGCCGGATCAGCGAGCGGCGCTCGTCGGCGCACTCCAGATCCAGGTAGAGATACACCTCCGCGAGGACTTCGCGGCAGTCCGTCTCGTGCGGCTCCCCACAGCTCACGTCACACCTCCCGGCCGGCAGCGGCGGCGGTCGAGCCCTTCGCCGAGCGGGCCGCACTGAAGCCCCGCTCCCCCGCGTAGCGCTCGAGCAGCTTGCGCAGATTACGACGGCCACGGTGCAGACGCGACATCACGGTGCCGATCGGCGTGCCCATGATGTCCGCGACTTCCTTGTAGGAGAAGCCCTCGACATCGGTGAGGTAGACGGCCAGGCGGAACTCCTCCGGCAACTGCTGGAGGGCCTCCTTGACGTCGCTGTCCGGCAGCCGGTCCAGTGCCTCCGTCTCGGCGGAGCGCAACCCACTGGAGGTGTGCGACTCGGCCTCGGCGAGCTGCCAGTCGGTGATCTCCTCCGTGGGCGCCTGGATCGGTTGGCGCTGCCGCTTACGGTAGGAGTTGATGTAGGTGTTGGTCAGGATCCGGTAGAGCCAGGCCTTCAGGTTCGTGCCCTGCTCAAACTGGTGGAAGGCCGCGTACGCCTTCAGGTACGTCTCCTGGACCAGGTCCTCGGCATCCGCCGGGTTGCGCGTCATTCGCAGCCCAGCAGCGTAGAGCTGATCGACGAATGGCATCGCGTCCCGCTCGAATCGGGCCCTGCGCTCGTCCGTCTTCTCGGTCGTCAACCGCACATCCCCTCGCGTCGGATGCTTTCCCGCCGAGGATACGCGCACGGACCTACCCGCAGATTCACTTCCGGCTGGTGTGCCCATGCTCACCGCACCCACCCCGCCCGGTCCCGCCGTCGCGGGCCACTCCGGGCCATCCAGCAGCCGCTTCAGCTGCCGGGCGTCCCGTTCATCCCGTTCCAGGCTTCGTGTCTCGGTTGGCACCGGTCACCCCCTCGCAGAAAAGTCGTCCGGGGGTAGTAACGCGAGATGACCACTGGGGCATTCCGTCCCGGCCTCCCGTTCCTGGTCCCGGCCCCGACGGCGGCCGGCGCTGGGACCAGGAAGGGCCTGGGAGGACTGGTGTCACCGGCCCTGATCGGGCCGGCGGCACCATCGGATGCAACGACCCGTGCCCGGCGCCGGAAACGGTGCCCCGGCGAGCCGGCCACGCCGGGTCAGCCGGCCGCCCAGCCCTGGGCGTACAGCCAGTCGCGCACGGCGGCGGCGGTGCCGGCCGGATCCCGACGCAGATCGTGCGTCTCACCGGGGCGGCTCACCACCCGCACGGTCGGCCCCGGCTCCGGCGTCCCGAACGGGTCCCGGTCGCCGTTGACGACCACCGTCGGCAGACCAGTGTCCAGTTCGGCGGCCCGTGAGCGTTCCGGCCGGCCGGGCGGGTGCAGCGGGAAGGCCAGCGCGACCACGCCGGCCGCGCCCACCGCACGGGCCGTCCGGCAGGCCACCCGCGCGCCACTGGAACGCCCACCGACCACCACCGTCGACACGTCGGCGTGCCGGTCGCGCAGCACGCCGAGCACCGCCGCCCAGGCTTCGTCGAGGTGACCGGCCGGTGCCGGCGCACGTCGACCGGCGACCCGGTACGGCTGGGTCACCCGGACCACCGCCAGGCCGGCCGCGACCGACGCGTCCCGGACCGCGAGCAGGTCGGGCGCGTCGACGCTGCCGCCCGCACCGTGCCCGAGGACGAGCAGTGCGGTGGCCGGGCGGACCGGCAGGTCGGTGTCGATCCGCGCCGGACCGCGCGGGGTGTCGATGGCGTTGCTGGATGGCATCGACCCATTCTGCGCCGCCGGCCGGGCGACGGATGCGAACCGGGCCGCCGGTCAGCTCAGCGGGACCAGGGTGAGCAGGCGATCGCGCACCGGTGGGCCGGCGTCGTCGATGGCGTCCGGGTCGGGGTCGACCTCGCCACGCCAGGCGACCAGCATGGCCCGTCTCTCCCTCGGCGTGGTGCCGCCCCAGACGCCGTGGCAGTCACCGACATCGAGGGCCCACGCCAGGCAGGACCCCTGCACATCACAACTGCGGCACAGCGCGACGGCGGCGTCCGCCGGCTCGTTCGGTGCCGGAAAGAAGGTCTCCGGATCGACGCTCTGGCAGGTGCCTCTGGTGCGCCACGCGTCGTCCTGTCGCCGTTCCCGCACGGCCCGCAGCAGTCGCGGATCCCGCCGCGCCGCCGCCACCTCGTGCGGACGCGGCATACGTGCCCGTGTCATCCGCCCACCTCCCCCGTGGGACCGGCAAGAACTGTGGACGTCGTCCGCCCCGTGCGAATCGATGACCACTACCGGCGCTGTGTTCTATCGCACTTGGCGACACCGGGACAAGGGTCTGCCGGGAACATGACCGAACAATCGGGAGACGAATGCGCGGAACCCCGGCAAATCGGCGGACAACGATGCGGGGCGGCGTCAGAACAGGGTCAGCTCCTGGGGTGTCACCGTCGGCGCCACCGCCACCCGGGCGGTCAGTTGCGGCCCGTCGTTGCGAACGTCTCCCACCGCCGCACCCACCGGGCGGATCTCCAGCCCCGCCAACTGCTCCGCCGACGCCGGAGTGAGCAGCCGCCCCGGCTCGTCGGTCGGCGCGAGCCACGACGACCAACGCTCGGGCGGCAGCAGCACCGGCATCCGGTCGTGCACCTCGGCCAGGTCGCCGAGCGCCGCGGTCGTCAGCACGCTGAAGGTGAGCCGGGTCTCGACGTCGGACTCCCAGACCGACCAGATGCCGGCCAGAGCGAGCACCGAACCATCCCGGGGGGTCATGAAGTACGCCTGTCGGCCGCCGTCGGGCAGCCGGACCCACTCGTACCAGCCGTCGGCCGGGACCAGGCAGCGGCGACGGGAGAAGGAGCCCGCGTACGCCCGACTGGTGGCCACCGTCTCCGCCCGCGCATTGATCATGCGGGCAGCTCCCGAGGTGGACCGGGACCAGTGCGGCAACAGACCCCAGCGGCCGACACAGAGGCTGCGATGCCCCTCCGGACTGAGCCGGACCAACGGCACCGGGTCGGTCGGCGCGACGTTGTGATCGACCCGAACCAGACCGTCGGAGTCGTCGGACGACTCGAACAGCGCGCTCAGCTCGCCAGAGCTCCGGGTCGTCGCGTACCTGCCGCACATGGGGAACACGCTAACGCGTCGGAGGCCCCGTCGGCTGTCCCGCCAACCGGGAGCGCGAACGCCGGCTGCCGCCGACCACCCGCCGACACGGCAGAATGTAACCGTGGGGAACCTGACAGCGACCCGGCCACCGCAGCCGTGGACCGCACCGACCGCATCCGACCCGGTGGCGGCGACGCTGCGCCTGCCGGGATCCAAATCGATGACGGCCCGCGCCCTGGTGCTCAGCGCGCTGGCTGCCGGCCCGTCGACGCTGGCCCGGCCACTGCGCGCCCGCGACACCGAGTTGATGGCCGCCGGCCTGCGGGCGATGGGCGCACACGTCTCGATCAGCGACGACGAGCGCTGGCTGCTCCGCCCGCACCCACTGGTCGGCCCCGCCCACGTCGACGTCGGGCTGGCCGGCACCGTGATGCGGTTCGTGCCGCCGGTGGCGGGCCTGGCCGACGGGCAGGTCACCTTCGACGGTGACCCGTACGTCCGCACCCGTCCGCTCGGCCCACTGGTCGACGCGCTGCGCTCGCTGGGCGTCCGGATCGACGTCACCGGCACCGGCAGCCTGCCGCTGACCGTGCTCGGCACCGGCCGGATCACCGGCGGCGAGGTGGTGATCGACGCGTCCGCCTCCAGCCAGCTGGTCTCCGGGTTGCTGCTGGCCGCCCCGCGCTTCGACAGGGGTGTCGTGGTGCGCCACGTCGGCCCACCGGTGCCGTCCGCCCCGCACCTGCGAATGACAGTGCAGATGCTGCGGGCCGCCGGCGCGGCGGTCGACGACAGCACCCCCGACGTCTGGGCCGTCGAGCCCGGCCCGCTCACCGGGCGCGGCTGGGAGATCGAGCCGGACCTCTCCGGCGCGGTGCCGTTCTTCGCCGCCGCCCTGGTCACCGGCGGTGAGGTGACCCTGCAGGGTTGGCCGCACAGCAGCGCGCAGCCGGTCGAGCAGCTCCGCTCGCTGCTGCAACGGATGGGCGGCGAGGTCACCCTCTCCACCGAAGGGCTGACCGTGCGGGGCACCGGCGTGGTGCACGGCCTGACGGCCGACCTGTCCGACGTCGGCGAGCTGACCCTCGTGCTGACCGCGCTGGCCATGCTGGCCGACTCGCCGTCGGTCTTCACCGGCGTCGGGCACATCCGGGGCCATGAGACCGACCGGCTCGCCGCGCTCGCGCGGGAGTTCGGCGGGCTCGGGGCGGACATCACCGAAACACCGGACGGGTTGGAGATCCGCCCCCGCCCGCTGCGCGGCGGGGTCTTCCGCACCTACCACGACCACCGGATGGCGCACGCCGCCGCGGTGGCCGGGCTCGCCGTTCCGGGCATCGAGGTGGACGACGTGGGGTGTACCTCCAAGACCATGCCCGAGTTCCCGGCACTATGGTCAGCGATGGTGACCGGCAAGAGCTGACGCGACGGAGGAAGGCCCTGGCGACCAAACGGCGGGAGTACGACGAGGACGACGTGCGGGTCCGGCCCGGAAAGTCCTCGCGCCCGCGTACGCGCACCCGCCCGCAGCACAACGACGCGGTCGACGGGTTCGTCATCGCCGTCGACCGGGGGCGCTACACCTGCGTGCTGTCCGGGGCCGAACGCGGCGTGGTCGGCGCCGAGCTGCCCATGGTCACCGCCATGCGGGCCCGCGAGCTGGGCCGCAAGTCGGTGGTGGTCGGTGACCGGGTCAGTCTGGTCGGCGACACGTCCGGCGCGGAGGGCGCGCTCGCCCGCATCGTCCGGATCGCCGAGCGCCGCTCGGTGCTGCGGCGCACCGCCGACGACGACGAGACCACCGCCGAGGGTCGGCTGGAACGGGTGGTGGTGGCCAACGCCGACCAGTTGGTGATCGTCAGCGCGTTGGCCGACCCACCGCCGCGCACCGGGTTCATCGACCGCTGCCTGGTGGCCGCGTACGACGCGGACGTCGAGCCGCTGCTCTGCCTCACCAAGGCCGACCTGGCCGGGCCGGAGGAGGTGCTGGGCTACTACACCGAGCTGGAGTTGCCGTACGTGCTCAACCGTCCCGACTCCGACCTCGACGCGCTCCGTGCGCTGCTGAGCGGCAAGGTGTCGGTGTTGGTCGGGCACTCCGGGGTGGGCAAGTCGACGCTGGTCAACCGCCTCGTTCCGGACGCGCTGCGCGCGGTCGGCGTGGTCAGCGCGATCGGCCGGGGCCGGCACACCTCGACCAGTGCGGTGGCGTTGCGGCTGCCACCGGTGCCCGGGGTCGACACCGATCCGGGCTGGATCATCGACACCCCCGGGATTCGCAGTTTCGGGTTGGCGCACGTCTCGGCCGACAGCCTGCTGCACGGTTTTCCGGACCTGGTCGAGGGCACCGTCGACTGCCCACCGAACTGCCCGCACACGGCCGACGAGGCCGACTGTGGGCTGGACGCCTGGGTGGCCGCCGGTAAGGCCGATCCACGCCGGCTGGCCTCGTACCGTCGGTTGCTCGCCTCCCGCGCGGGCGAGGGTGACTCGCGCGGCGACAGCGACCAGCGCGGGCCGGGCGAGGGCGACCGGCGCGGGCCCGACGAGTGACCCGTCGGGCGTGGGCTAGGTTGCCGGCATGACCGGGTACGCCGACGACCTCACCCTCGCCCACCTGCTCGCCGATCGGGCCGACGCCATCGCCACGGCCCGGTTCCGCGCGCTCGACCTGCGCGTCGAGGCGAAGCCCGACCTGACGCCGGTCTCCGACGCGGACACCGCCGTGGAGCGGGAGATCCGCGCCCTGCTGGCCGAGCACCGGCCGTCCGACGGGCTGCTCGGTGAGGAGTACGGCGCGCAGCCGTCGACCGACCCGAACGGCCGCCGGTGGATCATCGACCCGATCGACGGCACCAAGAACTTCGTCCGTGGCGTGCCGATCTGGGCCACCCTGATCGCGCTCTACGACGGCGACCTGCCGGCGGTCGGCGTGGTGTCCGCACCAGCGCTCGGGCGACGCTGGTGGGCCAGCGCGGGCGCGGGCGCGTACGCCGGGCCGGGCCCCGCGGCCGGCGAACGGATCGGTGTCTCCGCGGTGCGTGAGGTCGCGGACGCCAGCTTCTGCTACTCCTCACTGAACGGGTGGGAGGAAGCCGGGCGGCTCGACGCGGTGCTCGACCTGATGCGGGGCAGCTGGCGCAGCCGGGCCTACGGCGACTTCTACGGCTACATGCTGTTGGCCGAGGGTGCGCTCGACGTGATGGCCGAGCCGGAGCTGTCCCTGTGGGACGTGGCGGCGCTGGTGCCGATCATCACGGAGGCGGGTGGCACGGTCACGGATCTGTCCGGTCGACCGACCCCGGCGGGCGCTCCGGGCACCGACAGCAGCGTGGTGGCCACCAACGGTGTGCTGCACGCCGACATCCTCGCCCGCCTCAATCGACCAGCCGCGCACTGACCCCCGGCAACCTCTATCCTCGCCAGGTGGTCTCCTCCGGCTGGTGCTTCCTCGCGGCGATGATCGTCGCGTATGGCTTCGCCAACCTGCTCCAGTCGGTGGCTGCGGCCCGCACCACTGTCCACCACACCTTCGATCCGGGCCTGCTGCTGCGCCTCGCCGGGCACCGGACGTACCTGGTCGGCCTCGGCTGTCAGATCGGCGGTTTCGTGCTCGCCTTCCTGGCCCGACGGGACCTGCCGCTCTTCCTCGTGCAGGCCAGCGTGGCCGCCGGGCTCGGGGTGACCGCCATCCTCGGGGTGCTGGTGTTGAAGTGGCGACTTCCGGCGGCGGAGGTGGTGCTGTTGGCGCTGCTCTTCGCGGGGATCACCGCACTGGTGTTGTCCGCCCGGCCGGCGCCGTCGAAGCAGCTCGGCACCGCCGGCTCGATCGCCCTGCTGGTGGCGCTCGGCGTGATCGCGGTGCTCGGTGTCTTCGCCGTGCGGCTGCACGGTGCGCCGGGTTCGGTGGCGCTCGGCTCACTGGCCGGGCTGGCGTTCAGCTCGGCGGCGGTCGCCGCCCGGCCACTGGCGTCCGCGCCGTCCGCCGAGGCGTTCCTCGCCGACCCGCTGTTGTACCTGTTGATCGCCCACTCGATCGTCGGTCAGCTGCTGCTCGGTCTGGCCATGCAGCGCGGATCGACGACCGCCGCGGTCGCCGCGATGGACGCCGCCGGCGCGGTGCCGGCCGCGATCGTCGGCCTGCTGCTGCTCAACGACAAGATCTGGCCGGGTCGGGAGTGGCTGGCCGCGGCCGGCTTCCTGGTCACCCTGGCCGCGGTGATCGGCCTGACCCGGTACGCCGAGCCGCAGCAGCACCGTTCGGTGGCGGCCCGTCGGGACCACGCCATGGTCGGCGCCGGCCGGCCCGGCTGACTGGTTCGTGCTGGCCGGCGCCCCGCTCAGGCCTCGACCGGCTTGCGCCGGCTCACCACCCGCTCGTAGAGACGCTCCAACGCGCCGGCGGTCCGCTCCCAGGTGTAGCTGCTGCGCACCCGGTCCACAGCGGCGTGTCCGTACGCGAACCGGCCGGCGTTGTCGGCGAGCAGCCGGCGCAATGACACGCCGAGTGCGCGGACGTCACCGGGCGGCACCAGGCGGCCGGTGACCTCGTCGACGACGGCGTCCGCCAGGCCACCCATCGCGTAGCCGATCACCGGCACCCCGCAGGCCATCGCCTCCAGCGACACCCGCCCGGCCGAGGAGTAGTGCGGCGTGCAGGCGACCACGTCCGCCGACCGGTACCAGGTGGCCATCTGGTCGTGCGGCACCGCCCCGACGAGCCGTACCTGGTCGACGACGCCGATCTGCTCGGCCAGCTCGCGCAGCCGTCGCGCCTCCGCGTGGTTGGCCAACTGGTCGGCTGGCGGCCCACCGGCGATCACCAACTCGGCGTCGCCGACCAGCCGCATCGCCCGGATCAGGTCCTCCTGGCCGTGCCCTGCGGCGAGCGAGCCCACCGAGAGGATGCGGGGCCGTTGTTCGCGCGGTGCGGCCTCGCCGTCGGGATGGAACAGGTCGATGTCGACGCCGGCCGGCACCAACGCGACGGAACTGCGTTGCAGACCCATCCGGGTCAGCTCGTCGACCTCGTCGTTGGACTGGGCCACGGCGATGTCGACCGCCCGGGTCAACGCCCGCTCCAGCGTGATCCGCTGGCCCGGCCCGTCGTAGTGGCCGCCCAGGTGACGCAGCTGCTCGATGCCGAGCGAGTGGAACGTCTGCACCACCGGGATGTCGGTCTCCCGAACGGCGTGGGCGGCGGCCAGGCCTCCGACCCAGTAGTGCCCGTGCACCACCTCGGGCCGCCAGGCACCCGACCACTCGTCGGCCAGCCAACGGCCGACCTCCGTCACGTACGGGATCAGCTCGGCGGTGGGTAGTGGGCTGGGCGGGCCGGCGGGCACCTGGTGCACCTGGTAGCCGTCGACGTCCATCGTCGCCGGCCCCGCCGGGTCGTCCCGGCGGACGTAGAGCCGGACGTCATGGCCTCGCTCGGCCAACTCCGCGGCGACCCTGGCGATGTGCTGTCGGGTGCCGACCGGTGGGCCGTCGGCGTGGCGGTACGAACTGGCGTGCGCGCAGACGAGGCCGACGCGCATGGGTCACCTCCCTGCGATCTTTCCTCGGCGGTGGTCCTCCCGGTCAGAGCGTCCCATTAACCCCGCCAGGCTGAGCCGAAACCTGGCAGATCAGGAAGAGTCCGCGCGACTGCCACCGACACTTGCGCCACGGCAAGCACAGGCGACACGACCGCACGGGTCGACGATGATCGACAAGCTGTCGCTGGTGTGACCAGGTCCGACCGGGGGTACCGCTCAGGAATGCCGCTGACCCGCAGCCTCGACGATTCGACCGTGGTGATCACCGGCGCCTCCAGCGGGATCGGCACGGCGACCGCGTACGCACTGGCCCGCCGGGGCGCCGCCGTCGTGCTGGCCGCCCGCAGTGAGCCCGCCCTGCGACAGGTCGCCCAGCGGTGCCGGGAGTTGGGCGGTCAGGCGTTGGTCGTACCGACCGATGTGACCGACCTGGAGTCGGTGCGGCGACTGGCCGACCAGGCGGCGGCCGAGTTCGGCCGGATCGACGCCTGGGTGAACAACGCCGCGGTCAGCGCCGTGGGTCTGTTCGACGAGATCCCGGTCGCCGAGTTCCGTCGGGTGCTGGAGGTCAACCTGCTCGGGGCGGTGCACGGCATCAAGGCGGCCCTGCCCTACCTGGGCGCCGCCGGTGGCGGTGTGCTGGTCAACAACGCCTCGGTGCTGGCCGAGGTGGCCATGCCGTACCAGTCGGCGTACAACGCCACCAAGCACGGCATCCGAGGGCTGGCCGACACCGTCCGACAGGAGCTGCGGGTGACCGGTCGGGGGCACATCTCCGTCTGCACCGTGCTGCCGGCCACGATCGACACCCCGTTCTTCCGGCACACCGGCAACCACAGCGGCCGGGAGTTGGTGCCGCCTCCCCCGATCTACCCGCCGGAGGTGGTCGCTGAAACCATTGTTCGGCTGCTGCGCCGGCCCCGCCGCGAGGCGTACGCCGGCGGCGCGGCCCGGTTGATCGGCCTGCAGTGGCGGGTGGCGCCCGCGCTGGTGGAGCGCACCCTCGGCTGGTACGCGCACCGCACCCAGTTCGGGCCGGGCGCCCGGGTGGACAGCAGCGGCAACGTGTTCCGCGCCGATGCCCAGGCGCGCCAGGACGGCGGCTGGCACGGTCGGCGGCGGCAGTTGGTGCGGATGACCGCCGCGTTCGGTCTGGCCGCCGCCGGCACCGCTGTCGGCACCCTGGCGGCCATCAACCGCCGCTCCCGGTCGGACCGCTGATGGCCGATGTCGAGCGCCCGAATGCGCTGACCGTCACCGGCGCGCACAATGGGGCGATCATGGCGAGCTGTCTCGTGGAAGTCGACGAGTCGTCGGCGGTGGTCCGGCTGACCGGTGTGCTCGACGCCGCCGGAGCCGAGGTGGTACGCGGCGCGCTGCTCGCCCGCCTCGCGGACCGGCCCGGTCCGGTGGTGGCCGACGTGACCGGACTGCGGGTCGTCGACCCGGCCGGTCGGCGCGTCTTCGCCGACATTCGCCGGGAGGTCGCCGACTGGCCCGCCGCGGATCTGCTGCTGTGTGACCCGGCGGTGGCCGCGTCCGCCCACCCGGATCCCGCGCTCGACGGCGTGCCGGCCTGGCCGACGCTCGACGGCGCGCTTGCCGCGGTCGCGGCGACACCTCTGGCGGCGGTGCTCACCGCCGAACTGGCCCCGGCGGTGGAAGCCGCCCGGCAGGCACGCGAGTTGGTCACCACCGGGTGCGCGCGGTGGGGCATGCCGACTCTCACCGACCCGGCGTGCATCGCGATCACCGAGCTGGTCAACAACGTGGTGGCGCACGCCCAGACCCCGATGACGGTTCGGTTGGCACCCCAGGAGACCACCCTGCACCTGGCGGTTCGCGACCACTCTCCGCTCCGGCCGACGTTCGCCGGGATATCCCCGCCGAACCGGGCCGGAGGCCGGGGCCTGCTGCTGATCGACACGGTGACCCGCCGCTGGGGCAGCAGCGCCGTACCGGACGGCAAGGTCGTGTGGTGTGTGCTGCACCCGGACGACGAACCCGCCTGACCGGGTTTTGGCCATCGGTGCCCGGTTCGGCGCGGTATCGCCGACGGTCACCCGGTTATGGCGGGAGGGCAGCGGGTAGTGATCAGACATGCGCGACAACGAGTACCCGACCCCCGTGTCCGACACCGAGGCGCAAGGTCTGCCCGACACCGCCGATGACGACTCGACCGCCAACGACGACGTCCTCACCGGGCGGGAGGCGGACGGTCCGGACCCGGCCCAGCTGCCCGGCGACCGGACGCCGGTGGCGGTGGACCGGTTCGGAACGACCGCTGAGGAGCAGCTCGACGGTGAGTCGTTGGACTACAAGCTCGACCGTGAGGTCTACGAGCGCCCGGTGGACGACCCGCTGGCCGGCACGATCGACCCGAAGATCGCCTTCGAGGCGGACAATCTGGAAGCCGCGGCGGAGGCTCAGCTGGACGCCGACGTGATGGACCCGGGGCCGACCTCCGACCCGAACTCACCCGTCTCCCTCTACGACCACGGTCAGCTCGGCACTTCGGCCGACGCCACGGTGGGCCGGCTGGTGGAGCCGGACGAGGGGTCGCACACCGACCAGGAGACCGACTCGGTGGCGTATGACGCCGGATCGGCCGGGGGCGGAGCGACCGCCGAGGAGTTGGCCATCCACGAGACGGAGCCGCCGCGCTCGGTCTGACGTCCCGCTTCAGTCGTCCAGGCCGCGTTCGATGGCGTACCGGGTCAGCTCGACCCGGTTGTGCAGTTGCAGCTTGCCCAGGGTGTTCTGCACGTGGTTCTGCACGGTGCGGTGCGACAGGCCGAGCCGCTGGGCGATCTGCTTGTACGACATCCCCTTCGCCACCAACCGCAGCACCTCCGTCTCCCGTTCGGTGAGCTGGGGCGTGGCGGGTTCGGCAGCGTCGGCCCCGCCGGTCCCCCGCCCCGGTCCGGCGGCCAGCCGGCGATACTCGCCGAGCACCAGCCCGGCCAGGCCGGAGGTGAAGACCGCCTCGCCGGCCGCAGTGCGGTGGACCGCCTCCAGGAACTCGGCGGGCGCTGTCGACTTCACCAGATATCCGGTGGCCCCGGCCTTCACCGCGTCCAGCACGCTCTGCTGTTCCCCGCTGGCGCTGAGCATCAGCACCCGTACGGCGGGCAGCGCCCCGCGCAATCCCAGGATCACCTCGACGCCGGAGATGTCCGGTAGTTGCAGGTCGAGGACGACGACGTCGGGGCGGGCGGCGGCGGCCACCCGGATGGCCTGTCGTCCCTCGCCGCTCGTCGCCACCACCAGGAAACCGGCCTCGGTCAGGTCGCGGGCCACCCCCTCCCGCCACATCGGATGGTCGTCCACCACCATCACCCGGATCGGGTTCACCGCGATGACCTCGGCACGCTCAGTTCGATCTCGGTGCCCGCCTCGGGCGCGGACACGATCCGGACCGTCCCGCCCAGGTCGGTCACCCGGCCCCGAATCGACTGGGTCACGCCGAGCCGCCCCTGGGCGGCCGCCTCGGTCAGCCGGCCGGCCGGGATGCCCGGCCCCTCGTCGCGGATCGACACTGTCACCGTCGCCCCCTCGTCCTCGATCAGCACCCAGGCCCGCCCACCGGCGTGCCGCCCCACGTTGTCCAGGGCCGCGCCGGTCGCGGCGGCCAACTCTCCGGCCACCCGTCGGGGCAGCGGCACCGGGGTGGCCGGGGCGGAGAGCGCCACCGCCGCCGAGGCGTACCGGCCGAGCAGGGTCCGCAGGTCCACCGCCTCGCCGCCGTCCGGGAGGCTCTCGGCGGCCGGGCCGGCACCGGCGATCAACGCCCGCAGCGCGGCCTCCTGCTCGCCGGCCAGCCGGGCCAACTCGCCGGCCTCCCCGGGCAGGTCAGCGCCGCGCCGCTGCACCAGCGCCAGCACCTGCAGAACCGAGTCGTGAATGCCCCGGGCCAGCCGCTCCCGCTCCCGGGTGGCGGCCTCCAACTCCACCGCGCGCTGCAGCCGCTCCTCGGCACTCGCCGCCAGCCGGGCCACGTGCCCGACCACCACCCCGGCGAGCAGCATCAGGATCACGCCGGTGAACGAGGACTGGCCGATCCGCTCCCGGGTGGCCAGGTCCGCGCCGGCGACGATCAGCGCGGCGACAGTGCCTCGCCGCCGGCCGCCGGAGACGGCCCAGGCCAGCACCGGACCGGCCATCCAGGCAACCCCGAGGGTGGGTACGCCGTGGGTGAGCGCCGTCCGACCAACCACCCACGGGGTGGCCAGCACGATGGCCACCACCACCAAAAGGTCGGCCAGCAGCAGCGGCCAGCGCCGCCAGGCCGGTCGGGCGTACCCGATAGCTGTCGCCCCGGTCCAGGCGATCATCAGCAGGATCAGGGCCCCGACGGCGTACGGGCGGGCGTACCGGTCGGCGTCGCGCACCGCGAGCGCGCAGACGTACGCCAGGGAGGCCAGCCTGAACACGGTGAGCGCACGCCACAGCGGCACCTCGAAACCACCCGGCGGCGACGGCATGGCGGTCAGGATGCCACAACCGGCCGGACGCACGGCGAGCAGCGAGTGCGGTTCGGGAAACCCTGACGTACGGTGGAAAAGCCGCGAAATACTCCGAGATGCGCCGCCGGGACGGGCCCATGACGAACGCAGACCCGCACGCACCGCGTACGGTTGTGCCCATCGAACCTGCCCTCCTGATCGCCGAAGCCTTTGACCAGGCCCAGGTGACCGAGATTCGACACTCGGTCGCCTCCTGCGCGCATGCCTCGGGCCTCAGCGGCCAACGGCTGGACGACTTCGTGCTCGCGATCAACGAGCTGATCACCAATGCGGTTCGGCACGGCGGCGGGCGCGGCTGGCTGCGACTCTGGCGCGAATCGGGCGCACTGTGCTGCGAGGTCGCCGACCACGGGCACGGGATCAGCCCGCAGCGGCTGGGCGACCGCAGTCGGCCGGCCCCGGACACCGCCGGCGGCTGGGGGCTCTGGCTGGCCCGGGAACTGACCGACGCGATGGAGGTGGCCACCGGCACCGCCGGCACCACCGTCCGCATCACCACCGGCCTAACAACCCGCAACCACACCCCGCACTAACCAACCCCACCCCAC
>NZ_QGSZ01000334.1 GCF_003857055.1 Micromonospora inaquosa | reverse complement strand
GGAGGTGTGTATAAGAGACAGCCCCTGGGCAACCACACGACCAGCCCTCCTGTGGACACCCGCCCACCTGTGCACAACGCCCAGCCACACCGAAGGTGTGCTAGCTGCTCAGGTGATCGGTGGCAGTTGAGCGGGGTTGGTGTCGGCGTGTCGAGTGGGTGAGCTGCCAGCGATCACAGAAGCGCCGAGCGCCTCAGCTCGGCACATCGCGGTGGCGGAAGGCGGCCACTCCGACGGCGAGCAGGGCCGCGGCCACCGCCGCCAGCACCAGCAGGGGAAGCGCCACCGGGTCGACCGCGGGCACTGCCGGCACATGGGTGTACGGCGAGAGGTCGAGCGCGGCCTGCGGCAGCTTCAGCACCGCGCCGAGCTGCCCGAGGAGCAGGAATACCAGCAGCGCCGTCCAGGACAGCGCCACCGACCAGCGGGGCAGCAGCCCGAAGAGCGCGGTCACCACCCCGGCGACCACGAGCAGGGCGGGCAGCCGCAGCAGCGCCGCACCGCCCAGCTCGACGGCCTGGCCGAGCGGGTCTCCGGTGACGATGCCGTAGCCGAGGCCGGTGGTCACGCCGGCGAGCAGCAGCAGGGCGACCGCGCCGAGGGTCGCGGCGAGCACCTGGGTGCCGAGCCAGCGGGTGCGGCTGACCGCCGTGGCGAGCGCGGCTTCAAGCACCCCGTCGGTTTCGTCGCCGCGTACCCGGAGCAGGGCCTGCACGACGTACGCGCCGATGGTCAGGGCGAAGAGCCCGAGCATCGCGGCCAGGTACGCGTCGACGAGGACGGAGCCTCCGCCCATCGCGCTGATCGCCTCGGCGGCTGCTGGATTCGCGTCGATCATCGCGTTGAACTCGTCGCCCGCGACGCCCATGGAGAAACCGAGCACTGCCACGCCGACGGCCCAGCCGAGCAGGGTGCCGCGCTGCGTCCGCCAGGCCAGCCCAGCGGGGCTGAGCAGCTGCGATGCTCCGCTCGCCGGTCCGCGTCGGGGCGCGATCAGCCCGGCGCCCAGGTCGCGGCGCTCGGCGAGGGCGTACGCCAGTGCCACCCCGGCGAGCAGCAGCGCGACGGGTAGGGCGAGGACCCACCAGCGTTCACCGCCGAAGGCCCGCACCTGGTTGCCCCAGCCGAGCGGGGAGATCCATGAGGGCCAGGCGCTCTGCACCCGGGTGCCGTCGGCGCTCTGCTCGCCGAGCACGTCACCGGCCGCGCGCAGTACGAAGGAGAGCCCGACGGTGGCGGCGGCGAGCGCGTTGGCGCCCCGGGAGGCGACGGAGAGCTGGGCGGTGACGGCGGCGATCGCGGTGAAGGCGACGCCGACACCGCCGATCGCGGCGGCGGCCGCGAGGGAGCCGGCCAGCGGTAGGCCGGCGCCGACCAGCCCGAGCGCGAGCAGCACGGCGGCCGACACGTTCGCCGCGACGGTGACGAGCAGCGCGGCGGTCAGTGACGCGTACCGGCCGACGACGGAAGCCCCGAGCAGCTCGGCTCGACCGGTCTCCTCGTTCTGGCGGGTGTGCCGGGTCACCGCGAAGGTGCTCAGCAGGGCGACGATCAGGGCCAACGTCACGTACGTCTCGGCGACCACCACCGCGCCGAGGTCGGTGCCGTGGATGGGGCCGTTGAAGGCGCGGGCGACCAGGCTGGACGCCGAGGTGGTGGCGTAGCCGAGCCGGGCTGGCTGGTCCGGGTAGATGCCGGCGACGCTGGCCGCGAGGGCATAGCCGAGCAGGGGTGTGCCGAGGACCCAGATCACGAGGCGGATCCGGTCGCGGCGCAGCACGAGCCGGGCCAGCAGGGCCGTGCCGGTCAGCGCGCTCACCGGGCACCACCCTGCGGGGCCTGCGCATCGGCGTCCGAAACGGCGGCGGCCGGAGCGCCCGAGGCGAGCGCGCCGGAGGCCGCAGCACCCGAGGCGGCGGCGTCCGAGGCGGCGGCGGCCGGAGCGGCCGTGGTGGCGGGGTCGTCGCCGTAGTGGCGCAGGAAGAGCTGCTCCAGGGTGGGTGGGGTGCTGGTGAGGGCACGGACGCCGAAGCGGATGAGCTGGCCGAGTAGCGCGTCGAGGTGCGCGGGCTCGACCTCCAGGTGGGTCCGCCCGTCGACCTGGTGCACGTCGTGCACGCCGGGCAGCGCGTCCAGGCCGGTGACCGGGCGGGCGGTCTCGACGGTCACCGCCGTACGGGTGAGGTGGCGCAGCTCGGTGAGGGTGCCGGACTCGACGGTGCGGCCCTCGCGGATGATGCTGACCCGGTCGCAGAGCGCCTCGACCTCGGCGAGCACGTGGCTGGAGAGCAGCACTGTGGCACCGGCCTGCTTGACCCGCCGGACTTCGTCCTGGAACACCGCCTCCATCAGCGGGTCGAGGCCGGAGGTGGGCTCATCGAGCACGTACAGCTCCACGTTGGACGCGAAGGCGGCGACGATGGCGACCTTCTGCCGGTTGCCCTTGGAGTAGGTGCGGCAGCGGCGGGTCGGGTCCAGGTCGAAGCGGTGCAGCAGCTCGTCGCGGCGACGCCGGTCGAGGCCGCCGCGTAGCTGACCGAGCAGGTCGATGGCTTCCCCGCCGGTGAGGTTGGGCCAGAGGTTGACGTCGCCCGGCACGTACGCCAGCCGCCGGTGCAGGCGGACCGCGTCGCGCCACGGATCGGCGTCGAGCACCTGGGCGTCGCCGGAGTCGCGGTGCAGTAGCCCGAGCAGGATCCGGATGGTGGTGGACTTTCCGGAGCCGTTGGGCCCGAGGAAGCCGTGCACCTCCCCCTGCTCGACCCGCAGGTCCAGGCCGTCGAGTGCCCGGATCGCGCCGAACGTCTTGACCAGGTTGCCGATCGAGATGACGGGCATGGCCCCTCCTACCGTTGGCTGCGTCGACCGATCTCACTCTACTGACCGACGGTCAGTCGAATCAACGGTGCTCGTGCCCAACGGTCAGGACGTGGCTAAGCTGACCGGCATGACCGCCGGTCCCGCGGACGACACCCGCACCCGGATCCTGCGCGCCGCGCTCGACCTGTTCGCCGAGCATGGCTACCAGCGCACCTCGCTGCGCCAGATCGGCGAGCGGCTGCGGCTGACCAAGACCGCGATCCTCTACCACTTCCCGACCAAGGAGAACCTGCTCGCTGCCCTGGTCGAGCCGCTGGTGTCCGATCTGGAGGCGCTGCTCGACACCGCGCAGACGCAGCCGAGCGAGCACGCCCGGTGGACGGTGCTGGAGGGGTGGGTCGACATCATGCTCGCCCATCGCCGACCGCTCGGCATGCTCTTCCACGACATCGCGCTGATCGGCCGGGGCGACACGTACCACCGATTGATAGTGATCGCGATGCGCGCCAACGACCTCATCGCGGGGCCGAACGCCGGGCGTCGGGAGCGGGTCCGAGCGGTGCAGGCGATCGGGGCGTGCAGTGATCCGATCGTCTTCTTCACCGACGTGTCCGACGAGGCGCTGCGCGCCGACATGCTCGATGGCGTACGCCGTCTGCTGACCGCGCCGACGGCGGACGCCGCAGGCCCACCGGACGCGGCGCCTGGCGGCGGGGCGGCTGTCGGGCCACGGCGGCCGGGACGGCCGCGGGCGCTGGGCCGGGAGCAGGTCCAGGCGGCCCGGCGGATGCACGCGGCGGGCAGCCACTCGGTGGATGACATCGCCGCCGTGCTGGGCGTCTCGCGGGCCACCGTCTACCGACATCTCGGTGCGGAATAATGAGACGCTTTTAGCGACGGTTTCGAGACGGTTGTGAGCGGACCGGGTCACGCCGCCGGGGTGACACAGCTGCCGCTGCGGTCCAGTTCGCGATCCGTCCAGCCTGGTGAGTCCGCACTCCCGACGACACCGTCCGCCGAGTACGGTGTGGTCGTGCAACGGCGCTTTCCCGCTGGCCGTGCGGGGCCCCGATGGCCACTGGCTGACGGCGCGGCAGCGCTGGTGGTGATCGCGGTGTTCTGGCTGCCCGCAGTGTTCGCGGCGGGCAGCTGGCCGCGCGCCGCTCTGGGCGCCGCACTGGCGGTGGTCACCGCCGCGTGCATGATGCTGCGACACCGGCTCCCCGCGGCGGCGACCACGGCAGCGGCGGCGGCGACCGTCGCCGCGGGCCTGCTCGGCGTCTGCGAGGACCCGATGCTCGCCACCGCCTGGTGCCTCTACGCCCTGGCGCGCGGGCGCGCCGCGCGGATCAGTGGCGGCGTGATCGCTCTGGTCTGTGTGTTCGCTCTGCTGCTGGCGGTGACCGGGGTGGACAGCGGTGGTCCGGGCGGCAGGCGGGTGCTGCTCGCGGCCGCCGCGCTGACCGCCGCCTGGCTGCTCGGCACCGCGGTCGGCCGGGAGATGGAGTCCGCGCGGGAGGCCGAGCGCGCCCGGGTCCAGTTGGACGTGGCGCGGGAGGTGCACGACGTGGTCGGCCATGCCCTCGGGGTGATCTCCGCGCAGGCCAGCGTCGTCTGCAGCCTGCCCGACGCCGACGAACCGGAACTACGCGCCACGCTGGGCGACATCGAATCCCACGCCCGGGAGGCACTGCACGAGATCCAGGCCCTGGTGCGGGGTCTGCGCAATCCCGCGCCCGCCGAGGGCGGGCCCGGCTTGGCCGGTCGTGTGCCGAGCATCGCCGAACTCTCGCCGATGATCGACGACGCCCGCGCGGCCGGGCTCACCGTCGACGCCCACCTCGGTGCCGTCCCGGGCGCGGGCGACGGCACCCGGTTGGTGGTGTTCCGGATCGTGCAGGAGGCGCTGAACAACGTGCTCCGGCACGCCCCCGGCGCCCGCTGCTCGGTCCGGGTCAGTCAGGCCGACGAGGAGATCCGGGTGTGGATTCGCGACCACGGCTCGTCCGTCCCCGGCGCGGGCACCGGGTCCGGGCTCGGGCTACGGGGAATGCGTGAGCGCGCGACGTTGGCGGGTGGGACCGTGTCCTGGCGGCGGCCGGCCGGCGGTGGCTTCGAGGTCAGTGCCCGGCTGCCGGTGGCGGGGCGGCGATGACGGCCGAGGTCAGCGTCTTCCTCGCCGACGACGACGCGGGGTTCCGGCAGGCGTACCGGCGGCTGTTCGACAGTACCGACGGTTTCCGGGTCGCCGGGGAGGCCGCCGACGGTGTCGAGGCGGCCCGGCTGATCGCGGCCCGGCGGCCGGCGGTGGCGCTGCTCGACGTGCAGATACCCGGGATGGACGGTCTTGAGGTGGCACGGGACGTCCTGGCCACCACGTCCACAAAGGTGATCATGCTGACCACCTTCGACCTGGACGAGTACGTGCACACGGCGCTGTCGCTGGGCGCCGCTGGCTTCCTGCTGAAGAACGCGGCGGCGCAGGAGGTGCTGCGGGCGGTGCGTACGGTGCACGCCGGCCACGCCATGCTCGCGCCGGAGGTGACCGGGCGGCTGCTGGAACGACTGGCCCCACCACCACCGCAACGCGCCCATGCCTTCGCCGGGCAGGTGCTCTCCGCACGTGAACTGCAGGTGGTCCGTTTCGTGGCGCGCGGCTACTCCAATCAGCAGATCGCCGACGAGCTGTTCCTGAGTCTGGAGACGGTGCGAACCTACCTGCGGCGGATGTTCGCCAAGCTGGGCGTCAACGACCGGACCCACCTGGCCGTGCTCGCCTACGAGGCGGGCCTGCTGCGCGATCCGCGGTAGGTGTCTACTTCCGGGTGACGCGGGCGGCGGGCGCGGCGGCACATGCTTTCGTCGTGATCGAATTCAACGGCGTGACCAAGCGGTACGGAAAGAAGGTCGCCGTCGCCGAGGTCACCTTCTCGGTGCGGCCCGGCAAGGTCACCGGGTTCCTCGGGCCCAACGGCGCCGGCAAGTCCACCGCGCTGCGCGTGCTGCTGGGTCTGGACCACGCGACGTCCGGCACCGCGCTGATCGACGGCAAACGTTACCGGGATCTGCGCTACCCGCTCCGTACGGTCGGGGCGCTGATCGACGGCGCCGGGCCGGTTGCGGACCGCCGTGGCTTCGACCACCTGAGCTGGATCGCCCGGTCCAACCGGATCCCCCGCTCCCGGGTCGGGGAGGTCCTCGACGCGGTCGGTCTCACCGACGCCGCCAAGCAGCGGGTGGGCAAGTACTCGCTGGGTATGCGGCAGCGGCTGGGCATCGCCGTCGCCCTGCTGGGGGACCCTGACGTGCTGATCCTCGACGAACCGGTGAACGGTTTGGACCCGGACGGCATCCGCTGGATCCGCACCTTTCTGCGCGATTACGCCACCCAGGGCCGTACCGTGCTGCTCTCCAGCCACCTGATGACCGAGATGGCCGACACCGCCGACGACGTGGTGGTGATCGCGAACGGTCGGATCGTCGCGCACGGCTCACTGCCGGAGATCACCGCGGGCCACCCGTCCCTGGAGGCCGCGTTCTTCGCCCTCACCGGCGAGCAGAAGCAGGTGTGGGCGTGAGCGTGCTGTTCGCCGCCACCGGGGCGGAGCTCTCCAAGATCAGATCATCGCGGGCCGTCTGGTTGATCACCGGCGCGGTCATCGCGCTGCATCTGCTGATCGGCCTGGCGAACATTCGCAACACCACGACCGCGGTCGAGGGCATCACCCCGGACGGCCTGATCGAGATCTTCGCCGGTGAACACCGACCCGCCGGGGCGGCGCTGATCGACCTGCTCGTCTCCTTCTCGCTGCAGATCGTGGTGATGTTCCTGCCGATCATCGCGGCGGTGATCGGCGGCCAGGAGTTCCGGGAAGGGCAGTTGGCCCAGTCCGTCCTGGCGGTGCCGCGACGGGGCCTTTTGACGACCGCGAAAGCGATCGCGGTGGTCGTCTTCATGGCCGGGGTCGCGA
The DNA here is from genome assembly GCF_003857055.1 of Micromonospora inaquosa. Taxonomy (GTDB): domain Bacteria; phylum Actinomycetota; class Actinomycetes; order Mycobacteriales; family Micromonosporaceae; genus Micromonospora; species Micromonospora inaquosa. The sequence continues at coordinate 10,819 of NZ_QGSZ01000334.1, read as the reverse complement.
TCCTGGTCGAGTTGATCAGCAACGCCTACCTGTTCCTGGCCGTCAAGGACTGGAATCCCCGTCTGCTGCTCGGCGGCGACACTCTCGCCGACCACGGCACACTGCTCGCTCTCGCGGTGCTGGTCTCGCTGGTCAGCTTCGCGATCACCACGCTGATGCGCAGCACCCTGCTCGGCATCGTGGCGTCGGTGCTGTTGACGGCACTTGCGATGACCCAGGTGCTGGCGCGGACGGTTCCGGCGATCGACGCCCTGCTGCCGGTGAGCGCCGGGCGCAACCTGCTGCTCGACCCCGCCGATGCCGACCTGTCGTCGAGCGCGGGGTACGCCGCCATCGTCCTGGTGGCCTGGACGCTGCTCTGCACAGTGGCCGCCGGTCTGCTGCTCAGCCGCCGGGACGCCCGATGACCGCCGTGACCACCGCACGACCGGCGATCCGCGTGGCCGATCTCGTGGCGGCGGAACTCATCAAGATCCGCAGTCTGCCGGCGACATGGATCGCCCTGGCCGTCGCGGTGGTCGCCAACGCCACGCTCGGCTTCATCGCGGCCACCGACGTGATCCGTCTCGCGGGTGACGACGGCCCGACCAGCATCGCCGAGATCGGCACGGTGATGCTGGCGCCGGTCTACGCGTACCTGGCAATCCCGGTCTTCGCAGCCGGCAGCGAGTACCGGGGAGGACAGTTGCGGCTGAGCCTCGCCGCGGTACCCGGACGCGGCCGCTTTCTCGCCGCCAAGTTGCTGGCCACCCTGGCGGCAAGCCTGGTCGCGGCGGTTCTGGTGGTGCTTCCGAACCTGGTGCTGCGGGGCGCGCTCGGCGACCTCGGTCGTCACCTGGTGGTGTACCTGCTGCTGGCGCTGATCGGGTACGGTCTCGCGTTCGCCGTCCGCACGGTGGTCACTCCGATCGCGGTCCTGTGCACCTTTCCGATCCTGATCTCGACCACCCTGGGTGGTCTCTGGCCGGAGGCGGTCCGGCTGCTGCCGCACGAGACGGCGCTGAGCCTGCTGGACATGCCGGCGGACCCGGCCACCGCGCTCAGCCCGGTCGCCGGCCTGCTGGTCCTCGCGGCGTGGGCTACCGGGTCAGTGACGATCGCCTGGATTCTGGTGACCCGGCGCGACGTCTGATCCGACCTCCGGACAGGCGCGGCGTCCGCCGATGCTCAGGCGGCGAGGGTGGCGTAGCGGCCGTTGCGGTTCAGCAGGCTGTCGTGGGTGCCGGCCTCGACGATGCGACCGTGGTCGAGCACCGCGATCTGGTCGGCGTCGCGGACGGTGGAGAGCCGGTGCGCGATGGTGATCGTGGTGCGCCCCTGGGCGAGCACGTCGAAGGCCCGCTGCACGGCCCGTTCGGTCTCGGTGTCCAGCGCGCTGGTGGCCTCGTCGAGGACCAGGATGCGCGGGTCGCGCAGCAGCGTACGGGCGATCGCGAGGCGCTGCTTCTCGCCGCCGGAGAACCGGTGGCCGCGCGAGCCGACCATGGTGTCGTACCCGTCGGGCAGCCCGGCGATGAGGTCGTGGATCTGGGCGGCGCGGGCGGCGTCCTCGATCTCGGTGTCGGTGGCTGCCGGCCGGGCGTAACGCAGGTTCTCCCGGACGGTGGTGTGCAGCAGGTACGTCTCCTGGCTGACCACGCCGACGATCGCGGCCAGATCGGCCAGGCGTAGGTCCCGCAGGTCGACGCCGTCGACGGTGATCCGGCCGGCGGTGGGGTCGTGCAGCCGGCTGACCAGCCCGGCGAGGGTGCTCTTGCCGGAGCCGGTCTCACCGACCAGGGCGAGGCTGGTGCCGGCCGGCACGTCGAGGGTGATCCCGGCGAGGGCGGCGGTGTCGCTGCCCGGGTAGCCGAAGGTGACGTCCTCCAGGCGCAGGTGCCCACGCACCCGGGCGGGGTCGAGGTGGACCGGGTCGGTGGGGTCGGCCACGTCGACCGGCAGGTCCAGGTATTCGAAGATCCGGGCGAAGAGCGCCAGCGACGCGGTGAGTGAGACACCCACGTTGAGCAGCCCCATCAGCGGCCGGAACAGGCCGCCCTGCAGGGCCGTGAAGGCGACCAGGGTGCCGATGCTCAGCGTGCCGGCGGTGCCGGGCAGCCCGGCGGCGAGGTAGATGACCGCCGGTACGGCGGCGAAGATGATGCTCATCGAGGCCATCCGCCAGCGGCCGGCCAGCTCACTGCGCAGCTCCAGGTCGACCAGGCGCTCCGAGGAGGCGGTGAACCGCTCGATCAGCGCGGGACCGGTGCCGAGGGTCTTGGCCAGCTGTACCCCGCTGATCGAGAGCCCCTCCTCCACCGTGACGTTGAGGTCGGCGAGTTCGCGTTGCCGCTGGGCGGTGATCTCGCGGCGCATCCGGGCGACCCGACGGGTCAGCCAGATGGCCGGCGGCAGCACCACGAGCGAGACCAGGGAGAGCTGCCAGGAGAGCGCGATCATGGCGACGGCGGTGGCGACCACCGTGGTGAGGTTGGCCGCGACGGCGGTGGCGGTGGAGGTGACCACCGACTGCATGCCGCCGATGTCGTTGGTGATCCGGGACTGCACCTCGCCGGTGCGGGTGCGGGTGAAGAAGCCCAGCGACTGGCGCTGGAGGTGGCTGAAGACGTCGGTGCGCAGCCGGTGCATGACCCGCTGGCCGACCTGGGTGGAGATCCACGTCTGCACGACGCCGAGGGCGGAGGTCACGGCCGCGACGGCGACCATGCCGAGGACCAGCCAGACCAGCAGCGTCACGTCGCCCTGCGGCAGGGCCCGGTCGATCACGGCACGGAGCAGGAACGGGCTGGCCATCGCGACGATCGAGGAGACCACGATGATCGCGGTGACGGCGGCCAAGGCGGGCCGGTGCGGGGTGAACAGGCGGCCGATGCGACGCAGCGACACCTGGCGGGCCTGCGTCTTCTCTTCGGCGCTGACGGTGCGGTGGCCGCGGTCGCGGCCCATCGGGGTGGGTTCCAAGGGGGCACTACCTTTCGTCGACGGCATTGCTGAGGTTACCTCATCATGAGGGAGCAACCACATCTCCTGCTACCGTATTCCGGTGACCGAGCACACCGCCGACAGCGCCGACGACGAGAGCCTGGCGGAGACGTTCTGGGCGGTGGCGTCCCGTCTGCGCCGGCAGGCCCGGGACTCGCTGGCACCCTGGGATGTCACCCCCAGCCAGTCCCGGGCGCTGAGCGTGCTGGCGCGGCACGGCGAGGTACGCCCCGGCACCCTCGCCGACCACCTGCGCATCGCGCCCCGCTCGGCGACCGAGGTCGTCGACGACCTCCAGACCCGGGGGCTGGTCGAGCGCCGACCCGACCCGGCCGATCGGCGGGCGACCCTGGTCGCGCTCACCGCGGAGGGCGACCGGGTCAGCACCGCTATCCGTGCCGCACGCCGGGCCGAGGCCGACCGGTTCTTCGGCCACCTCAACGACACCGACCGCGCCGAACTGGCCCGCATCCTGCGCACCCTGCTCGACTGACGGGTTTGCCACCGGAGCCCGCGGGTAGCCAGCGGCCCCCGTCCGGTCGACGGGACCGGCCGGCACCGGTCGGGGCGAGGTGGACAGGAGGCCCGGCTGATGTGCGGGATCAGCGGGGAGGCGCGATTCGACGGCCGTTCGCCAGACGCGGCGGCGGTCACCCGGATGACCGAGGCGATGCGCTCGCGCGGCCCGGATGACGAGGGCCTGTTCACCGACGGCTGGGTGACCCTCGGGCACCGCCGGCTGACCATCATCGACCTGTCCGACGCGGGCGGGCAGCCGATGGTCCGCGACGACCTGGGCCTGGCGCTGGTCTTCAACGGCTGCATCTACAACTACCCCGAGCTGCGCGAGGAGCTGCGTCGCGCCGGGTACGCCTTCCACTCCACCAGCGACACCGAGGTGATCCTGGTGGCGTACGCGCACTGGGGTGAACGTTTCGTCGACCACCTGGTCGGCATGTTCGCGATCGGGCTGGTCGACCGGGCCCGACGGCGACTGATCCTGGCCCGCGACCGGCTCGGCATCAAACCGCTCTACCTCGCCGAGGCGCCGGGGCGGATCCGGTTCGCCTCCACCCTGCCCGCGCTGCTGGCCGCCGGCGACGTCGACACCGGCATCGACCCGGTGGCGCTGCACCACTACCTGTCCTGGCACTCCATCGTGCCCGCGCCGCGCACTGTGCTGCGCGGTGTGCGCAAGCTGCCGCCAGCCACCCTGCGGGTGATCGAGGCGGACGGGAGCAGCCGCGAGGAGGTGTACTGGCGACCCGACTACGTGCGGGAGCCCGCCGACGCGGGGATGGACGCCGCCGACTGGCGGGCCGCGATCGGTGACGCGCTGCGCGCGGCGGTACGCCGACGACTGGTCGCCGACGTGCCGGTGGGGGTGCTGCTCTCCGGCGGACTGGACTCCAGCCTCATCGTGGCGCTGCTCGCCGAGGCCGGTCAGCAACACCTGCGCACGTTCAGCATCGGCTTCGACAGCCACGACGGCGAGTCCGGCGACGAGTTCCACTACTCCGACCTGGTGGCCCGCGCGTTCGACACCGACCACCACCGGATCCAACTGGCCGACGACGACCTGGTGCCCGCCGTCCGACGGGCCGTGCTGGCGATGACCGAGCCGATGGGCAGCCACGACGTGGTCGCCTTCCACCTGCTCTCCGAGCAGGTGGCGCAACACGTGAAGGTCGCCCAGTCGGGGCAGGGCGCTGACGAGGTGTTCGCCGGGTACGGCTACCACCAGCCACTGGTCGCGGCGCCCCGGCACGGCGCCGCCGAGACGTTCGCCGCCGCGTTCTTCGACCGCGACCACGACGAGCTGCGCCGCATCGTCGGCCCGGCGTACGCCCTGGAGCAGGACGCCAGCCGGGACCTGCTCACCGGGCACCTCAGTGCGCCCGGGGCGCAGACCGCGCTGGACGCGGTGCTGCGCCTGGACACCCACCTGATGCTCCCCGACGACCCGGTCAAGCGGGTGGACAGCATGAGCATGGCGTGGGGTCTGGAGGTGCGCACGCCCTTCCTCGACCAGGACCTGGTCACCCTGGCCGCGCACTGCCCGCCGGAGCACAAGGTCGCCCAGGGCGGCAAGGGCGTGCTCAAGGAGGTCGCCCGGGAGGTGCTGCCCGGCGAGGTGATCGACCGGCCCAAGGGCTACTTTCCGGTGCCGGCGCTGCGCAACGTGGACGGCCCGGTTCGCGAGCTGGTCGCCGAGGCGTTGCAGGCGCCGGCCGCGCGCGAGCGGGGGCTGTTCCGCCCGGAGTACGTGGCCCATCTGCTCGCCGAGCCGGATCGGGCGCAGGCGGCGGCCGGCAGCAACAAGCTGTGGCAGCTCGGTTTGCTGGAGCTGTGGCTACAGACGCACGACATTCGCTGAGCCGCCGGTGCGCGCTGACGGGTGGTCAGCCGGCGGCTGTGCGGCTGATCAGGTCGTCGAGGACCACGCGCAGGTCCCCGGCACGCTCCAGCACCTGCCGCTGCCGGGTCGCACCGGTGCCGTCACGGCGTAGCCGGGCGAGCTGGGCCAACACGTACCCGAGGTCGCCGTGGCGCAGCAGGGCCGGGGCGATCACCGCCATCAGCTCGTCGACGAGCGCCCAGGCCGGACGGGTGCCGCCGGCCCGCAGGTCGATCAGTTCGCCGTCGAGACCGTCGTGGGCGGCCCGCCAGTGCGCCGCGGCGACCAGGCAGTCCCGGACGTTCGGGGCGGTCACTCCGGCGCGTACGTCGTCGGCGAGGGTGGCCACCAGCGACCGGACCAACGCGGCGACCAGCACCGCGTCGTCGACCTCGGCGCAGACGTCACCGACCCGCACCTCCACCGTCGGGTAGGTCGAGGACGGTCGGGCGTACCAGTAGACCATCGCCGCGTCGAGCATGATGCCGGCGGCGATCAGCTGGTCGACGGTGCGGTCGTAGTCGGCGGCCGAGTCGAAGTACGGCGTGGGCCCGATGCTGGGCCAGCGTTCCAACTGCATCGAACGCCAACTGGCGTGCCCGGTGTCGTAGCCGTCGTGCAGCGGCGAGTTGGTGGTGATCGCCTGCACCACCGGCAGCCACACCCGCAGGTGGTTGCAGACCTGCACGGCCAGTTCCCGGTCGGGCAGCCCGACGTGCACGTGGCAGCCGCACACCGCCGGGTCGTGCGCCACCGGCCCGTACCGCCGGGACATCGCGTGGTAACGCGGTTCGTCGGGGACCGTTCGGTGCGGTTCGGCCACCGGGGTGGCGCCGACCGCCACCAGTCGGGCCCCGGCCGCCGTGGCGGCCTCGGCGGCGGAGCGACGCAGCGCCACCAGGTGCGCGCGCAGCTCGGTGAGGTCGGCGCAGACCGGGGTGACCATCTCCACCATGCTGTGCCGGAACTCCTGGCGGCTCTGGTCCCGGGCGGGGCCGTGCAGCGCGGCGAGCACCTGGTCGGCGACGGGCAGGTTCCGACCACTGTCCGGGTCGAGCAGCAGGTACTCCTCCTCCACGCCGAGCGTGAGGGTCGACAGGTCGGGCACGGTGTCGACGGCGGTCGGACGGTAGGCCATGACCCCTCCCCATCCCCTGCTGCGGCCGGTGCCTCGGGTTCCCGACCACTCCTGCGGCAAACGTCCGGTTCAGGGCGTCGCCAGGGCCGTCGCGCGTGCGGTGAGAAAGGCCCGTTCGGCCGCGTTGTCCGTCAGTGCGACGGCCCTCCGGTACGCCTCGACGGCCTCTCCGACCCGGCCCAGCCGGGCCAGCGGGTCGGCCCCCTTTGCTCTGCACCCGCGGAGGCGACGGGCGCGGCGGGGCCGGGTGTCGCCTCGGCGGGTGCAGAGCAAAGGGCGAAGGGACGGCGGATGGTGTCGCTGGGGCCTGCGACCGGAGCCGGTAGTCATGCCCCCGACGGTTGTGGGTAGACCCCGGTGTGGTTGACGGATTCCGGGTGGTCGTGGTCGGTGCCGGCTTCTCCGGTCTGACAGCCGCGCTGGCGCTCAGCCGCGCCGGCGCCCAGGTGCGGGTGCTGGAGGCCCGCGACCGGGTGGGCGGTCGGGTGCTGACCCGCTGGCTGCCCGAGCTCACCCAACTCGATCTGGGGGCGCAGTGGATCGGCCCGACCCAGGACCGGATGTACACGCTGGTCGCCGAGCACGGGCTGGCCACCTTCGCTTCGGCATCGGTCGGCGCGCCCACCCTGCTCTGGGCCGGTCGGCGCCGGGCCGAGCCGCCGGCGCAGGTTGGCCGGGTGCTCGGCCTGCTCGACGAGTACGCCGCACGACTGGACCCGGACGCGCCGTGGGCGACGCCGGAGGCCGCGAGGTGGGACCAGACGACCCTGGGCGGGTGGCTCACCACCACGGCCGGGGACGACGACACCGCCGACTATCTGGGTCGGTTGCTCGCCGGCGGGCTGCTGGCCAGCGGCGCGGACGAGCTGTCCCTGTTGCACCTGCTGTTCTACCTGCGCAGCGCCGGCGGGACCGGGCCGTTGCTGGGGATGGCCGGTGGCGCGCAACAGGACCGGATCGTGGGCGGGCCGCCGGCGCTGGCCGAGCGAATGGCCACCGCCCTGCCGCCGGGGACGCTGACGCTGGCCACGCCGGTGCGGGCCATCGAACAGACAGTCGACGGCGCGACCGCGTGGACCGACACCGGGCGCGTCGACGGCGACGCCGTGGTGGTCGCGCTGGCCCCGGCGCTGGCCGGCCGGATCCGGTACGACCCGCCGCTGCCCCCGCTGCGTGACGGCCTCACCCAGCGCATGCCGATGGGTTCGGCGCTGAAGGTGCACGCCGTCTACCCGGAGCCGTTCTGGCGTGGCGACGGGCGCTCCGGAGTAGCCACCAGCAGCGTCGGTCCGCTCACCGAGACTGTCGACAACTCCACCCCGACGTCGCCGCTCGGGGTGCTGACCGGCTTCAGCTACTCCACCGACGCCGCCATGCTGCGCGGCATGTCCCCCGCAGGGCGTCGGCGATGCCTGCTTGAGGCGTTCGCCAGTGTGGTCGGGCCGCGCGCCGAAGACCCGGTGGACCTCGTCGAGTACGACTGGTCTGCCGACGAGTGGACCCGGGGCTGCTTCTCCGGTGCGCTCACCCCGGGCACCTGGCGGACGTACGGCCCGCACCTGCGGGCGCCGGTGGGGCGGGTGCACTGGGCGGGCACCGAGACGGCCACCCGCTGGAGTGGCTACCTGGAGGGCGCGGTGCGCGCCGGTGAACGGGCGGCGGCCGAGGTGCTGGCCCGTTGAGCGGCACGACCGTGGCCGGCCCGGTCTCGGCGGGACCGGGCCGGCCTCGGCCCACGGTGCGACCCGGCCGACCCGGTCCGTCAGACGTCCGGGCCGGCGCGGGCGCCCGGGTCAGGGGTAGGTGGTCAGGTACACCGTCTGGTTGGCCGCGTTCGCGGTGCCACCGGCGTTGTTGATCACCCGGTTGATGGTGCCGACGCCACCGAGCGAGACGGTGACCATGTTCGTGAAGCGCACGTTCGGGTTGGTGGGCACCTCGAAGGACCGTTCCTCGACCACGGCCGGGTTGACGTTGAAGTAGCTGTAGCTGCCCAGCCCGAACGCCTGGTGACTGGTCACCGAGTCGGCGACCTTGTACGCGGCGTAGCCCCGGGTCGACCCGTTCATCCAGGCCGCCTGGTTCGGAACGTCGTACGGCAGCTCGTTCTGGTAGAAGTACGTCCGCCCGCCGTTGCCGTTCCAGATGGTCTGGTACTTCTGGTAGTGCTCGACGAAGAGGCCGTACATGGTGACGTTGTCGCCGTTGACGGTGAGCCCGGTGTCGGCGGTGTTCAGCGTCCACCCGGTCGGCACGCCGCTGGCGGCGTGATCGGCCCGCCACAGCCACATGTGGTCGCCGATCACGTTGTCGCTGTTGACGGTCAGCGTGTTGGTGGCCCTGCCGACGTGCGGCCCGCCGATGCGGAAGAACACGTCGTGCAGCGAGGTCGGGTTGGTGGCGTGGCTCGCGGACGAGCCGGACGGCCCGACCTCCATCAGCACCGGCGAGTTCGTCGTGCCGGCCTCGAACATGATGCCGGCCACCTTCACGCCGTCCACATCGGCCACCCGCATGCCCACCGCGCCGTTGTCGGCCTGGATGGTGGCCAGGCCGAGGCCGAGGATCACCGTGTCGGCCCGGTTGACCTGGATCGGCTCGGTGACGTGGTGCACGCCCGGGGTGAAGAGCAGGTGCCGCCCCTGGGCGAGGGCCGCGTTGATGGTGGCGGCGCTGGTGCCGGGTTGGACCACGTAGAACTGCGACAGCGAGATGGATGAGCCGGCCGGGGTCTTGTTGTACCAGCTGGTGCCGGTGGAGTTGGCCCGCAGGGCCGGCACGAAGACCCGGTACTCGCCGGTGCCGTCGACGTACAGGAACGGCTTCTCGCGGACCTGCGGGGTCTGCGCGATGACGGTGTGCGACGGGTTGGGGAAGCTCGGCGCCGGGGCGCCGACGACGCCCTGGAAGACCATGTTCCAGACCGAGCCGGTCCAGCCGTTGCCGAACTCGCTGTTGCGCGAGTACCACTGTTGCTGCGAGCCGGAGACGACCAGGCCGTCGATGCGGGTGTCGGCGAGCAGGCCGCCGCTGGACCAGCCGTCGCCGCCGTTCCAGAGCTGGATCTGGTTCTGCGCGCCGCGCAGGTGCATCCGTCGGTACGGCGCGGCCTGCGACACCGCCCACCGCTCCACGGTCTGCCCGGCGGGCAGGGTGACGGAGAGGTTCTCGGCGGCCCGCCAGAAGTTCTGGGTGGCGTTGCCGCCCATCCAGAACGCCTCCGCGCGCACGTGGCCGTTGAGGTTGACGTCGTCGGGGCTCAGGCCGAGCCCGGCGACCTGGGTGAAGAAGCCGAGGTTGACGTCTGCGGTGTAGGTACCGGGCTTGAACAGCACCGCGTGGCGCTGCGGGCCGAACTGGTTGGTCTCCTGCTGCGTGAAGAGGGTGTTCAGTCGACTCTGGATGGTCGACGTCGGGGTGCTCGGGTCGAAGACGACGGTGTTCGCGCCGAGGTTGGGGTTGTACGGGTCGGTCGTGCCGACCGGGGGCTCGCTGGTGCCACCGGTGGTGTTGACCGTCAGCTCCCACAGCGAGTAGCCGTAGGCGGTGCCCCGGGCGGTGCCGTACATCCGCAGGTAGCGGCCGCTGCCGGTGACGGCGAGGGACTGCGTGCCGCCGGTGGCCGTGGTGGTGGAGTAGATCGTCGTCCAGGTGGCCCCGTCGGCCGAGGTCTGGAGCTGGAAGGCCCGGGCGTACGCGGCCTCCCAGGTGAGCACCACCCGGCAGATGGTGCGCGTGCTGCCGAGGTCGACGCGCAGCCACTGCGGGTCGCTGGCGGCGCTGGCCCAGCGGGTGCCCGGGTTGCCGTCGACGGCGGCGGACGCGGCGAGGCCGGCGTCCTGGGTGGATGAGGCGGTGGCCGGGCTACCCTGCGCGACGTTGGTGCCGCCGCAGGTCGGCGTGGTGCCGCCGGTCTCGCCGTAGACCTGGAACTCCCAAAGCGAGTAGCCGTAGCCGGTGCCCCGGGCGGTGCCGTTCATCCGGACGTAGCGGCCGGCGCCGGTGACTGCGAGGTTCTGGGTGCCGCCGGTGCCGGTGGTGGTGGAGTAGATCGTCGTCCAGGTGGCTCCGTCGTCGGAGGTCTGGAGCTGGAAGTCTCGGCCGTAGGCGCCCTCCCAGAGCAGGTTCACCTGGCTGATGGTGGCCCGGGCGCCCAGGTCGACCTGGAGCCACTGCGGGTCGCTGAACGCGCTGGCCCAGCGGGTGCCGGTGTTGCCGTCGACGGCTGCGGAAGCTGGGGTGCCGGCGTTCTCGGTGGACGAGGCGGTGGCGGGGCGGCCCTGGGACAGCAGGGTGGGCGC
>NZ_QGSZ01000343.1 GCF_003857055.1 Micromonospora inaquosa | reverse complement strand
GCCCCACCCCGGTCCGATCACGACCCGAGCAGCCTCACCCTCAGTCACCCACTGGCGACGGACACACGGTGCGCACCTCTGCAAGATCAGCTGTACCTAGCTCTGCACTCCAACGAGTACCCCGACATCGCTCCAGCGGACAGTCCGACGCTCGCGCAACCTCACCGCCTCGAAGGCTGGTGGCCTAGCGATCCTCGACGAGTTCGAGTCGGCTGGGATCCTGGTTGCGGTGGGGCGGCCAGAGCAACACCAAGCGGAAAGCTGGCCTTGCAGCCGTCGCGAGCGCCCAGCTCCCTTTTTCAGATCCTGGGCACATGGCCCGTCTGGCAGGTGGTCTCGCGCGCCTACCCCGTTCGCTCGACGGCCATCTATGCCGGAGTGGGTGGGTCGATGGTCGCTGCGGTGACCGCGGCCGCGGCTCGCGCGTACTCGGTCCGGATGCGCGAGCGAATGTTGGCTCGACGCTCCCAACGGGTGCTCCGTTGATGTCAGGGCGTCCGGCGAGGCGTCGCGCTAAAGGCGAGGTCGCGGGCGAGCCGCGGTGAGGTCATGCACCGGATGTTGATCTTATCTGATGTGTGCACGATGTGTGTTCTCCAGCGGAGGCTAACCGGTGCTAACCGGTGCCACTGCGGGTCAGTCGGGGTGAAAGACCAAGGTTGCCGGCTCACGCCGTGTGGTGAGGGATGTGCCATTGGCTGGATGGGTTGGCAGGGGTAACGCAGGCCAACGCGGGTCAGTCCCCGCCAACGTGGGTCAACCCACGGGTGGCTACACTGGTCTCTCGCGCCCTCGTAGCTCAGGGGATAGAGTGCCGGTTTCCTAAACCGTGTGTCGCAGGTTCGAATCCTGCCGGGGGCACCAGGTCACAATCTTGATCCTCGATCACTGATCCGCCTTCCGGGGCTTGCGTGCCCGCTGCGTGCCCGATCGCCTCGCCAGCTTCTCCCTGCTCGCATCAAGGCGGGCCCGCAAGCGGGCCGCGCCGGCAGCGCTCGGCCTGCAAAGATTTTGCCCTCCGGGCGGGGGGATCTACGACAGAGTTGGGGGAAGTCCGTCCGGACGGTGCGGTAATCGGTGGTTGAGCGGGTGGTCGCCATCTCCACCATGAGTCCCAGGCAGAGCCGAGCAGACCATGGGTCAGGGTGTGTGGGACTCACGGCGGAGATGGCTCTGAGGCCCGCCTTGTGGCAGCAGGAGCGGAGCCGCTCGTGGCCTTCGCAGGCCGTGAGTAGTTGTAGAGGATGTAGCCCCTGTAGACGCCAACCTTGTCGTACAGCGCGCGAGCTTCGGCGTCCACCTCTGTATTCCAGTAGAGACGTGGGGCACCGTGCTCCTCGGCGTCCCGCGCCACCCACTCAATCATCGCGGTCGCGATACCTCGCCGTCGTGCGTGCGGATCCACGAACAACTCCGCCAGGTAGCATCTCCCGGCCCCCCAGACGCTGGTGTGGAACAGGTAGTGCGCGATGCCCACCATGTTGCCGTCGAGTCTTGCGTAGATGCCGCGTACCTGCCCGCGGTCGATTAAGCGATGCCATGTGTGCTCGTAGCCGTCGTCGTCGACCTCCATCGCGGGCCGACCGGGCCGACCGGCGAAATGGGCGTGAAATCTACGAGTCAGCCCTTCCCACCCGTTTCGGTCGCTTTCAGTCAAGAGGCCGATTTTTAGCACGGGTGTCATCGTCCATCAACCTCCGGCGTCTGTCGACAGGCCGAGCGGTCTCTGCAAGACGGAGGCCGACCGCCGGGCCATCGACGGGCCAGAAGTCGGGGGCCTCGTATCCGCCGCCCTCGCTTGCCCTCAGCAGCCGGGCCCGGGCCCGTGCCCGCTGCGTGCCCGTTGCCGTTCAATTGGAGCGGGTGTGCAGGCGTAGGCCACCGGAAGCCGCCGTTTGTCGTAGGTCGCGGAACAGACGCGAATGACCTTGAAGGCATCTGCCCAGGTCAGCCGACACGACCGGGGCAAGATCCGTAACGGGGACCTTTACACGGGCCACGCCACGCCGGTCAGAGCCTCAGCGATCCTGTCGTTGACGGTGGCCTCCGCGCCGTCGATGCGCTTGGCGTAGACCTCCAGCAGTACGCGGCTCATCCTCGGCTCGATACTTCAGCCCTCGGTCGTCATGAACCTCGCCGCTATCAGTCCACCGCTTGCCTGCCTGTGGTCGGCTCTTGGTCACCGCGATCGTCCAGGCCATCCTCGTCGTACGTCATGTCCAGACCAGCCGCGACCCACGATGAAGGGGGCGTTGTTACACGGACGGGTCCCAGGCGATGAGCTGGTCGAAGACGCGACGGTCGCCGTCCAGCTCCAGCTTCGGAGAATCCAGCGGTATGCGGCCGTAAAAGAACAGGACCAGGTCACTTGCCGTGCCCCGGGCGGAGACGTCGGCCGTGACCGGGTCCTCGTTGGCAGCCGGTGCGCCGAGGTGGGCGGCCCATGCGCCGTCGGGGGACAGCCGAAGGCGCCAAGAGCGGCCCTCGGTGGCGTAGTAATCGACGATGGCGGGTTCGTGCGGCCAGGCGACATCCGTCGAGCAGAGGGTGAACTGGCAGTCGTCGAAACCGTCGAGGGCGACCTCCTCCGGCAGCGGTTCCGGGTTCCCCAGGGCGAGTTGGGCATCGTAGGTGTGCACCGCGATCTCGGGCACCTGGCGCCGAGCCCATGCACCGGAGGTTTCCGGTGATTGCGAGTCACCCCACCACGTCCAACAACCGCGGTCCGGGCCGGCCTCACGCAGCGCGCTCGTCAGTCGCTCGACGGACTCGGTCCACCAGGCCAGCAGAGCTTCGCGTTCCCGAGGCGCACCCATGCCGTCCTCCCAGGCGGACTTGTCCGGGGGAGCGTCGGCCGGCCCGGCGGCGACGATGGCGGCCGACCTGCGGCGGCCCATGCCCAGGTGCTGCACGAGATCGAACAGCGTCCACCCCGGACAGCTCGGCACCGGCACGTCGAGGCTGGGCGCCGCAGCGACCACGGCACGGAAGGCGGTCGACCGATCGTCAATCAGCCGCAGATGATCAGTGAACGTCAAAGTCTCATGCACCCCGGCTTTCTACCAGTGCGTTCCACCAACCGGACAGCGATTTTCGTAGCCGACGCGACCGCGGCACTGGCGCGCCAGGGTTCCACCTGCCGTTTCTTGCACCGTTTGTAAGCGAGGCACCAGGCAGCGGCGATGCACGCGCGGCGGAGGTCCCCCGTGCGAGCTACCCGCAAGTGTCCACCGCACGGTGACGATTCCTGACCGACGACTCCATAGCGTTTGACGTGGCCGCTGCGCCTCAGCCGCCGATCTCGTTGAGGGAGTCATCATGCGCTTGTTGAAACAGCTAGTGGCCGTTGCGGCGGTCACCTTCGTCGGTGGCCAGGCCATCGTCGCGGTGAAGGGGAACGCCTGGCTCACTCTGATCATCGGTGTGTTGACGGCCGTGGTCGCGGTCCTCGTCTACGGCTGGGTGGTACGGCGTACCGAGCATCGCGCGGTCACGGAGCTGGCGCGAGCCGGCGCCGTCGCTCGGATCGCCCGCGGGGCGCTGATCGGGTTCGGGATGTTCGCCGCGGTGATCATCAACATCGCCTTCGTCGCCGACTACGACGTCAACGGCCTGGGCTCGGTGTCGGGCGCGGTGGCGATTCTCGGGCTCATGGCCGCCGCCGCCGTGACCGAGGAGTTGCTCTTCCGGGGCGTCCTGTTCCGGGTCGTCGAGGAACGCACGGGCACCTGGCTCGCACTGGTGCTCACCGGCGGGGTGTTCGGCCTGATGCACCTGTTGAATGCCGATGCCAGCATATGGGGCGCGATCTGCATCGTGGTGGAGGCCGGGTTCATGCTCGCCGCCTGCTACGCGGCCACCCGCAACCTCTGGGTGCCGATCGGCCTGCACTTCGGTTGGAACTTCGCCGCCGGCGGTATTTTCAGTGTCGTGGTCTCCGGCACCGGTCAGTCCGAGGGTCTGCTGGCCACCACGATGTCCGGCCCGACCATGGTCACCGGCGGCGACTTCGGCCCGGAGGGGAGCCTCTACACGGTGGCGGCGGGTGTGGTGTTGACACTGGTGTTCATGTGGTTGGCCCACCGTCGTGGTCACATCGTTCCGCGTCGCCGACGCGCGATCGACGTCCAGCCGGCGACGGCTACGGTTTCCTGATGATCGACCTTCGGGGGGTCCCGGACTCGTGGCGGCGGTGGGACGTCACGGTCCGGGATTTCCCGTTGGGGCTGCTGCTCGCCCTCGCGTCGGTGCTGCCCCCGCTGCAGAACCACGGTACGCAGCTCGGCGACCTCCCGGGGCGTCCCTTCGACGCGCTGACCGTCGCGGTGCTCGCCCTGGAGTGCCTCCCGCTCGCGGTCCGCCGACGCTGGCCCGCCCTCTGCCTCGCCCTGGTGTCGGTCGGCTTCGTGATCGACCAGCTCCGTGCGTATCACACGGTTGCGGGTTCCGCGCTTGCCATCGCGCTGCTGAGCGCGGGGGCACACCTTGAACGTCGTCGGCGTACCACGATGGTCCTGGCTTCCGCCGCGTACGTGGCGCTGGCCGTGGCTCTCGACCGGCAAGGGTCGCCCGAGGGCGTGACCGGGTTCGGCACTTTCTACCTTCTGCTGGTCCTGGCCTGGGGCATCGGAGCCTGGCTGCGGCAGTCCCGGGCCGCCGAGGCCGAACGCCGCCGTTACATCGCCCTGACCGCCCGCGCCGCCGAACGCACCCGCATCGCCAGCGAACTCCACGACATCGTGACCCACCACGTGACGGCGATGGTCGTGCAGGCCGAGGCGGCCCGCTATCTGGTCGCCGCCCCCGAACGCCTCGACACGACCCTCACCGCCATCACCGACACCGGCCGCCGGGCCATCACCGACCTGCGTCACCTGCTCGACCTGCTCAACCCCGACCACAGCACCGATCCGCGTACGCCGTCCGTCAGCGAGCTCCGCGCCCTCGTCGAGCAGACCCGGCAGGCCGGGCAGCCCGTGGACTTCACCGAGGACGGCAGCCCGGCGGACACGACCGGCGGTGCCGAGGTCGCGGCCTACCGGGTGGTGCAGGAGGCGCTGACGAACGCCCTGAAGTACGCCCACGGCGTGCGTACCACCGTTCACGTGCAGCACGGAGAGAGGGAAACCACTGTGGAGGTCACCACCGAAGACTCGGGATCGTACGCCGGGGCCCCCGGGGGAAGCGGACGCGGCCTTGCTGGGCTCCGCGAACGGGTCGTCGTGCTGGGTGGCGAGTTCAGCGCAGGACCGCGCGCGGGCGGCGGGTTCGTCGTGTCGGCCCGCATCCCCACCGGGAACCCGTCGTGACGACGCCGATTCGCGTGCTGGTCTGCGACGACCAGGCACTGATCCGCACCGGCTTCGCGACGATCATCGACGCTCAGCCCGATCTGGAGGTGGTGGGCGAGTGCGGCGACGGGCGTGCGGCGGTCGACCTCGCCGGCCGGCTGCATCCGGACGTGGTCGTGATGGACGTACGGATGCCCGTACTCGACGGCATCAAGGCGACTCGCCTGCTGGCCGGCGCCGGAGTGGCCCGACCCGTCAAGGTGCTCGTGGTGACGACGTTCAATCTCGACGAGTACGTGTACGAGGCGCTGCGCGCCGGAGCAAGCGGGTTCCTGCTCAAGGACGCCCCGCCGGCCCAATTGCTGGACGGCATCCGCACGGTCGCGAGCGGTGCCGCGCTGCTGGCGCCCGAGGTGACCAGGCAACTCGTGGGAAGGTACGCGGCGCGCATCCGTCCCGCCGAGGGCACGCCAAACGACGTCGGGCTGACCCCGCGCGAGCTGGAGGTGCTGCGCCTCATCGCCAACGGCCTGTCCAACAGCGAGATCGCCGCGACGTTGGTGATCAGCCAGGAGACCGTCAAGACGTACGTGTCACGCATCCTCACCAAGCTCGACCTGCGCGACCGCGTGCAGGCGGTGGTCTACGCGTACCGCGCGGGCCTGGCGACCTGAGGATGCGGGTCAGACCGCCGGTAGCTGTTCGGCTCGGGTGACCACCTGGTCGATGAGGCCGTACTCCCGGGCCTGCTCCGCGGTGAACCAACGGTCCCGGTCCCAGTCGCGCTGGATCTCGTCGAGCGTCCGTCCGCTGTGCTGGGCGATCAGCTCCTGCATCGTCCGCTTCACGTGCAGCATGTTCTCCGCCTGGATGGTGATGTCCGCGGCCGTCCCGCCCATACCTCCGGACGGCTGGTGCATCATGACCCGCGAGTGCGGCAGTGCGTACCGCTTGCCGGCCGCGCCGGCGCAGAGCAGGAACTGTCCCATCGAGCCGGCGAACCCGAGCGCCAGTGTGGCGACGTCGTTGCGGACGTAGCGCATCGTGTCGTAGACCGCCATCCCCGCGCTCACCGAACCACCCGGCGAGTTGATGTAGAGGAAGATGTCCCGGTCGGCGTCCTCAGCCGCGAGCAGCAGGATCTGCGCGCAGATCTGGTTGGCCGACTCCTCGGTCACCTCCGTGCCGAGGAAGACGATCCGCTCGCGGAGCAGCCGCTCGAACACCTGGTCACCGAAGGACGGCTGCCCGCCATCCAACATCCGCACGCCGTACCCGATCATGTGCCGCCACCTTCCACCGTGCCGGCGGGCGGTGGGACCGCCCGGTGGACCGGCCCCTCCAGCGTGCGTACGACGGTGGTGGTTGGCCCAGTGATTCTGCCGCCGGCAGATCCGCCGACGGCAGAACCGCGCGGCCTACGCGGCGGTCAGCCGCCGCGCGCCGACCAGGACCGACTCCCCGCCGCCAGCCAGGCATTGGGTACGCGGACCGGGGCGCGAGCCATCAGCGGAGACCGGCACGTCGACACGCATTGTCGGCTCGCCGGCCTTGGACGCTCGTTGCAGGGGCAGTCCGCCGCCGAGCGGACCCACCAGCAGGGTGGCATTGCCGATTTCGCGTCGGACCGCCTCGACAGGCTCCAGGTGGGTCAGCGCGGCACGGGGTGCCGCAGGGAGGCGGGGCTCGACCCGGCGCATGTCGTCGCGGGCCTCACCGAGCAGGTCGGCGAGGCTGATGCCGAGCGCCCGGCAGATCGCCGCTAGCACCTCCGAGGAGGCCTCCTTGCGGCCCCGCTCCACCTCCGACAGGTAGGGCACCGAAACGTCGGCCGACTCGGCCACCTCGCGCAGCGTGCGGCCCTGACGCTGACGGTGGCGGCGCAGCACCCCGCCGATGACTCGTCGCAGCAACGACATGCCGGCCTCACTCTCGCGGTCGTCGTCGGGGGACGTTCCCATCATGCCCGTTGCGGGGCTCGCCGGCTGCCCGTGCGGGCCCGCGCCGCCGTTCGGCGCGGGCCCGACACCTCACGGGTGTAGGTGCGTGTGCCAGGTGGCCGGCTCGGGCACCAGCGTGAGCGCCCGGAACAGCGCACGGGTGCCACCGGCCGGAAGCAGCGCGCTGTCGTCGATCGTCACAGTCGCCCCATCGACGTCGTAGACGGTCAGCGACTCGTTGCCGCCCTCGCCACCGAACCGCGCCGGGTGTCCGTCAAAGGTGGTGTTCGGGTTGACGTACGCCCTGTCGGTGGGATCGGTGACGTTGCGGTAGCGGGAGACGCCGACGGTCAGCGTGCGGGCCCGCTGCCACCGCGGCTCGGCGGTGGCCGGCTCCGGGGTCCAGGTCCACCCGGCGTACCAGGACGTCGGCTCATCCAGCGACTCATCCACGTTGAGCGTGATCATCCGCAGGTTGGCGGGTACGCCCGGCACGGTCGCCGGCATCGGGACCGTGTCGGCGCCGAAGCGCAGCGACCGCGCGACCTGCGCCGCGGTGCCCCGCGCGTCCGGCCCGGTCCCGACCACCCGGACCTGCGCCCAACCGTCCGGGGCGTACCGCCAGCGCAGAATCGCCTCCGGCTTCTCGGCGCCCGAGTAGTTGGCGAAGACGCTGTCCCCACCGTTGAGCCGGGGACCCCTGTCGGTTTTGCCGGCCACGGCGGGTTCACCGCTGTCCCGCTGCGGTGCCGACGGCTCCACGCCCTTCGGAAGGAGCGAGACCGTCACGAACTTCCGTTCGTCCTCGGCGCGGCCGTTGGACGCGCCCAGGAGGACGCCGGGGCCGGAGAGGAGCAGTCCGGCCTGGTACTGGAGATCCCGCATCCCGTCCGGCAGCCAGCCGAACCGGACGTACAACCGCTGGGGGTCGATCGTGGTGAGCGCGACCGGCAGGCCGGTCTGGCCATCGGCGGGCGCCGCACCGATCGGGGCGGAGGTCGACGGTCGATCCGATCTCAGCAGGTCGGGGACGGTGAGCCCGCCGACGGTCAGCGTCGCTGCCAGTAGCGCGGCGCCGGCTCCCTGGGCGAGTCGGCGTTGCCGCCGTGCGGTGGTCATCGCCCGGCCCACGTCCAGCACGGCGGAGGGCCGCTCGGCCGATTCGATCTCGGTCAGCATCAGGTCGCCAATCTGGCGTTCGTCAAGCATCGTCGCTCCTCTCAGTTGCCGGTCAGGCTGGGGGTGAGCAGGGTGCGCAGGGTGGCCAGGCCCTTGGCGGTCTGGCTCTTGACGGTCCCGGTCGAGCAGCCCATGGCCTGGGCGGTCTCCTCGACGCTGAGGTCCTGGAAGTAGCGCAGCACCAGCGCCGCGCGTTGCCGCGGCGGCACCTGACGCAGCGCCCCGACCAGGGTGATCCGGTCGGTCGGGTCGGTCGCGGCCGTCGGCACGTCGGGCAGTGCGGTGCCGAGCCGGACCCCGGCCCAGCGCAACCGCCGCTCGTCGATCAGCCGCCGAAGCAGCATGGTGCGGACCAGCGCGTCCGGGTGATCGGCCTGCCGGGCCCGTGCCCAGTTCCGGTACAGCTCGGTGAGCACCCGTTGCAGGATGTCGTCGCCCCGGTCCCAGTCCCCGCACATCAGGTAGGCGGTGCGCCGCCACTGGACCATCCGGGAACGGACGAACTCGGTGTATTCGTCGTCCGCCTCGGCTCGTCGTCTGCCGCTCGTCGTCACGAGGGTGGTACCCCCTCCGTCTGCCGGCCCGCACCGGTTCGTTGTTGTCGTCCAGTAGTCGGGTCCGAGACCGGTGCCGGTTGTCCGCGGTGCATCCCGGACCTGCGGTGCGACCCGGACGTGCGGTGTGCGGCGTACCCGCTATGTTGTGGGCGTGCAGGCGACGGTGGGGGAGCAGGTTCGACAGTGATCCATTTCCCCGCGCAGCGTCGGGGTCCACTGAGCGCGCTGAGCCTACGGCTCGCGGCTGCCCTGGGCCTGGTCTTCGCCGTGGTCGCCGCGGTCTACCTGGGCCGGGACGGCTACCGCGATGTCAACGAGGACGGCCTCACCCTGCTCGACTGCTTCTACTACGCGGTGGTGTCGCTCTCGACCACCGGCTACGGGGACATCACCCCGGCCGCGCCGTCGGCCCGGTTGGTCAACGTCCTCTTCATCACCCCGGCCCGAGTGATCTTCCTGATCATCCTGGTCGGTACCACCCTGGAAGTCTTGACCGAGCAGTACCGGACCGGCCGTCGCCTGTCGCGGTGGAGGAGAGCCGTGAAGGACCACGTCATCATCTGCGGCTACGGCACCAAGGGGCGCAGTGCGGTCTCCGCGCTGATGGAAAACGGTCTGGACCGCTCGCGGATCGTGGTGGTGGAGCGCAGTGCCGCCGCCCTGCGGCAGGCCACCTCGGCCGGGCTGGTGGCGATCGAGGGCTCGGCGACCCGCTCGTCGGTGCTGAACGAGGCACACGTCAAGAACGCGAAGGCCGTGATCATCGCTACCGACAGCGACGACGCGTCGGTGCTGGTCGCGTTGACGGTACGGCAGCTCACCGCGGGGCAGGTCCGGATCATCGCGGCCGCGCGGGAGGCGGAGAACGCCCCGCTGCTCAAGCAGAGCGGCGCGCACCACGTGATCGTCTCCTCGGCCACGGCGGGCCGGCTGCTCGGCCTGTCCACCTCGGCGCCGCCGCTGATCGACGTGGTGGAGGATCTGCTCACTCCCGGCCAGGGCATGGCGCTGGCGATGCGTTCCGCGGAGCGGGACGAGGTGGGCCGCTCGCCGCGTGAGCTGGACTCGTTGGTGATCGCCCTGGTGCGGCGGGGCAAGGTGGTCACCCTGGCCGACCGGGCCGGCGCGGTGATCGAGACCGGCGACATGTTGGTGCACGTCCGCGACGATCGTCCGCAGTCGGCCACCACCGCCTGATCGGGCGACCCTCGCGGACCGACTCCTGGCGCCAAGGGCCCGGTGTCCGCAGGCGTCGCGGCGTCAGCAGGCGTCGCGGCATCGGCAGGCGTCGTTGGTGACGCAGATCGTCTCGGCGCAGTTGATCGACGTGCCCGTGGCGGCCCGGCTGAGCAGCTCGTAGAGGGTCTCCCGCTCGGCGTGATCCAGCGCGCCCAGCACCTCGTCCTCGGCGCTGGCGAGGGCGCATTCGGCCTCGCTGAGGCGTTTTGCCCCATCTTTGGTGAGTTCGACGACGTGTCGGCGGCGGTCCTCGGGGGATCGCCGCCGCTCAATCAGCTGCTTCGCTTCGAGTTCGTTGAGCAGCCCGACGATGTTGGTGCTGTCCATCTCCAGGATGGTGGCGAGGGCCTGTTGGCCGGTGTCGCCGCCGGCCCGCAGCACGGTGAGCGCGACCAGGTGCCGGGGGCGTAGCCCCAGCGGCGCCAGCACCGACTCCGACCGCAGGCGCATCCGCCGCGCCAGATGGTCCAGGAGGGCGCCCGAGCGATGCTCTGCGGAGTCGAGCGGCTGCGCGGACATGTGACCCAGTCTACCGATCTGCAGGAACATCGGCCTACCATAAATGGTTGATGCAGCACAGACGATTCCTGATGGAGGAACAATGCATCTGCTGCATATTGATTCGAGCATCCGTGGTGACTGGTCGGTCAGCCGGCGCCTCACCGCCCGCGCGGTCGACGCGTGGCGCGCGGCCCACCCGGACGGCACGGTGACCTACCGAGATCTGGGCGCCGAACCGCTGCCACACCTGGACGCGGCCGGCGGGTTGGCGCGGATGACGCCTCCAGACCAGCACACGCCGGCCCAGCGCGACTCCTGGGAGCTCAGCGGGCGGTTGGTCAACGAGGTGAAGCAGGCCGACGTGGTGCTGCTCGGGCTGCCGCTCTACAACTACGGCGCGCCCAGCAGCGTCAAGTCCTGGGTTGATCACCTGATCGTTCCTGGGCTGGCGTACGACCCCACGACGCAGGAGGGCCTGCTCGGCGGGCGCGAGTTCGTGGTGCTGGCCACCCGAGGCGGCGGATACGGCGAGGGCGCCCCGCGCAACGGCTGGGACCACGCGGAGCCGTGGCTCCCGCACGGCCTGTCGCTGACCGGCATGCAGCCGCGCTTCATCAGCGCCGAGCTGACCCTGGCACCGTCGGTGCCGGCGATGGCCGAACTGATCCCGCTGCACGAGGCGAGCCTCGCGCGGGCCGAGAAGGAAATCGACAACCTCTGGCCGTCGGCCGGCACCGCCCGCTGACCGCTGGCCCCCTCATCGCGACGGAGGGTGGTCGTTCCACACCAGACGGCCACCCTCCGGCTCGGGACATCCAGTTTTGAACACCGGGCGGCTGGAGGCCGCAGCCCGTCCGGACGGGTCGTGGCTGCGCTGACCCCCTCGGCTCGTCGCGGTCCGATTGCGGATCATGGAGAAAACTCGTTACCGGGCAGCTTCCCGATCGAACCCTTGCTACGGTGTCCCCGCTTAGAGCTGTCAATGGGTGTCGCTGCCGGGACTTGTCGGCGCAGCGTCGTTGGCGCAGGCACGACGGGGAAAATCTTCAGATCCGGGCGAATCCGCCCGGTGTGGCTTGTCGTTCACCCGTCGCGTCCCACGCAGGGCATCCCGGGCAGTTCCGAGCGCCTCGTAGTCGAACGACGGGAAACAATCAGTGGCTGAAGTGGCAACATCCGCAGGAACTCGACGGCGATGGGCCGCCGGGGCCGTGGCGAGCCTCGCTCTCCTCGGCGTGGCGGCGTTCGTGCCCGCGACGGCAGCTCAGGCCGCCCCCGCGGGGGACGGCGTGTTCAACGCGGTGACCGGTGCTTCACGCACCGGCCAAGAGAGCAAGCTGCGCAACCTCCACAAGGGAAAGCTCGCTCTTCCCGCGCCGGGTGCCAAGGGCCGCCGGTTCCAGTCCGGCACCGGCGCTACTCCGAAGATCTTCGCGGGCAACCTCGCGAGCGCCTCGGAGTTCCCGTACATCGTTGGCGTCGTCACCACGCTCCAGTTCGAAGGCATCTTCTACTGGTACTGGTGCACCGGCACGATCATCGCCCCCAACAAGGTGCTGACGGCCGCGCACTGCACCGCCGACGGTCCCGGCACCACCCGGGTCATCGCCGGCAACGACCGGCTGGTCGACAGCAACGGCCAGATCGTGGGCGGCAGCGGCTTCGTCGCCGAGGTCGGCTCGACCTGGACCCACCCGGGCTGGAACATCGCCCAGCAGTACAAGGACCCGGACGCGCCGATCCTGGACGACGTCTCGGTCCTCACGCTCAAGCAGAACCTGCCCAGCGAATACAAGCCGGTGTCGCTGAGCGCCCAGGGCGACCAGAAGCCGTACGCGGCCGGCACCTCGGCCCAGATCGCGGGCTTCGGCATCACCTCCTCGGATGACGAGTTCCCCGACAGCCGGCTGCGCAAGGCCACTGTGGCGATGCGGTCGAACGCCGACTGCGCCGCGCCGGGGCTCTACGACGCCAACCGGATGATCTGCGCGGGCTCGGGCACGCCCTCCCTGCCGAGCAGTGACACCTGCTCGGGCGACTCGGGTGGTCCGCTGCTTGTCAACGGGGTCCAGGTCGGCATCACCGACTGGGGCTTCCGGCCGTGTGGCTCGTACGCCGGTTACTACGAGCGGCTGAGCTACTACGCCAACTCGATCAAGGCGGACCTGACCCGTCCGCCGCTGATCAACGCGGACTGGACCGGCGATGGTCACTCGGACCTGCTGACGCGTGACAGCGCCGGCAACCTCCGCCTGTACATGGGCAGTGGCTTCGCCAACAACAGCCTCGGCGGCTTCTACCTGAGCAAGAAGATCGGCAACGGTTGGGGCATCTACAGCCGGGTCTTCCGGGTCTACAACTGGAAGGGCGACAAGAAGCCGTCCATCATGGCGATGAAGCCCAACGGTGATCTGTTCATCTACGACACCGATGGCAAGGGCGAATTCGTCGGGGGTGCAAAGAAGATCGGCACCGGGTGGCAGGGCTTCACCGCGCTCATGGTGACGAACAACTGGCTGGGCAACAACCGGCCGAGCCTTCTGGTGCGCAAGACCAACGGCGACCTGATCCGCTACACCAGCAATGGTGCGGGCGGCTGGGAGAACCCGCTCGGCACCAAGATCGGTATCGGCTGGAACGGCTTCAACCTGTTCCTCACCCCCGGGGCCTGGAAGGGCGACGGGCGTGAGGTGCTGATCGGTCGCACCTCGACCGGCGACCTGAAGCTGTACCAGTCCGACAGCAAAGGCGGCTGGACCAACCCGCTCGGCACCAAGATCGGTACCGGCTGGCAGGGCTTCAAGAACATCATCGTTCCGGGCGACTGGAGCGGCGACAACATGGTGGACATGTTGGGCGTCAACAGCAAGGGCGACATGCGGCTCTACACGACCAACGGCTACGGCCAGTGGATCGACTCGAGCGGCAAGGTCGTCGGCACCGGCTGGGGTGGCTTCAACCTGGTCTTCTGATCCGGTTGTTCCAGCAGCGGTAACGAAAAGGAAGGGCCCGCAACCAATCGGTTGCGGGCCCTTCCCGTTGTCGCACGATCAGATGATCGTCCAGGTGTCGCCGCTGCCCAGCAGGCCGGCGAGTTGCTGCTCGGGGGTCTCGGTGACCTTCGCCTTGGCGGCCGCGAGCTGACCCTGCACCACACTGTCGTAGGACGGTCGGTCCACCGAGCGGAACACCCCGATCGGCGTGTTGCGCAGATCCAGACCGGGCAGCCGGGACAGCGCGAAGGCGTACGCCGGGTCGGTCACCGTCGCGTCGTGCACGACGATCTCCTCCGGGCGGACCGAACTGGTGTCCCGGACCTCCAGGCCGAAGCCGCCCGGCGGGTGCACCACGCAGAACCGCCCGTCGGCACCGAAGGTGATCGGCTGCCCGTGCTCCAGGCGGATCAGGTAGTCGTCCCGGGTGGACGGGTCCTTGAGCTGTTCGAACGCCCCATCGTTGAAGATGTTGCAGTTCTGGTAGATCTCCACGAAGGCCGAGCCCTCGTGCTCCGCTGCGGCGCGCAGCACCGACTGCAGGTGCTTGCGGTCGGAGTCGATGGTCCGGCCGACGAAGCTGGCCTCCGCGCCGAGGGCGAGCGAGAGCGGGTTGAACGGGGCGTCCGCCGAGCCGGCCGGCGTCGACTTGGTGATCTTGCCGACCTCGGACGTCGGGGAATACTGACCCTTGGTCAGACCGTAGATCCGGTTGTTGAACAGCAGGATCTTGAGGTTGACGTTGCGTCGCAGCGCGTGGATCAGATGGTTGCCACCGATGGAGAGCGCGTCACCGTCGCCGGTGACCACCCAGACCGACAGGTCCGGCCGGGACACCGACAGGCCGGTCGCGATCGCCGGGGCCCGACCGTGGATCGAGTGCATCCCGTACGTGTTCATGTAGTACGGGAAACGGGACGAGCAGCCAATCCCGGAGACGAAGACGGTGCGTTCCCGGGGGATGTTCAGCTCCGGCATGAACTGCTGGATGGCCGCCAGGATCGCGTAGTCACCGCAGCCGGGGCACCAGCGCACCTCCTGGTCGGACTTGAAGTCCTTGGCGGTGAGCTTGACGGCCACAGGCTCAGACATTCTTCAGCACCTCTTCCAGCGTCGTCTCCAGCTCGGCGGCCGTGAACGGAAGGCCGCGGACCTGGTTGTAGCTGATCGCGTCGACCAGGTAGCGGGCCCGGATGACATGGGCGAGCTGGCCCAGGTTCATCTCCGGGATGACCACCTTGTCGTACGAGCGCAGCACCTCACCGAGGTTGGCCGGCATCGGCGCCAGGTGCCGCAGGTGTGCCTGGGCGATGGAGAGGCCGCGCTGGCGGACGCCGCGGCACGCCGCGCCGATCGGCCCGTACGTCGAGCCCCAGCCGAGGACCAGCACCCGAGCGTCGCCGTCCGGGTCCTCCACCTCGATGTCCGGCACCGGGATAGTTTCGATCCGGGCGGCCCGGGTGCGCACCATGAAGTCGTGGTTGGCCGGGTCGTAGGAGATGTCGCCGGTCTTGTCGGCCTTCTCCAGACCGCCGATCCGGTGCTCCAGGCCTGCCGTGCCGGGGATCGCCCACGGTCGGGCCAGGGTCTCCGGGTCACGCAGGTAGGGCAGGAAGGTGGTGCCGTCCTCACCGTTGGGCTTGGTGGCGAACTCGACCCGCAGGTCGGGCAGCGACTCGACGTCGGGCAGCAGCCACGGCTCGGATCCGTTGGCGACGTAGTTGTCGGACAGCAGGATCACCGGGGTGCGGTAGGTCAGCGCGATCCGGGCCGCCTCCAGCGCCGCGAAGAAGCAGTCCGACGGTGACCGGGGCGCGATCACCGCGACCGGCGCCTCGCCGTGCCGACCGTAGAGCGCCATGTTGAGGTCGGCCTGCTCGGTCTTGGTCGGCATGCCGGTCGACGGGCCGGCGCGCTGCACGTCCACGATCACCAGCGGCAGCTCCAGCGCCACCGCGAGCGAGATCGTCTCGCTCTTGAGTGCCACGCCGGGGCCGCTGGTGGTGGTCACACCGAGCGACCCGCCGTAAGAGGCGCCCAGTGCGGCTCCGACGGCGGCGATCTCGTCCTCGGCCTGCACGGTGAGCACGCCGAAGCGCTTGTGCTTGCTCAGCTCGTGCAGGATGTCCGACGCGGGCGTGATCGGGTACGCGCCGAGGAAGACCGGCAGCCCGGAGCGGACCCCGGCGGCGACCAGCCCCAGCGAGAGGGCCGCGTTGCCGGTGATGTTGCGGTACGTGCCCGGCTGCATCTTCGCCGGCTTGACCTCGTAGCGGACCGCGAAGTCCTCGGTGGTCTCGCCGAAGTTCCAGCCGGCCTTGAAGGCGGCGACGTTCGCGGCGACCAGCTCCGGGCGGGCCGCGAACTTGCGCTCCAGGAAGCGCAGCGTCGACTCGAAGGGCCGGGAGTACATCCAGGAGAGCAGGCCGAGCGCGAACATGTTCTTCGACCGCTCGGCGTCCTTCTTGGACACCTGGTGGGCGGCGAGCGCGCCGACCGTCATCGAGGTCAACGCCACGGGGTGCACGACGTAGCCGGCGAGCGAGTCGTCGTCCAGTGGGCTGGTCTGGTAACCGACCTTGGCGAGGTTGCGCTTGGTGAACTCGTCGGTGTTGACGATGATGTCCGCGCCGCGCGGCAGGTCGGCCAGGTTGGCCTTGAGCGCCGCCGGGTTCATCGCCACCAGCACGTTGGGCGCGTCGCCCGGCGTGAGGATGTCGTAGTCGGCGAAGTGCACCTGGAAGCTCGACACGCCCGGCAGGGTGCCGGCGGGCGCCCGGATCTCGGCGGGAAAGTTTGGCAGTGTGGAGATGTCGTTGCCGAGCTGCGCCGTCTCCGAGGTGAACCGGTCGCCGGTCAGCTGCATGCCGTCGCCGGAGTCACCGGCGAACCGGATGACGACCCGGTCGAGTTGACGGATCTGCTTGGTCACTGTGCCACCTTCGTTCGCGACTGCGGGGCTTGCCCGGCCACGGAACCTCCTTGACGCAACGCTTCACCGCACCGCTCCAGGCTGGTCCGGCCGCTGTCGTTCCTCACCTGAGAGCCTACGTCTAAGGGAGCCCTAACTATCGCCGGAGGTCCGCCGACTGGGACCAGACACTGGTGAAAAATGCCCACCTTTGCGGTATTACGCACCGCCCGCCGTAATTCAGATCACCACCCGGTCGCGCCGACGACCCCGGCCGGGCGGTGCCGGGGTACTCCGTCGATCAGTCGGCGGGACTCGGCGCGGGCTCGGGCGGCGGGCCGGCGAACCGGCGGCGCAGCGAGGTCGTGGCCAGCGTGAGGGCCAGCACCACCAGCAGCGTGGAGACCACGATCAGGATGACCGCGGTGCGCTGCACCGAGGTCAACCCGCCGTCTCGGGTCGCGGCACCGGCCGGGAGTACGCCTTGCGAGCCGGTCGGCGCGGGCGGCGAGACCACCGGCGTGGCCAGGGCGGCCGCCGCGGTGATCCGGAAGCTCATCTGCACCCGACGGGTCGGGCCGCTGCGTGGATCGAGTTGACCGATCACGGCACCGGACAAGGGCGCTTCCCGCTGGGCCTGCGGCGTCGCCTCCACCGGCAGCCGCACCTCGGCGGTAGTGCCCGCCAACACCAGGCCGGCGTCGCAGCGGGTATGCGCCAGGTCGACCGCCACGCAGCCGAGTGGCGGGCTCGGCACGGTCACCCCGGTCGGCAGGGCGACCTCGACCCGGCCGGCGGCGTCCACCGTGCCGGTGTTGCCCAGCCGGAGTGTGAGGGTGCCGGGGCTGCCGCTGATGTCGAAAACCACCTCGTCGGCGTCGAGCGCGATCCCGGGCACCGGCGGCCCGGGTGGGAAGAGCACCGCGAAGCCCTGGTCGTCGGTGGCCTCCCCGGCCAGTCCCGGCACGTCCGCGATGACCTGGACGGACCCGCTGAGCGGCATCTGCTTCCACGCCGTGCCAGCGACCTGTAGGCGCAGCACTGTGCTGAACCGGGCGCCCGCCCCCGCGGTCCAGGCCCCACAGCGGTACGCACCAGCACGACCGGCGGCGGCGCAGCCCCTCGTGCCGCCGTCGGTCAGCCCGACGGGCAGGGTGTACGAGAGTCGGATCCGCTGCGTGGCGGTGCCCGTGTTGTGAACCGTGACCTGCAGGGTGGCCGCCGTACTCGGCAGGTTCCAGTACGTCTCGCTGAGGGTGACGTCGCCGGTGGTGACCTGCACGCCCAGCGGGCTCTGCGGCGGAGCCGCCGCCGAACCTGGCGCGGACGGTCGCACCGGCGGAGCCGGGGGTGTGGGGGGAGCCGGAGGCGTGGAC